>JARLHO010000137.1 GCA_031292215.1 Syntrophobacteraceae bacterium | reverse complement strand
CTTCTTCATCAGGTCATCAATTCCGTCAGAAACTGGCCCAGTACGGGACTTATGAGGTTCTGCAGTCGCAATCCCTTCTTCATCAGGTCATCAATTCCGTCTACAGAGAGTTTTAGCTTTACAATCAGAAATAATTTTGTCGCAATCCCTTCTTCATCAGGTCATCAATTCCGTCTAATCTGCACAATCAACGAAGACGACAAAACAAGTGGAGTCGCAATCCCTTCTTCATCAGGTCATCAATTCCGTCTCTCAATCCAAAAAACAAAGCAAATGGCATTATACACGTCGCAATCCCTTCTTCATCAGGTCATCAATTCCGTCCAATACTGATAACAAGAACTGCCAAGGGCGTTCTCGTCGCAATCCCTTCTTCATCAGGTCATCAATTCCGTCGCTACGAACTCGTTGTAATAGGTAATGACTTCAGAGTCGCAATCCCTTCTTCATCAGGTCATCAATTCCGTCAGCCGGCCCCGAAATGTGACCAACTCCGGCCAGTTGCATGCGCTTTTGCGCGAACCTCGTTCTCGCAGATTCTAAACCTCACTTGCAATACCTCCAATTCCGTGGCAACTACTTGGAAAAACGAAGCTTTCACAAAGCGCGAACCCCTCTTCCCTGAATCCGCATCATCCCTGCAATTTCAAAAAGTTGTTATGTCGGCAATTTGTGTCTTATCGGTTCTCGCTTAACCCACGATAATCTCTTCCTCGACAAAAAATGCAGACCCAGCCCCCGAGGACTCGACCAGCCGCCGGCATTTTTCACACACAAAATAAAACCTCACGCTGTCTTCCATGTGATCAATCTCGGCGTCGATCCGGTCTTTGAACCTGTCCAATTCGGATCGCGTAAGCGAGCATTCGAAAACGCTCATCAGAACGCGTCCGCCGAAGTCTTTCGATATTTTCGCCACCCTGGCCAGTCTGCGCCGGTCATGGATGTCGTAGGTGACGACAATGTGGTGCACCCTCTCCGTCATTTCACCACCCCGTCTAGACAATCTCGAATTCGCTGTCCGAAGGCCCTTCGCCCCAGCCCGATACTACGACCCTGGCGACGCATTGGCGGCAAAGCCTGTAATAGCGAACGCTGTCTTTCCTTTTGTCGATCAGTTCCTCCACCCCGCGCTTCATTTCCCGGTATTTCTCCTCATCCAGGTCGCACTCGAACACGCTAAGCTGCACCCGCTGTCCGAAGTCTTTGAGAAATCGCATTACCCTGCCCCTCGTTGCGTCCCTGACTATATCGTAGGAAACCATCATGTACATGATCGGGCCGCTCCTCTTTTGAGTCTCGCCTTCCGCGGGAAAAATAGTTGACGCTGACGTCGCGCCCATTCCCCTACCTCGCATGGATCGGCCGATAGGAGTCATCCTCGCCGCGAACGTACCTCGCGAAATGTCTAACCTGCTCCCGGATGCAATCCCGATAACTTAGCTGTTGACCCGTCGGGCCATACTGGATCTTTTCGCCCATTTTCCGCTCGAAATTCGTTATGAATTTCCGGTACCCGTCGGCCGTAAGCTTTACCTGAGTCGGGGGGCGCCGGGTCTCTTTTCCTTTGTGGGGATCACTGCCGGGAGGGGCGGCGATCGAATGATCCCCGACATCATCCCCGACATCATCCGCGCTATCCTCCCCGCCGAGCGGTCTTAGTTCGAAATCGTCGAGTGTGAGGGTCCTTAAATTGAAAAGGCTAAGAACAAGGCTGTCGACGACAAGCGCCCGCCACTCCTCCATGAGGTCGAGAGCAAGGGAAGGGCGCCCATACTCGACGGTGTGCAGGCAGCCGAGGTAGGGATCGAAACCCGCCATGCAGACGGCCGCCATAACGCTGTTGAACAGGAGCGTGTACCCGAGGCTCAATAGTGCGTTTACCGGGTCGGTGGGCGGGCGCCGCACCCGCCTTCGAAAGGTGACGCCCTCGGCCAGAAACCCCTTGGAAAAACCTTCGAAATAAACCACCGCGCTGCGTCCCTCAAAGCCCCTGAGCGTCTCCAGTCCCGCCGCTGCGGCGGCTTTTTGCCCCATGTGCCTGAGGCTGAGGATATTGTCTTCCAGGCCGAGACCGTCCCGGTTGCGGTTTAGCCTTAGCAGGATGGTCCTGGAGTTGGCGATTTTGCCGCAGACGATGGAATTTGCCGCGCTCAGGCAAAAATCACCCTCCTGCAACTTCCGGAACTGTTCGCGCCGCAGGCTGATGTTCTTGCCGAGCGGGGGCTGGAGCCTCCCTCGGTAAGCTCCGCTCCGGCTCAGGAAAACCGTGTCTATCTCCCTGCGCAGAAGGGCCGAAACGGCAGCCGGGGTCAAAAGCACGTTCCCGAACAGCACGAGTTGCTCCAGCTTGAACAAAAGAAGGCTGTGCAGAACGGCCCGGTCTTTCTTCACTACCAGCCGTTCGCTCTCCAGCCCAACGGTTGAGTTTTGTTCCATCACATAAGCAAAGGACATGAGTGTTGCTCCACTTTTCGGCGGCCACGCTACGAAGGCGAGACCTCCCAGCTTGATTTTTCCCCGGCTTCGACTCTTGCGAGCCTGACCCTGCCGACCTTGAGGCTCGCAAGCCCCTTAACGCGAAATCCCCGCTCAAGGAGCCCTTCGAGCCTTGCCAACGCGGTGGCGGTCTCTTCCTGATGCCGCTTGAGGCTCAAATATCGCTCGGCGACCCTCTTTAACGGCAGGACCGACGAAAATGTCATCTCCAGCGAGGTTGGCACGAGATGGGGGCTCACATGCATGACGGGGGAGGGGTATTTCCCACCCCTCATGTCGAAAACGCACCCGCACTCAACCGAGGACGCTATCTCGGGCAGGAGCTTCCGGAGCTTGAGGCAACTGATCGGGTTCGGCCTGAGACGCGCCGTCTGCCTGGCGACCTTTTCGCAGTCGTAGTCGGGGCAGTTGGCGAGGGTATCGTGGATGACCCCGGGGCCGTCTTCAACCATGCCCAAAGAGTGGAACAGGGCGAGCTTTTCCTCGTGGCGAAGATTTCGCCCACGGAGCGCCCTTTCGACTAGTTCGGCGATAACGCCACAGCCCTTGAAAATCTTCATCGCCTGCGGCGAACCGATTGTCGGTTCGCACCTCGATTTTGCCCACACGCGATCTCCATGGCCGAAACCCGCCTCCTCCGCCATCCTTTCTTTCTCTCCTGAAAGCCTGCGGCAGGCCGTCCCCGGGCCGCGCGCGCCACCCGGGTTCTCTGGGGGCCCAAGAGCCCTGATCCTTCGCAGGTACTTGATCTGCTCCGCTTCGTGTCCGCCCTCCGGGTCGAGGAAAAAACAGCGCCGAAGGGTTGCGCGGTGGATGCCAAGCGGCAGCAGCACCGCGTTCTCCTCCCACCCAAGGCCGGTTGGCTTAGTCGCAAGCACCGGCTCCACGGCCAGCCGGCCGTCGGGGACAGGTCCATGCTCCAGCAGTTCCATTACGAATTTTCTGATCTTTAGAAAATGGTAAAATCCATCGAAAAAAAACCACAGCCGCAGGCACACCCCGCCGCAGTCCTCGGGGTAGGCAGGTATGCCCGCCCGGGCTGCGTAATTTACCATAAGAAGCAGGTGCGCCCTGGCTCTTTCGGCCAGTAGCGCCGCGACACTCGGGTTCTTTCGGTTTGCCCTGGCGACGCTGCCCCTCGCCCTGATCGACACGGCGCCGTATCGGGCCGTGTTGTCGGTTCGAAGCGGGTAGGCGGCCAGGGTTATATCTCCTCGCAGGTGGGAAAGAACAAGGTCGGAAGATAGCGACTCTCCATGGAAATCGAAAATAATCGAGCCATCGGGGACCTGCGCCCGCTGAACCGCATAGCCAAGTTCCTTTCCGGAAAACAGACGAAGGAAAGTCTCGGTATCGCGGCTTGAGACGGCTACGGGAAAGCGCCTGGCTGCGATCTCCCGCTCTCCGGGTCCGTGGGGCGCCGCCGCAATAGAGGCCGGTCCTGTCGCCTCCGCCTGTCCGGCGAATCCGAGCGAGCGATAGTGCTCTCCCAGCAACCGGCGGGCTTCGACGTGGTCAGGGCTCTTCCCGAGGATCTTTTTCAAATAATGGATCGACTCCTCGTCGTGGCCGGTTTCACCCAGGAGCACGGCCAGCTTTAACATTGCCCCGCAGTCCTCTGGCACGGAGCGAACGGCGGCCTTGTACCATTCGAGCGCCCGTGCGGCCATGCCGAGCTCCTCGAAAATCCCGGCCCACCCACACAGGTTTTCAGGATCGCCTGGCCGTTTACTGCACGCCCTCATGGCGAGTTCGCGCGCCTTTTCCTCCTCGCCCGAATCGAGGTGGGAACGGGCAAGCTCCAGGGATGCGCTCTCCGTTTTTCGACTGGTGGGTACAAAGCTGTCGTGGTCGTTCATCTTCCTTATCCCATTGACAAATGCCATGGAACCGCATCATGTTCGTCATGTCGGTATCGCATTCGACATGTCGGTAGCCCATTCATTATTTCGGTAAAGCCTTTGAGCAGGAATCCGTGCCGGCCGTTCCTCAATATTCCTGAGGCTTCGTGGCCCTCTCGAATACCATTTTCTTGAAGTAACCCGTAGGGTCTCTTTCTATTTTTAACGGGATGATCTCGGTCGAAAACTGTCTGCCGCGTTCTACCAATTTCGTTTTCAGGGCGCCGTCTCCGTACAGCACGTCACTGGAAGTAGTCGCAAGAAATGCCTTCGGGGTAAGCCCGAAATGTCGCCGTAGCGCTCCGAGCTTGTAGAGAAAATCGTTTATCGTTCCCCCGATGCGCTGCTCGTCGCCCTCCGCCGCTTCAAGCGATTTGCACTCGACAATGTGTAAAGTATTCTCGAAGGTGAATACCACATCGAACTCATTCTCATTACCCTGCGGGTCCCTGCAGTGAACGTTTAACAGTATGTCGGCATGCATTCCCGAAGGCGCCGCTTCCTTTATGCGTAAAAAAAGGTATTCTTCGAGCCACCCGCCTCGCAAATACTCCCAGTCGGCTTTAAAAATCGTTTTACTGACCTCGGTCCCCGAATATTCAAAACCAAGCTGCTCAAGCAATTTCGTTTGATGTCCGTTGTCGGTGGCATGCGCGGCTCTCAAAAGATAGCCTTTCGTCGAGGTAAGCTTTTTTTCTATCGGGTGGATTAGTTCCCTGAACCGGCGCAGAAGGGGGAACAGGTCCTGGTAATGATCGAAAATAAAACTGGTGGTTTCTTCCCGTGCTTTAGCCTGCCGATGATGCTTGTCGAGGTTGTGTTTACTGATAACCTTGAAACCGTAAGCGGCAAGATATTCTTCTACCGACAAACGCTCTGCGAGACTGATCGAGGCTGTCTGCCTGCGTAGCGGAAAGGGCGTGACGAACTCGTTTTTCGGTATGGGTACGTAGACCATTTCGCTTCCGAAATTGCTCTTGAAAAAATCATAGGCGGCAATCGACATGAGCTTCGTACCGCAAGTGAGATTGACGACATATTCCCACTCCAGGTCGGTGTGCTCAATCCAGTCGCCTATTTTCTTTCTGAAATCCGAAATGGAGTTCTCCGCCACCTCTATTACCTCGTGGCGAGCCGAATAATCTGCGCCGTGCAAAGCGAGAGTCTCCAGAATGGCGCCCGACTTCGCCTTCTTCTCCATGCCGGGAGTGCTGATAAGCAGCAGATAATCAGGTTTGAGGTCGGCGGCGACGAGTATATTCGGAATCGTTTGGTCGCTCACAAGGCAAACAAGGCACCTGGCCATGGCTCTTCTCCTTTACAATCCGTATCTTCTAAATATCCGGTGTTCGAAATGGTGGACAAGCCTGATGCGCCCGTCACTTTGCATCTCTTCGCTCGCCACACGCCGTGTGGTGGAATAAATCGGGAGGTAACCCTTGGCGATGGAGAAAGAAACCAGGATGCAGCACGCCCCGAAATCTCCCTGGATCAGGACGTAATCGCCCGGAGCAGCCCGCGAAAGCAGCCACTCCCGCAAAGGCCAGAGATAGTCGTTGAGCGCCGGCAGATCGGGCGGAATATTCCCCCAAAGCTCCTGCAAATCGGCGGGCAGCTCGATAATCCGCTTTACCCCCAGCGCGGCCGACGCATCGGCTTCCTGTTCCCTGGTGAGCTGGTGGTTGAATATCAGAAAAAGAGTGTCCGCCATACCTTGGTCCATTCACATGCCACGTCGTTCATCCGGCGTTGACATCCCGGGTTGTGTGTTGTTATTATCCACATTAAGACACACTAAGAGGTGACAATGAAAACCGTTCGTATCAACATCAGTCTTCCCGATTACCTCCTCGAAGAGATTTCACGGCAAGTCTCCCCCGGGAAAAGAAGCCGGTTTATCGCTGAGGCCGTCGAGCGTTCTCTTAAGGAGCAGCGGGACCACACGCTTGCGGCCGAATACGAAGCGGCCGCGCGCGAAATTTTCAGGATCAACGGGGAACTTGAAGGGGCTGTGGGCGATGGCCTCGATTAGGCGAGGGGACGTCTTCCTGGTGAATTTCGACCCCGCCGTCGGGGCCGAGGCAACCAAGGTTCGCCCTGCGGTTGTGGTTTCAAATGATATCAACAACACTCACTCTCCCATCGTTTCCATTGCTCCCGTAACATCCAGCGTGTCCCGGATTTATTCATTTGAGGTCGAGGTCCCCGCTCAATCCGGAGGACTTGAACTAAACTCGAAAGTGATGCCCAACCAGACGAGGGCGGTGGATAAAGTCCGCCTTCTGAAGAAAATCGGGCGGCTTCCGCCCGATATCATGGAGAAGGTGGACAGCGCTTTGAAGCTCCATTACGATCTGCGCTGAATCACCCGCCGCTCATCCATTCCCGCACGAGGGGAAGTCCCATCCCTCCCCTTGGGTGCTATGCTGACACTCATCCTAGACTGACTCCAATCCGATACTGACAATCCTGAAGTTCCTGGAGCCGACCGGCTCGACCTCTATATCGGCCTTGACAACTTTTCTTTTCACGCATAACCGGTCATAAATCGGTTCCGGTATGATGGCTTTATCGTTCGTAAACGCCTTTCCTTCAGCCGTTTTCGCCACAACAGTCCGGCTGCCGGGCTCCCAGGTTAGATTTACGCTTCGCCACATCTGCGTTTCAGGCGTGGAAATCGTGTCTAAGAGGGGTTCGAGGGGTTCGAAGGCTTTGACGGGTTCGGGCAGGGACTCCGCAGCGGGATAACCTCGGCGCGCCGCCGTTGCACCCATGCTTTGACCTTCCCGGTCGCTGCCTGTTTCGACTCCAGGAGGTATTTGCGCAAGGCTTGAGCGCTCCGACCGGGTAAGCACCGCCCAGCCCATCGCAATGGTGGCGTCGACGAGCTTGCGTGTCTTGGGGCGCTGGACTGCTTCGTACCTCGCACCGGTCGACTCGGCAAATATCAGCAGGGAAGTGGCCCATGCCGATGATCCCTGCCCGATCCGCAGGAGATAACCATTTTCCGGGGGGGCCTCTTTTATCCCGCTTTTCGTCCACACCTCTTTATAGAAACCATCCGATATCTTGAGCATCTCCGAAAGGTTGAAACGGGATTCGGACGGCGTATTCAAACAGAAAGTAAACGTCCTCCCTGGACTCAGCCCCTCGAAAAGAATTGGAAGACCGCCTCTCCGAGCCCCCACGACCTCCGAGTAATAAATGCGCAACGCCTGTTCCGGGCTGAGAAGACTCGAATCCGAAACGTCTAGCCACCTGTGAAATCGGTTTTTGTCTCCATTACCCTGGCTGCCCTGGCTGCCCAGGCTGCCAATCGTGACATCGAGCAGGTTGGAGAAGCTGCGAGGATCTCCGATTAACCGTTCCAGGGAGTATCTTGACTCCTCCGCCCTGTACTTTTCCTCCAGCGTGCTGCTGATGAGCGCCGAAAGCAGGCTCCCCTTGATGGAGCTGCCCGGAATAAAGACCCGTCCGGCAGATTTGATCTGCTCTTTTACCTGTATCGGGTGTCGCAGGAGGTATTTACGGGCCTCGGGAGACATGGGCGCCCGATATTTGATGTGCCGGCTCAATAATTTTGTGGGCAGATGGGCGCCGAGATACCTCTGGGAGGCGGCCCCGCCGATGAAGGCGTCCTGGTGCGGCCCGAAGTCGGGGTCTTCGAAAAGCCTCCCCATGTTTACCCTGGAAAAGCCTTCATCGATCCAGTACTCGATGGGACTTATATCGGTTCCATTACCAATGTGTATCGGGGTGAGGACCTCTAAATCAACCCACATGGCTTTCTGCATGACTTCCCGCATGGCTTTCTCCCCTTAACCGGCATGGGACGCTTAGCGCTATCCCGTACCTGTAAACCCGATGCCGGGTAAATATTTCCGGAGTTACATCCATAAGCCGCCCGCGGAGGGGGCGGGACGAAGGGAACACCGAGCCGGTTTTAAACAGCCTCACCGCGTTTCTTCGAAGACCCTGCGACGCCGGAGAGTACAGGTAGCCCTTCCTTTCGATGAACTCGTAATAGCCCTCTCCAATGATTCCGGTCTCGGAAGGACTGGGGTAAAAAAGAGAAAGAAGGGCCTGGTTTTCGGCGCGGTCGGGCAAACTGAGGCGCAGGGCAGCGAAAGAAGGGCTGTGGTAGAGCCCCTTCCCCACGCTGCGATCTCCCCCTATGCCTTCATCGGCCAAAAGCCGCCACACGGCCTTTAGTCTTTCCCATACGTCCTCGCTAGCGACATCGGCCAGGAAGAAATAAGACGCGTCCGGGTAAAAATGGACCTGCCCGAATTGAAAATACCTCTCTCCGGGGTGATTGTTTGTCCGGTCAAGACCCACCCGGGGCGTCTCCAGGATTTTCCAGGGCTCGGGTGGCTCCTCTGTCTCTTTCGCCTGGCAATTCGGCCCCGGTTTAGGGATATACTGGACCGAAGATGCCTTGAGGACCTCTTCGATCGCCTCTCCCCTCAGCAACCTTTCCCAGCCCGCCTTTTCGATCCACCGGATATTTTTCACATCCTTTTCCGCTGCGATCTGATTGAGGGGCGCCGGGAAAAAATAAAGACCCTTCCATTTAGGGAATCCCGATGAAAGCCGGAAAGGGGGGGGCCCGTCAAGAAACGCCTGCAGCAGCGCATCGAGTTCTTCCTCCCCATAGAGCAACCGGTACCCGTTGCAAAAGGCCGAAAAGAGCGTGTCCGAAAGGGGAAAGACGCCCGTTCCCTCGAGCCAGCCCTCGCGCTCCCCCAGGTGCATCCCGCTCCGCAGTCGAATCTCAACCACCTTCAGATCGAGTTCCATTTAGCTCAGCCCTTTTTTGATCGTTTCGAAATCCTGCACCAGCCTCGGGGGGGTCGCCGCTTCTCCGTTGACGGCGCGGCTTGGCTCAAGGGCGATGTCTCCTGTCTCGTAGGCGCGGCGCGAGTTCCAGAACACCCTCATGTCCTCGAATCCCACTCGCCCGTAACCGCGGGACCCCATCCCGCCGAGATAATCGTGTTCCAGCAGTTCGAGGGCAATGAAGAGCTCTTTTAGCAGGTCTTTGTCCTTATCCTCGAAAACATTGAAAATCATATGCATATCTTTAAAAACGGCCCCCGCCGGCACCCTTTCGATCTGGCGCAGGCTCCCCTTTAGTGCCGTGCCCGTCACACGGTTGATGGCCGTTTCAAACTTCACCTCCGTCCAGCGCAACTCCAGGTTATCCCTCATCTCCTGGTTTATGGACTCCTTGTCGAGAAAGACGTCCGAGACAAGCAGGCGGGTGATGGTGGATGCGGTCATCGCCTGCGCGCCCGCCATCGTGCCCCAGACCCTGCAGACCGGGCACTCGTTGTATTCGCTGTCGGTTCGACACAGGTGGACGCCGCCATGTAATGTACGTGAGTGGTAGCGCTCCATGATCGATCTCGTTTTCCCTTTTAGCGACGACCCGGGGATGTAGGGCGTTCCGAAGGGGTCTGTAATCACGTTGAGGTCCACCCCGCCAATTTTTAACCCCCCGCTGCTTCCGCCGATCCTCATCCCTGTTAGCGCCTTGACGTTTCCGGTAA
This sequence comes from Syntrophobacteraceae bacterium, assembly GCA_031292215.1. Lineage (GTDB taxonomy): Bacteria > Desulfobacterota > Syntrophobacteria > Syntrophobacterales > Syntrophobacteraceae > SbD1. The sequence goes on along the minus strand of JARLHO010000137.1, from coordinate 50,962 downwards.
CGATAACTTTCCCCAGCAGTCTGCCCATGCGGGTCTCCTATTTGCCGCCGTGAAAGCGGTGATATGCGACTATGGCTTCAAAAAAGTTGCGAAAGTTTTCAAATCGCTTCTTGTCGGCTTCGACCATGGTGATAGCTTTATCCGCGACCTTTTGCAGATCGTTTACCTTCCCGCCGTGTCTTCCGGCCGCATAGGCAAGCTTGGGGCGAAGCAGTTGGAGTTCATTAGGGTCAAACTTGTACATCCGCTGCAAATGATCGAGAATGCCTCTTATTTGCGAAGCTGATACCTTTTCCTTCTCCCCCCCGGTCACACAATATTTGCCGAGTTTACTGGCGACATCGTTTAGCTTTACGGCGTCGCCGCCGATAACGATGCTCTTCAGATCCGCCTCCTGAACATCGAAACCGCCTGCCTCCTGCCCCGGATTTCGGCCTCCATACGCCATTGGTTTCTCCTCTCTATCCCTGCCGCGTTAGATAGTCGGCAAGCCGCGTTGCAATGACGGCATGCTCCGGCAGCCAAAGGTTTTTAACAATTAATTGCTCAAGGGCCATAATGCCCCCGCTAAGCTTTTTTTCTCGCTCCACAAACCGCCGCAAGGCATAGAGAAGTCGCCACACAGGAAAAAGCCGAGTCTCTCCCTTTTTAGCTTCCTCCTGGGCGTCAAAAGCCTGGTAAAGCAATGAAAAAAGCGACCGCGGCGCCTTCTCGCCTATCAGTCCCACGAGGGCATCCTGAATTTTTTGCAGTTCCCGAAGCTCCTCCCAGCCTATCGCTTCGTCAAATATGGCGAACCTGTTCCTTCCGCACACCTTGGCAAGATGCTCTGCTTCACCGGCAAGTTTACCCGCCTGGCCGACCGGGTAGCCAGGGCCCGGAGCCAGGCATACGCCGGCCGAAAGGGTCAGCCTCCCCGCCGTGAAAGCGTTGAAACCACCGTTTACCTCCTCGGCGAACGGCTTAAGCACAGACCAGCTCCCGAGAGCGAAAAGGTCGTCTCCCCCCGAATAAATTATGGAAATCCTCGAACCGTAAGGAGGCCGCCTTGCCAGGCTCTCCACATGCGCCGAAAAGTATAAGGAGATCAAATGGCTAAGCATGCTCACGCGGGATATGCTCTGGTCGCCTCCCCTAAGTCCGTCTCTAAAGACGCGCCCGAGATTGTCCACATCGGCCCGTACCACCCCCCATTTTTTTATGCCCGTCGCCTCTTCGGCCAGTCCTTCCAGCGTAACCACCTCGCCGGAGCGCATCGGAGTGTGGCTGGCCAAAAAGCGAAATCCCAGGTACGCCCGCTCTTTTAAAATAAAATCCGTTCGATTGAGCAGGTAAGCCTCGGTACTTGTCTCGCCGGGGCGAAATAATCTCAGCTTTAACCCGATGGCCTCGAGCACCTCCTCGCAGGACCCGATGGGAGTGGCCAGGGGGTTCGGGGCCGCGACCTCAAGGCTCAGGGACTCGGCCCGTGCTAGACGAGTCGCCAGATTTTCGAAGCTGCCGCATAAATCGCAGCGCGCGGCTTCGCTCTCGCCCGGCAGGGGTTCCCCGCATAAATCGCAGACCTTCTCTACCCCGGAGGCGGGAAAAGGCCCAAGCACCTCGCGTAGCCCATCCCCGCCCGTAAAAAGGCTCCTGAATTTCCTCCGCTTGCTCCGGGCCAATTTGGCCCCAAGACGGGCCCATGCCCCTGAAAATCCGCCCGGCGCGCATGGAGTGCTCTTGTGGGCGCCTGCCTCCTGTCGCCCGGAGCAGATAAAATCGCAATAGCGAAGAGGCTCCCGCGCGATGCAGAGCGCAAGCTGTCCCCGATGGGAGCGGACCAGCACCTCGTCGACATATTTCTGGCACGCTTCCAGGATACCTTCCGACTCCGGCGTGCGAGGCGCGAGCAGATAAAAATGTCCTCCGCCGGAATATATCAGGTTGCTGCAGGGAAGATGGAAGTCGTCTAGAAGCCGGGTCAACACGGCCTCGGCCAGAAACTGAAGGTATGCGGAACGCCCTCTTAGCCCCTTTAGCGCTTTTGCCGACGCAATCGAATAAATGAAGTCCTGGATGCCCGAGATGTCGCCGCCGATCAGCCACATGGCCGGCCTCTCCAAAAGACGCCCCGCGTCGGCGCCGCGAAGCGCAGCCAGCAGTCCGTCCAATTCCTTCTCTTCCAGGCCGCGATCGTACAGGCAGGTGGCGATCGCCGCAGTTGCCTTGCAATGGTGATAAAGGGAAATGTCCGCTCTATCCTTGTAGGCGGCTGAAGGGATAAACAGAGCGAATCGCTCGAGTAGATAATGGACCCGGGTATAAAAGCTAGAAAATTTGCTCCCCGGATCGAGCCGTCCGAGTTCGCCGGACATTTCCTCCCACAGCCGGTCATAGCTTTCTTTGTCCTCCAGCGAGGCCGCGTCCCCGGGGAAATGGTCCTCTAAATTCGAAGAAAGAGGCAGAAGCGGGAAATAGGCCGGCTTTTCGCAAACGGGCTCAAGACTCAGCGAGCTAAAGAGGCAGTGGAGTCGCGCCGTGCGAGGATCTCCCGAATCGTCTCTTTCCTCCAGGCCGTGTCTTTCGCCCGACGAAAGGCGGTCGGCAAGGGCCACCATCTTGGCAAGCCTGCTGTTGGTGCAGGTGTCCGGGCGATGATGAAAAGTGGCGATAATCTCGGCAAGGGGGAAAAAATCGGGCCACAACTCGCCAAAAACCTTCTGAGTATAGAGAACGTGGGTATGGGAATAACGGTCCCTGTAGACCGGGCAGCATGTGGATTCAAGACTCCGGTCTTCCCGGGTCAACTTCACGGATTTCGCGCGCTGCGCTATTTTCCCGATATCGTGTAGCAGGGAACCCAGTTGCAGTTCCTCACGCTCATTCATAAACCGGCTCCTTTACATTTCTGGAAAATTTTTCCCTGACTCGCCTAATCCTGTCCGAGCATGTATCTCCCCAGTCCAAAACTTGCCGCCTTCCCAACATGCACCACCTCGCCCCAGGCGAGCATCGGCAAAAAATCTCCGAAATCCCCTGCAAACGTCGCCTCTCCCACAAATCCGCCAAGAGTCATCCTTTGCTTCTGCCTGCCCGAATACCTCTCCCAGTCGTGCCATTTCAGCTCGGAGGAAACCCGCTCTATACTCCCGGCCCTTTCGATCAGTCCCTTAAAATCCAGCTCCAGCCTCTTTGCGCAGTGGAAATAGGAAAGGGCTGAAAGACGCCTTAAAAGAGATCTTGTCAGGTGGTGAAATTCCGGTCCATCCGTTAACCGCCCATCGGATTTGATCCTTGTCGGGGTCCTGAAACACACGGTGACCCGCCGCGTAGCCCCGAACGTTTCGCACCTCGCGCCAATCGCCCCCTGGTCCGGCCACGGCGCAGGTCTTTTTAGAGACTGGCCGCCGCTGTCGTAGATCGAGACGAGTCCCACAGCCGACATGGCGCAGACATCCTCGAGGCTGAATTTCCCGCCCCTTGCCGTCCCCGCCGCTCCATCTCTTCGCCCCCCGCCAAGCCCCATCTCGCCAAGACGCATGAAGGCGTAGACAAAATAGGGGAAATAGTCGAGAGCGCGCCCTATGACCACCAGCCCGAACTCGAAAGGCTCTCCCGCTGCGATGACCCGGCGCCCATTCAGTGGAGGCTCGATTACGAAAGGGTGCGGCGCCGAAGGGTAAAGGCGCATCATCTCCGTATCCGGCGGGGGAGGGGTTTCGAACAGGTAAAGATAGACACACCGGTCGCGGAGCATGCAAGATGAGCATTCCTGGCGCTTCAGGGCGCAGCACACCCCCTTTAGCGCGTGTCCGAACCCTCCGCGCAGGGTGGAACCTTCATACGCCGGAAGGTGAATCTCCTCGAGCGCCTTGAGCCTCAATACAAATCGCCCGGCGCTTATGTGACTGAACATCTGCCGACATCCTCCTTTTTCGCTTTGAGAACTTGCGACCGCAAGCTGTAGGAGGGTAAACGTGTTGGAGTCCCGAATGCGGGAAATTATCTTTCCGGAAAACTTGCCGGAAATTTTATCGGAGTCCCTTCCATGTCTTGCCGTCCGCCCCGAACACCTTGAAGAGTTCTACATTCACCCCGTATCTTCTCCCGGTTGAAATCGCGTATCTCGATGCTAGAAAACCGCTGCCAAGGCCCCGGCGAAGCGCGCGATTCACCTTGCTTATGCAGGGGCCGATCTGCTCGCGGAATTCATCGGCGTCTCGCATCCGTTCCCATGAATAAAATGCTTTCTCTCCCACCCCATACCTGTCGATTTGCCGCTCCAGGTCGGAGAGTAGCTCTCTTTTCTCAAATAATGAATCCATGGAACCATGAGCGCCGAGGCCGTTGAATTGGAGCAGGAAAAAACCGTAAACAGCCGCGAGTTGCCGGGAGAGGGTGAATTCGAATTGGCCGATCCCGACTTGGCGGGTTTTAAGCTTGAGGGTAAGAGACGGCGGCGCGTGCAGGTAATTCATGAGAAGCTGGCTTTGCGCCACCGCTTCGGTGTAGCCCTTCTGAAAATCGATTCCCTCCCCGATCGCCTCGCGCAGCCTGAGAAAGGGAATTTCCGCCAGCTCGACACCGGCGGCCGCAGACGAAATTTTCTCTGGAGCCTGCCCTTCGCCCCTGCAAAATCTGTCAAAGAAACGCTCCACGGGCGGGGGATAGAAAAAATCGGGAACGCCGGTCTCGAATTCGGGTGTCACCAGCACATGATAGAGCTTGTCCCGTGCCCGGCCGCACATCATAAGAGACATGGCGAGGTAAATCCCGAGTGTCTTCCGTCCACCCGCAACAGAACACAGAAGGCGCTCGCCCTTTCTCCCGCACCATTCGCTGATCAGGCCGAAAACCTGGTCGGCCGCGTTGAGGTTGTCCGAGCCGGTCCGTATATCCTCAAGCCCCCTTCCGTCCGAACCCTCGAGCACATAAACGTTCTTTTCGGAAAAAGCTATCCGTCCCGGCGAAATTCCGTAGTCCGCGCAAAAACGCGAAAATTCTCCGTTTGCGCCAAGGAGCCGCTTTTCTATGATGTGCAGGCCCTGAGTTGTTGTTATGACCCTGATTTCATCGACACTGGTAGCAAAGCGTCTTTCGAGCGCCCAAAGCGTCTCGGTGATGATAGCCGGCGTCTGGCCCGAAACGGCCACGAGCACATTGCGCAAATCGCACGGCTTCGATCTCACCTTCCCCCCTTTTGGACATCTGTTGGTGGGCGTTGCTTTATGGCTGGATCTAAAAAGACTTGGTTTGCGGATAATTACGCTATCCAATGCGGCAACGCAATCTTTAAACAGGATAATTGCATGACAATCTGCTTGACAGAATGACTCTTGTGGTGACTTCATGATCCGGTCCTTCATGTTAACTCGGAACACGCGGAGTAGACCATCAGGTCGGCCACAGGGAAAGGATTGTGTGAAGAGGAGTGTGATGATGGCCTCGGAAATCAATAAGCTTACCGGGCAGGTTATCGGAGCAGCGATGGAAGTTCACAAGGCCCTTGGCCCCGGACTGCTGGAGACGGTTTACGAGGCCTGTTTGTGCATGGAGTTGGACTTGAGGTCCGTCCCTTACCAGAGACAAAAAGAGATCCCGGTCGAATACCGGGGAAGAAAGCTTGACTGCGGGTATCGCCTGGATCTTGTCGTGGCCGATTGCCTGATCGTCGAACTCAAAGCTTGTGACGTCCTTAAGCCCGTGCATGAAGCGCAGCTCCTCACCTATCTCAAACTGACAGGCCTCAAAGTCGGGCTTCTCATCAACTTTAACGTCCCCACCCTCAGGGAAGGAATAAAACGCCTTGCCAATTGAGTGAGTGTGGCGTCCGAAGGCCCAGCCCTTTTGACCAACCGTCGTCTCCCGGCCGGTCAAAAAAAAGGTTCTCCTCTGTGCCTCTGAGGTTTGCTTCTATTATTGTTTCTATTTTCTATTGTTTCGCTTTCGCTTTCGCCTTTTTTTTTCCTATTCTGATTGCCGCATCTATTGCCGCTTCCGGTTGCCGCTTCTAATTGCCGTTTTGCCCATACGGGAATTTTGTCTACAATAATTGTGGGAAAATTCATGCTACGAAAATTTGCCGATACTTGCGTCTATTTGAAGGGTCCAAAAACTATGGTGGGAACAAGCCGTGGAAATGGAAAAGCCGTGCGCAACCTGGTATCGTTATCAGCACTCGTTACACGCTGTTCTTTACCTGATAGCAGCACAGTAACAGCATATTATCAGCACGTAACAGCACGCTGTTATTCGCTGATATTTCCTGCCTCCCGAAAACGAAAAGTCAAATAAATCAACAAGATGTATATGCGGCTCCCAAAAAGTTTCCTGTATTATCAGCATTGACCGGCTAATCTCTACCAAATTTACGGTTTTGGGAAAGTGGAAAGCGATGAGCGGATTCGGTCCGGATTTGATTCAGTCCGGATTTGATTCGTTTGTAAATTTGATTCGGTTGTAAAAATGAGCCGCTATGCTAAAATGCTTATCCCGGTTGCTGGCGGCGGGGCCTCATTGAAAAGCCGGAATTACTCTCATTTGGAAAGATTTTTGTGGCCGAAAACAGTTTTTTTACCGATAAAGTAGCTCTTGTAACGGGAAGTTCCAGGGGCATCGGCAGGGCTATCGCCCTGGCTTTCGCTGGGGCAGGCGCCGATGTGGTCGTAAACCATTCCAAGCCCGATGGCGCCTCGAAGCGAAAAGCCGACGAGGTTTGCCGCGAGATAGAGGAGCTGGGCCGAAAAGCCCTGGCCGTTCCGGCCGATATCGCCTCCAAGGCCTCTGTCGGGGAAATGGTGGAGGCGGTGTCCTCTTGGCGCGGCCGGCTTGATTTCCTCGTGCTAAATGCCGCCAAGGCGCCGTTTAAGCCCATAGAAAAGCTGCTGGAGCGAGAAATCCGCCAGCTTGTCGAAACCAACTACATGGGCAACATCTTCTGCATTCAGAAATCCCTTCCCCTGCTGGAGGCCGCCGGGGGAAGAATCGTTTTTATATCGAGCCTCGGGAGCCGGTTCTATAATCCGTCCTATCCGCTCGGAAGCATGAAAGCCGCCATGGAGGCGGTGGTCCGAGACTGTACGGAGAGTCTGGCCGAAAGGGGAGTTTTTGCCAACGGGGTCTGCGGCGGTATAGTCAAGACCGATTCGTTTAAGACACTTAGACAATATATGGAAGAGCTCGAACATATCCCCGATGAGCTGTGCGTAAGCCCGCAGGCCCTGGCCGAGGTGGTTGTATTTCTTTGCAGCCCGGCCGCTCGCGGGATTCGCGGCCAGACAGTCGTGGTTGACAATGGACTTAGCAATAGACTATATCGCCCGGCATGGGTAAGGAAGCCGAAATCATAGAACAGGGGTTACAATGAAGCAAAATCTCGTTGCCGAACAGAGGGTAATGGAAGAAGTGAAAAAGGCGATTGCCGAAGGGATCGATATCGACCCGGCCGGCATCAAGGCTGAGAGTTCCCTCATGAAGGACCTGGGCGCCGAGTCGCTCGATTTTCTGGATATAAATTACCGTCTGGAGCAGACTTTCGGGATCAAAATGGCCAGGCGCACGGTGATCGATCACATGGAGGAGCTCTTCGGCGAAGAGAGCGCAATCGATGCGGAAGGTAAACTTACCGGAAAAGCCGCCGAAGTGCTCGGCATGCGCTACGACGGCTACTCCGCCCATATTCGGGCCGGCATGGATATGGATGAGCTGCCCGTTATGGTGACGGTTGCCTCCATAGCCGAAGGGGTGACCAGTCTTTTGGACACGCTGCCCGAAAATTGCGAAAACTGCGGGGCGAAAAACTGGGCGCTCCAGGAAGAAACCCTGATAGCGTGCGGGGGGTGCGGCGAGCCTGCTGCCTTTACCAGCGGGGACGACCTCATAGAAGAGTGGCTAAAGCAGATCCAGGAAAGCAAGAAAATTTTTTGATCGGAATGTGAACTTGCAGACAAATAGCAGGCGGGTGGTCGTTACCGGTTATGGAATGATCACGCCGATTGGAAAAAACTCCGGGGAAACCTTCGAAAACGCTCGAAACGGCGTCTCCGGCATTGACTACATCAGCTCTTTTGAAACCGGGGGGCTGCCATGCCGTATCGGCGGGCAGGTGAGCGATTCCTGGCTGGGCGGTTTTCAGTCTAAAAGGCTCCAGGGTATCGAAAAATGCAGCTCGCGCGGTCTAAAACTCATGATGGCAGCAGCCTCCGAGGCTGTCGAAATGGCGCGGCTGGGTTCGATCGAAGATAGGGGAACGATCGGCGTAAGTCTTGGCTATCACGGTGAAAACCCTTCGGTTGAAGATCTTGTCCGCCTCTACCGCCACGCCGGGGGGGACCATTGGGACATTGACGGCCTTACCCGTGACAGCGCCTATTCCTTCTTTAATTTCTTCCGCAGAAAACCCGATGTGGCTACTTCGATCCTGCAGATTTTGTTCGATTGCAAGGGCCCGGGTTTTTCCGTGGTTTCCGCCTGTGCTGCCGGAGCGCAGGCGATCGGCGAGGCTTTGGGGACAATCAGGTCGGGGAAAGCCGAGGTGGTCATCGCCGGTGGGTGCGAATCGAACGTAAACTTCATGGGGTTTGTCGGCTTTGTCCTGATCCGAGCCCTTGCCGAGAAATACTCTTCTCCCGACAAGGCTTCGAGGCCATTTGACCGCAAAAGAAACGGCTTTGTCATGTCCGAAGGTGCGGGAGCGCTTATCCTGGAAGCCCTGGGCCACGCCGAGGCGCGCGGGGCAACCATCCTTGGCGAAGTACTCGGGTATGGTTCCTCTGCCGATGCCTTCAGGATTACCGACATTCATCCCAAAGGCGACGGGGCGTTTTTCGCCATGCAAAAGGCCCTTGCCGATGCCGGGCTTCCAGCCGCCGCTATCGAGTACATCAATGCCCATGGGACCTCGACCATACAAAACGACCAGATAGAAACGCTGGCCATAAAGAGGGTTTTGGGCGAGAGAGCAAATCTTGTCCCGGTTAGTTCCAATAAGTCGATGATTGGCCACACCATTGCTGCCGGGGGTGCTATAGAAGCCGGTCTAACCCTGATGGGGATGAACGGCTCAACCCTTCTTCCCACCATAAACTATGAGTTTCCCGACCCGAAATGCGTCCTGGACTATGTTCCTAATATTGCTCGAAGCCTTGAACACGGCATAGCGATTTCCAATTCCTTCGGCTTTGGCGGCCAGAACGCATGTCTTTGCCTGGGTAAATTCAGAAAATGAAAACCGCCGGCTTGCCTCTTTTCCCCGTAGCATCGGACCAGGTGGCGATTACTGGTCTCGGAGCAGTGTGCTCGCTTGGAAATTCGCTCCCGGAGATCGTTTCGAGCTTTCTGGCCGGAAAATCGGGCGCGGCTGAAATCACCGGTTTCGATGCAAGCGGGTTTGGCTGCCTGGCCGCCCCGGTTAAAAATCTTGCACCCTTTAAAACCGACATCTCCTCTCAGCTCGCCCTGACCATGGGAAAGCATCTGGCGCTTCTGATGTCTTCAGTGGGTGAGGCACTGCGCTCGGCTTCGATCGGACAAGGGATGTTCGCTCCCGGGGATTGTGCCTTTTTTGCCGGTATGGGAATGGTAGACTATCACGTTGAGGATTTGCTGCCCGCTGTGGTCAAATCCTTACACCCGGACGCCGGAATCGACTACGACAGCTTCTTTCTTCGCGGCTCTCAGGAAATCTATCCGTTGTGGCCGCTCGGAATGCTAAATAATGTCGCCTTTTGCCAGGCCTCCATTCACTTCGGTCTGGCCGGGGAAAACGCAGTTTTTTGCCCGCACGCCGATTCGGGTGTGAGAGCGGTCTATGAAGCTGCCTGCGCATTGCGGGAGGGACGAGCGAAAATGGCCCTGGCGGGAGGCATTGGCGAAGAGATAACGCCTCTTGGGCTCGCCAGGGCAAAACTTAAAAATCTGCTGGTGCCGCCCCCGGGCAATGTCGCTCCTCCCCCCTTTCTTGGAGAAGCGGGCGCCATGCTCGTCCTGGAACCCCTTTCCACTGCGGTCGAAAGGGGGGCTCACATTTACGCCCGGATCTCGGGCTTTGGTTTTTCGTGTGAAAGAAGCGAAGACGGCCGATTTGCTTCCACCCAGGCGATATCTTCGGCGATGCGGGCAGCGCTTTCCGATGCCGGGATTTCCCCGGAAGACATAGACCTCGTGATGCTCGCAACCTCCCATGAAAACGAACTGGAAGCTGTCCTCAACCTCTTCGATACGGGCGCTCTCCCCCCGGTTATCGTGGCCGCCAGTGCCGCTGTGGGCGAAACGCTCGCCGCCGGCCCGGCCCTAAGCTGCGCGCTTGCCCTCTCTATGCCGGATCGTGCCCGGTTGCCCGAAATATTCCTCGCGCCTTCCCGCAAAGGCGCCTCCCGTGATTTTACAATCGGCCGTCTCCTCCTAAATGGAATAAGCTGCGAGGGAGGATGCGGCGCAATGATTTTCGAAGGAGCAAACGGTCCATGAGACTTCTTTTCTACGACCGGATAACCGCCCTTGTGCCGGGAGAATCGATTACCGGGGTAAAAACCTTTTGCCTCTCGGAAGAATACCTGCGCAACCATTTCCGGAAAAAACCCCTTGTTCCCGGCGTGATATTTATCGAGGCGATGGCTCAGCTCCTTGGCTGGCTCGTTATCCGCTCCCACGACTTCAGCCTCTCGGCGGTGATGTCCCTTATCGAGGATGTCACAATGGCCCCCGATCTTCGGCCCGGCTTTTCCGCAGAGATCTCGGGACGCCTTGTTTCCACCTCGAAAAGCGATTCGCTCGGCTCGGCACAGGTGAAGGTAGACGGTGTTGAAATCGCCTCCATCGGAAGGATCATCTACGTTCATGCCGGATCTTCCGACTCGCAGGGACTGCGCGCGTTGTTTCGATACTACGGCGGCTCGCAGTGGGTCTAAAACCATGCACAGCCCGCGCTGCAAGCGTTGTTGGGGTGATAACCCCAACTGCTCTCATGCGACTGGTGAGCAACCCTGTAGGTTGGGCTAAGCGCAGCGCAGCCCAACAAAAAATATCGCTTATTCAGGCGGCAATCGTTGCACAGTTTGTAGGTTGGGCTAAGCGCAGCGCAGCCCAACAAAAAGGAGCCTCGGTTGCTCCCTTTTCTTTTAAGATACAAGGTTGGGCTAAGCGCGCAGCTCTGCCCAACAAGGATTATTCATGACGGACCGCAAGGTGGTGATAACGGGCCTGGGGCTTGCGACGGCGCTGGGGCTCGAACTTGAGCAAAACTGGCAAAAAGCCCTGGCCGGTGTCTCGGGGGTGTCGAAAATTCGGCTCCAGTGCGCTGGAAAATCCCGGGTGCAGGCTGCCGCGCAGGTTTGTGAAAACGATTACCGCTCGATTTGCCGTGATTTTCCCTCCGAAGCCCAATCCGGAGGGGAGCGCCGGACCCTTTTCGCCTTGTGGGCCGCCAAAAAAGCGCTAAGCGACGCAGGCTTTACCCCCTGCGGGGAAGACCGATCGAGGTTTGGAGTAGCCCTTGGCGCGGGTCTGGGTGTCAATCGGCTAGAAGATATAGCCAGATGGCTTACCTCCGGTAAAAAGTTTGACCCCGCACGCTTTGCCTCTGAGCTCGATCTTGTCGAGCGCGACTCGATAATACGCAATAATTCGAGCGCGCCCGCAACCCTTATCGCCTCCAAATTCGTTCTGAAGGGCGCAAATTTTACGATCACCTCGGCTTGCGCCTCCGCAACCCTTGCCCTCGGCGCCGCATACCGGGCCGTAAAAAGAGGTCAGGCGGACGTTTTTCTTGCCGGGGGCGCCGATTCGATGATAAATCCGGTGGGGCTTGTCTTTTTCGTGCTGCTAGGCTCTGCTGCCGTATCGAGGATGGACCCCGAGCGACTGTGCCGTCCCTTCGACCGCAAGAGGTCGGGTCTTGTGATGGGGGAAGGCGCCGGGATGGCCGTTCTCGAAGAGGAGCATCACGCCCTGGCCCGCGGAGCGCGCATATACGCCGAAGTCGCGGGGTTTGCGTCGACCATGGACGCATGGCGGCTTACCGCGCCCCATCCCGAAGGCCGAGGGGCGAAGGAGTGCATGTCGCTCGCCCTTGCCGATTCGAAAATCGCTCCGGAGGGTATCGACTACATAAACGCTCACGGCACATCGACCAAGCTAAACGATTTGGCCGAAACCATCGCCATAAAGAAGGTTTTTGAAAACTGCACCTCGTATCCGGCCGTAAGTTCGAGTAAATCGCTCATCGGTCACCTGCTGGCCGGCTCGGGAGGACCCGAATTCGCCTTTACGGCGCTTTCGGTGGCGCAAAATCGAATCCATCCGACCATAAATCTATCCAGTCCCGACCCGAAGTGCGATCTCGATTACGTTCCCGATGTCTCCCGGCAAAGGGTCGTTCGCGCCGCTCTCTCCAATTCGTTTGGCTTCGGCGGGCAGAATGCGACAATTGTGGTGAAAAAGTATTTTGCGGGTCCGGGCGCCCGATGATGCACATCCTGCAGGGAATCGACATCGTTCAGATCTCCAAAATGGAGAGGGTCTTGCTGGCAAGCCCGGGACTTGCCGCGGAAATTTTTACCGATGCCGAGCGCCAGTATTGCTTTTCGATGCCCAAACCTCACCTCCATCTGGCGGGCAGGTTCGCGGCCAAGGAAGCTTGCCTTAAGGCGCTGGGCATCGGGCTCTCCGGCGAGGGAATAGACGGAGCGCTACGGGAAGTGGAAGTGGTGGCCGAGGGTTCCGGGAAACCCGATCTGCGGGTAAAAGGCAGGGTGCAGGCAGCGGGCCGTCGAAAGAAAGTTTACCAGTACACGGTATCCATTTCTCATTCCGGCGATTTCGCGGTAGCCTCCGTAATTCTTGCCGCCGGGCAAACAGGCGAAAAATCGTGAGCGCCGTTGGGTGCACTCTGTGACAGCTTGGCTTGGCCATCCACAATTTCGGGCAAACAGGCGAAAAATCGTGAGCGCCGTTGGGTGGGTGAAGCGAAGCTTGCGCATGTCGCAGGAAGGGGCTTGGCTCAATCGCCCCCCTTTTTTGCAAAGGGGGGTTGGGGGGATTTCGAGTCTGTTCGTACAGCACGAATAAAACTCCGTTCATGTTCTTAAGTCTTGTAGTCTTGTAGTCTTGTAGTCTTGTAGTCTTGTAGTCTTGTAGTCTTGTAGTCTTGTAGTCTTGTAGTCTTGTAGGTTGGGCTAAGCGAAGCGCAGCCCAACATGCCAAGATTCATTGAAGGGACCCGTCAAGTGAGATATCTTTTGGTTGACCGGATAACGTCCGTTGAGCCCGGGAAAAGCATAGCCGGGGTCAAAAATGTCGCTATGAGCGAAGATTTCCTCGAATTTCATTTTCCGAAAAACCCCATCATGCCCGGCATAATGCTGCTTGAAGCGCTCGTGCAGCTCACCGGCTGGCTCGAGGCGGCGTCTTCGGATTTTGAAAAATGGTTTTTGGTCTCAAGGGTTCTAAAGTGCGGCTTCTACGGTTTTGTCATTCCGGGCGACCGGGTGGAACTCAGCGTAAGTTGCGCTCCCGCCCCGTCCAAAGACCTTGTGGTATATGGGGCAATTGCCAAGGTCAACGGAAAACGAAGGCTTAAAGCCGAGTTCCAGGGAAACCTGGTGGAGCTGGAAACCATCGAGGAAGTTGAAGAGCAAAAAAGGTTTTTTGAAATTCTAAAGCGCGGGGTCTAGGGGCCGAAATGTCCTCATCGAGGCGGGTCGTCGTTACGGGAATGGGTTTGGTGACACCTTTGGGCAAGGGGGTGGAGGCCAACTGGAAAAATGTGCTTGCCGCAAAAACGGGAATTAAACGCTGCGTGCGCCCGGATGCTCCCGAACACTACCAGTTCTACGGTCGAGTCGAGGGAGTCGAACGCCCCGAGGGCGTTCCGCCCAGCCTGGCCGGCCAGGTAAGGTTTCTAAATCGCGGCTCGGTGCTCGGGTTCGAAGCGGCGATGGAGGCGGTAAAAAACTCGCGTATCGATCCGGCTTCGGTCCCCGGGGAGCGCCGCTCGCTTTTCCTGGCCTCGGGGGATCTTACGAAAACGGGATGCGAATTTATGCATCCCGCTCTAAAGGACGCGACCAAAAACCGCGGGAAAGGGGTGGATCGCCTTGCTCTAAACAAATCCCTGATAAACAAGGTTAACCCTTTTTTCCTGCTCGAATCCATCAGCAATAATCTTTTTAGCTTTCTTACCGCAGCGTTGGAGTTCATGGGGCCAAACACAAGCCTTGCGAGCTTTTCGCCCTCCGGCGCCCACGCGCTCGAACTCGCCTGTCGCCGGATAGGCCAGGGAGAGGCAGATATCGCGCTCGCGGTGGGCTGCTGCTGCTGGATAACCGAAATTCCCATGTATGAGCTCGATGGGCTGGGAATTCTTTCCCGGTGTAAACATGGTCCCGCTTCTTTTAGGCCCCTGGACAGGGCAAGGGATGGGTTCATACCCGCGGAAGGGGGCGCGGCCATTCTGGTCGAGGATCGAGACCTCGCCATGGCTCGCGGCGCCAATATCCTGGCTGAAATAAACGGCAATGGAAACTGTATCGAGCCCCCGGCAGGAAAAAGCCTTAGCGTGCCGGACGAGGTGTCGAAAAACTGTATTCGCCAGGCCCTGCGGGAAGCCTCGGTGGATGTCGGGGACCTCGCTTTCCTCTGTCCTCACGGCAGCGGCACGCGAAAGGGGGACAGGTCCGAGCTCAAATCGATCCAGACAATATTTGAGGCCGAGGGGCGAAGCGCCCCCGTTTGCGCCCTTAAGGCCTACACCGGTCATATGGGGGCCGCGAGCGATATATGCGAAGTCATCCTGGGAATCGAGGCAATCAATGCCGGACTTGTTCCGGGGACCCTTAACTTTTCGATGGCCGAACCGGCCTTCGAGGGACTAGACATTTCGGCCTCGACCCGGAAAGCGGCCGGAAAAAGCTTTGTCTCGGTAAGCTATGGGATAATGGGGCAGTGCTCGAGTGTTCTAGTCGAGGGCCGGGCGAACTGAATATGGGCAAGAAGGCGAAATCCAAGTCCTTACAGATCGTTGAATGGTTGGCCTTCTACGGCGTCATTGCTCTTGCCAGGCCTATGCCCGTGAGGGTCGTGCGGGGTGTTTGCGCAATTCTTGGCCGGGTGTTCTACCTTGTCGCCCCCAGGAGACGCAAAATTGCCCTGGATAATATCAGGATGGCCTTTGGCGACCGGATGGGGGAAAAGGAGATAAAGCGCCTTGCTCAGCAGAGCTGCAAGGCTTTCCTGCTGACCGCGGCGGAAATGATAAAATCGCCCTTCCGCGTAAAAGACGGAAAGGTCATTGCCGGCAGTCGCTATAAAAGCGGCCATATCGAACATCTTTTCCGTAAAGCAAAGGCGATTCATGACCAGTCGGGAGGGTGCATCTTCGTTACTCCCCACCTTGGCAACTGGGAGCTTTTGCCCCATCTGAGCGCTCAAATCGGTATCCCGCTCGCCGTGGTCATTCGTCCTCTCGATAACCCCTATCTCGAGCGGGCTCTTCTTTCCAGCCGCATCGGCAGCGGCCACTTAATGGTGCCCAAGGCAAACGCCATGTTCCACCTCGATCGCGTGCTGAGAAAAGGCGTATCCGTCGCCATGCTTCCCGACCAGAGCCACAACAAGGGGCTAAGAGTTGATTTTTTTGGAAAACCCGCAACTGTAACCCCCCTTCCGGCCCTGCTCGCCGTAAGGCACAAACGCCCGGTTGTCGTCGTTGCCGCCTGTCGTACCGAGGATCCCTATTACTTTGAAGGCTTTGTTTCCGATCCCATCCGGCCAGACCCGCAAAAAGCCGACGACGCCTCGGAAATCGTGCGCATCACTCGCGAGATAAACGCCCGGATGGAGGAGATAATCACCCGGTTTCCCGAACAGTATTTATGGATGCACGACAGGTGGAAAAAATCCTGGAGAAAACCGGTCTTTGATAGAGCAGTGAAGAGTGAGCAGAAAAAAACTAGCTAAAACAAAGTGATGAGCGAACAGGAAAACCGTTCGCTCATCACCGCTCACTGCACTTACAGTCCCTCGTTGGCCCGCTTTTGAATGGCCATCCTCTGGATCAATTCGCTAAACGAATGCGCGCCAAGAAATGTCGCAAAGGAGCTTTTATAGGTTTCAACTATGCCCACCCCGTCGATTAGCACATCTCTTATCATCCACTTTCCGCCGCTTTGTTCCATAATATAATCGACCGGGATGTGCTCGTCGGTTCGCATTATTACGGTTTTCACCTTCGTGAAGGCGCCTTCTGGGCTCTCCCCCGGATACTGGATTTTCTCTTGTTTCAGGAAGTCGACCACCTGTCTGGTGTACGAATCGATAAAAATCGCGGTGAGAAGCGTTCGGTACTGCGCGCGCTGGCTTGCCGAAATCCTTCCCCAATACTCCTGCAGGGACTCTTTTGCCATTTCCGAGGACAAAAAGTTTTGAGCAATCAGCTTGCGGATGATTCCTGCGCGCTCCTTGCGGTGCGAAGTCCCCTGCAGTGAGGGGTTTGTCTGTATCTCCATGGCCTTGTCCAACACGGAACGCACCTTCGCCGTAGCTCCCGAATCCGCTCTAAGCGGCCCAGCGGCCCAAAGAGTCATGAAACAAGATGCGAAAAGCAATAACTTCCAATGTCTAACACGTGGCATTCTTTGTCTCCTTTTCTAAAACAGGGGCCGGGTTGTTCATGAAAGACAGAATTGAAGGCAGGATGAGCAACGCGGAGAGAAGAACGCAAATGCTTCCCGACCACGCCACAAACCCCAGGCTGAAAATCCCCTGGTTTTCAGATATCATCAATACGCCAAAACCGATGGTGGTGGTAAGGGCGGCAAGAATTACTCCCTTGCCCGTGCTGTAGGGCAGCAGTCCGTATCCTGACATCCCCTCCCGCCACCTGTAGAGTATGATAACCCCATATTCGACGCCCGCCCCGACGACCAGCGGCATGAATATGCTGTTGGCAAGATTAAAATCAAAGCCCGTCGCCCCCATCAACCCCACTGTCCAGATCGAGCCGATAATTAGCGGGACAAGCGATATGAGCATAAGCCGAAGACTTTTGAATGTAAGCAGAAGAATCAGCGCTACCGCTATCAGGGCGTACACCGAGGCTTCAATCGATGCCTTCTTGAAGGCCGAGGAAAACACATACAGGCTGACCGGGTCTCCCAGAACGCCCGGGTTCACCGTCTCAAGGCTTTTTACGAAATCTGTCAGCGTCCCTTCCTGCCAGATCGCTCCCTTCGGGTAAATCCTTATGACATAACGGCCGTTCTGGTAAAACTGGTCCCTTAATTGGGCCGGGATATCCCGAATGGTCATCGGGGAGGCCGAAGAACCGCTGCTGATGATGCTCCACTGGTTCACGATGTCTTTTCTGAAACGTTCACGGTATTGCAAGAGTCTTTTGGCTCGAGCCGGCGAACTTTTGTGCAGGGACTGCAGGATTTCGCCCATAAACGTTCTGACGGTACTCATCTGTTGGACCTGAGGTTTTGAAGCCCCCCATTTGGACGCCTGGTCCGGCTGCATCTTAAAGTTGATTCTTTCGAGAACGTCAATGAGCGATGCCTTGTAGGCCGCATCACCGGCCGGCGGTGGGTCGAGATTGGCGGCGCTAAGACCGGCGATGGAAGATTTTAGCCCTGGAACTGCTTGGGCGATCGAGCGCAGGATAGGGATCTTGGCCTCCTGATCATCGGGGAGAAGCGAAAAGACGTTGTCAACGTCTGAAACTGTCGGCAAGGCCCGAAATCGTGCGCTCTCTTTTTCGACCTCTTGAGCCGAGTTGGTGATGAGGGCTGCGGAAAGAATCGAGCGGTCGGAATTTTCCACCATGACTTTTTCCCAGTGAACCGATTCCGAGTTTTTGGACTGGAGCCGCATGGGATTTAAGCTGAAATGGACGTGTGAGGCGCCGATGACGCCGAGGGCGGTAAAGACAATGGCCGCAGCGAGTATGGCCCTTATGCCCTTGGGACCCAGCCGGAGAAGATAGCGCTCTTTTCTCTTGCCTGCGGACCTTCCGGGGACCGGGCCACGGTTGGCCAGGTAGCAGCTTAGGGCAGGCAAAACCGTAAAATCGGCAATTAAGATAAAAAGAATGCCCATTCCGGTTATCATCCCCAGCTCCATCAGTCCACGGAACCCGGTTAGTATAAAGGGCAGAAAAGAAAATGCGGTGCTGATGCCCGCAAGCATTATCCCCGGTCCCGACTTGCCCATGACATTTTTTATGATCTCCAGGCGCGGTGCGTCGGTTAAGGTCCGTTCCTCTTCGAACCTGGCAAACCAGTGGATGGCGTAATCGACCCCCAGGCCGCAGAGCATCGGGGCAAAGACAATAGAAAGTATATTGAGGTGGCCGATAAAAATCGCGGTCCAGCCAAATGTCCAGCAAAGACCGACTAGAAGCGTCAGAGCGATTATGAGCGGGTGGCGAAAACCACGCAAAAACAGGGCCATTACCAGTATGACCCCCAGAAGCGATAACCAGGTCGCCTTGGTCATGTCCGACATCGCGGTGAGCATTTGATCGTTATTTAGCGCTTCCTGTCCGGTCACACCGGCTTCCACGTCGCTAAAGCCCGAGGCCTTGAGTTCCCCTATGTCCGAGCGCAACCGCTCAAGAGACCCCAGGGTCTTGCTGACTTCTCCTTTGACTTTGCTGGGCATTACTTCGGCTACGAGAAGTTTCTTCTTGCCCTGCCAAAGATAGCCTTCTTTCTGGAGGTCCCACGAGCCGCTTTTAAAAAATGAAGACCACGGAGAGACATACTCAGGGTTGCCTGAGAGGTATTGGGAAAAACCCCCGAGGACCTTTATCATGAACTCCAGGTCCATCGGCTTTCCTTTTGGCGTCGACGGTTTTTTATCATCGAGAAAGCCGGTGAAAAGCTGGCCGACCATCTTTGAGGCCATATCGTCGTTTACAAGCGTGAAAAAATTTAGCAGGTCCGGATTTTCACTAAGATTTTGAACCATCTTCGAGTTTTGCCCGATAGTGTCTCTTAGGTCGACCAGATCGTTTTTATCGAGATAATAGAGAAGCCATTTTTTGAACTCATCGGGATTTACTCTGTAAAATACGCCTTGAAAATGTTTCGGGTCGGCATTTATCTTCGAAACTACGGCCTTCATGAATTCGATGGCCCTGTCCTGAGAGGGGGCCTTGATTACGAGCGTAAACGTAGTCTTGCCGTGAAACTCGAATTGGTCGAGCATCGCCGATCGGGTTATGAGAGGCAGTTTGGGGGAGACGAGTTCGAGCTGGTCGGTTTCAACGCCCAGTCGGGTAGTCGCCAGCCAGAGTGAGGCCACTGCGCTCAGTAATGCGACTATAAGAACTAAGCGTGGCCTGGGGAGAACCCAAGCCACGAGTTTTTCCGTAAACCATGCTAAAAGCTTCATTCTGATCCTGGTGGTATGAGAGGTATAATAAGGACTTGGAGCAGGAAGAAAGGAGCCGGAGGGCGACCGCCCCCCCGCTTCCCGCTCCGTCACTTAACGTTTGTCGCTCATCTCGCCGATTGCATAGTCCAGGTTCGCCAGTGCAAGATTGTAATTATACAATGCTTCCAGATAATTTCCCTGATTTTTCCCATATCGGTCTATGGCGTCGAACATGTCCCGGGCCGTTCCGATTCCGAGGTCAAAGTTGGAAAAAGAGGCGACGATCCACTTGCGCGCGCCGACCACTGCCTGCCCATAGTCATGGGAGGCTTCTCCCTGTTCAACTGCGTCCTGGTAATCTTTCACGACCTCCACGGGAATATTTCTTCGCGCGTAATCTTGCTGATTGAGCATCTTCTGGTATTCAGCCCTGGCCTTGTCGAGCTTTCCCGTGCCGATGCCGAGGTCGAAGTGCCATTGCGCGCCGGCATAAAATCCGCCGTAAGCATGATTGAACTGGTCCGGCCAGTAAGTATTGTCCCATTGCTGGCGACCGGGCGCACCGGCGACCGACCCGACAGCGACGGCAAAAATTGTAGGATACAGGTCGGCTTTGGCTGCCTCGGCAAGTTTTTCCTTGGCGGCGACGCCCTTCTTTACCGCCAGAAGTTCGGGCCGGTTTGAAAGAGCGCGCTGGATATAAATTTCTACCGGGGCAAGTTGGGTCGTGGATTGAGGCAGTTCGGTCTCCTTGAGGCTGAACTCCTCGTCTTTGGGTAGTCCTATCGCCGCCTTGAGTGCGGCATAGGCGACTTTGGCGCCGGACCGCGCCTTGGCGGCGAAAGCTTTGACTTCCCCCTGGTAGGCCTCCACCCGGTAGAGATCGCTTTGTTGAACGTTTGGCGATTTCAGCTCGATCAATCTCTGGATGCGCCTTGCCGCATCGTTTATGTAGCCGATCGCGTCTCCGGCGGCATGCTTGCCCTCTTGCGCGATTAAATAGGCGTAATAAAGTTGCTTTACCTCCAAAACGACCTTGTTGCGTTGCGCCGTTCTGGCGTCTTTGCTCGCCTCGACTCCAAGGGCTGCCGCGTCCTTGCGCTTGGAGATCTTGCCGAAAGAGTAAATGGGCTGTGTGATATAGACATCCAGCCTGCCGAATATCCCGATATCCCATGTGCCCCCGTCGTGGGAGACAATCTGCCCCGCTTGATTTACGGTAGGAAATTGAGCGTCTTCGGCCGGTCCGGTTGCTCCCACCATATCCAACTGTGGCAGTTGGCCCCCCTTTGCTTCCTTGTATTCGCTTTTTGCCGCCAGGATGTCCTGTTCGGCCATTTTTATCTCGGGGCTGGTTTTTAGGGCCATCTCGATAAGTTCGTTGAGTGTAAAAACCCTCGGATTTTCAGCGGCGTTGGAGGCGCCAGTGTCCAACATCGTGATGAGAAGACAAAATATCGCCGCCAGGAGACAATCCCTGGCCATGTCTTTAAAAGTCATACAACAACCCTTGTACCCTATGTTGAATATACATAAAATATGGGAATGAAGAGCCACCCCTTATTCTCCAGCTGTCCCCCTATTAATAGAAATTGGTGCGCGGCGCAACTTCTTTTCGGCTGCGGCGAATAAATTGACTTTTGCTTTCATCTCTGATACCAAAATGATTTTCCTTAATATAATAAATGGCTCGTTCCCTCGAACTGAAACGACTCATGCACAAAAAGTTGATTATTAATGCCGACGATCTTGGATTGACCAAGGGCATCAATCTGGCCGTATCCGAATGCGCCGATGCCGGGTTGCTCCGCAGCGCCACTATCATGGCAAATGGCGCCGCTTTCGATGATGCGGTGAAGATATTCGGAAACCGTGAGGAATTCGGGACCGGAATCCATTTCGTTCTCACCGGTTTAAAACCCGTTGCGCCGGTGCAAAAGGTTGCCGGGCTTCTCGGCCCCGATGGCTTGTTGCCTTCAGGACCTCTCGGGTTACTCGAAAAGATCGCTGCGGACAAATCGCTTCGAGACGCTCTAAGACATGAGCTTTTTGCCCAGGCCGAGAAGGTTTTCGATTCGGGAATAAAACCCACTCATTTCGACAGCCATAAGCATGTTCATATCATTCCGGCGGTATTGGACGTTATGGTGGAAATAGCGGCCCGCTTTTCAGTCAAGTGGGTCCGAGAGCCCTTCGAACCAAATGGTTCGTGGAGATTTTCACCCGATTTGCATAATGGGTTTAAGGCCAATTTTTTTAAACAATTGGCCGTAGCGCGGGTATCCACTCTTGCTCGACCCGCTTTCAGGTCGCGGGTGCGAGGGGCTGGAATGAAAACTGCGGCGGGAGTATACGGAATTTCGTTCACGGGATTGATGAACGAAGCTATCCTGAAAAGTCTTTGCGGGATGCTCAAACCGGGTTTAAGCGAGTTGATGACCCATCCGGGCGTGATGGACGCTGACCTTCTAGGACTCAAGGGGCGCCTTGTCGCATCGCGGGCAGAGGAAAAAAAGCTTCTCGTTTCCCCTGAAATAAAAGGTTTTTTTGAAAAAAACGCAATTACTTTGCGCCATTTCGGAGAGGTGGATAGTGAGTGATCGTAAATTGGAAAGGTTGAGGATTCCAACCCCCCGAGTGCAAGAGGAGCCGCGGTTGTCCGTGGTGATCCCGCTTCATAATGAAGCTTCCACTCTTGAGGAACTCTACGAGCGGCTGTGCGCCGCGGTTGAAACGCTTGACTACACGTGGGAACTTGTCCTTGTAGACGATGGGAGCACCGATGCCACGCCAGGCATACTCGACTCGCTGTTTAAAAAGGACTCTCGGCTCACGGTGGTGCACCTGCGGAGAAACTACGGCCAGACAGCGGGGCTTGCGGCCGGATTCGATCATGCCAAGGGGGAAATAATCGTCTCCCTGGATGGAGACCTCCAGCACGCTCCCGAAGAAATTCCCGAGTTCGTAAAAAAAATCGAGGAAGGCTACGACATGGTTTCGGGGTGGAGGACCGCAAGGTCGGATGCTTTCTGGACCCGCACTTTTCCTTCTCGTATTGCAAACTGGCTGATTGGAAAGGTATCCGGGGTAGACGTGCATGATTTCGGGACCACTTTCAAAGCCTATCGTCGTGAAGTCCTCGCAGACCTGCACCTCTACGGCGATCTGCACCGCTTCGTTCCAGCATTGATAGCCCTAAACGGCGCGAAAATAATCGAGATTCCCATTAAAGACATGGGAAGAAACAACGGCAAGTCCCACTACGGGCTGGGACGGACCTTCCGGGTGGCGTTCGACCTTTTGACCGTGGGCTTTTTGAGCCGCTACCTCACCCGGCCGCTTCATTTTTTCGGCAAACTGTTTCTGGGATGCTGGGGAATCTCTTTTCTGGTTGGCCTTTTTTTGAGTTACAAAAAATTTATCAAAGGGATCGCCATTCTCGAAGTGCATGGACTGCTCGCCATGTTTGGATCGGTCCTCCTGGTAATAGGGGTCGAGTTTCTCGCAATAGGACTGGTGAGCGAAATGCTGATGCGAATCTATTTCGAATCGCAGGATAAAAAGATCTATTCGGTTAGAAAAATCCTGCGGACCCAATAGAGCGGGCGGCGCCGGACTGCGGTCCGGCCCTACCTGTTTCTAAAAAAGCTGCAGGTGCACGTGTTTAACTTCCTCGCTTAGAAAAAACGTGCTTTCCCTTACCTTCTTTTCGAGCATACCTGTTGTGAAAATGATTTTGTGAAGAGCCGCAAAACTCTTCAAGCTCTTTACGGCCGCCAGGGTAACGAGCGTGTCCAGGCATATCGCGTAAACGATTTCATTTTGATCGTTTACGGCGATAATGTCCACCGGCCGGTCGGCTACGCGAGGCGGCATATAGTCGGCAACGCTCTTCATGCCCGCTTGCCGGATCAACCCGTAGAGATGGCTCTGGAGCGTTCTATGGACAGTCCTTTCGCTTCGAAACACCTTGGGAATGTCGAGCCACGCCCTTTCGAGTTCCCTTTTCCATAAATCCGCGCTGCTGCCCGCGTCCTGCTCCATTTTACCCTCCGCTTAGATGATCACCAGGTCTTCGGTGGCCTCGTTTAGTGAGGTAATGCCGCTTCCGGTGACAAGATAGGTGTTTTCAAGTCCGGCAATTCCTTCGCCCGGAATTACCACCTTGGGCTCGAAGGCGAAAACCATACCTTCTTGAAGCTCGAGCTCCTGGCGCCTGGCAATAAATGGTAACTCGTCCACCTCGACTCCAATCCCATGGCCAACGAAGGTAATCCTAGGCTCTGCGCAGCCCATGAACCATTTGGCCCATCCGGCTTCCTTGGCCCATTGCCACACCATCTCATGGAGGTCGCCGGTTACAGCGCCAGGGCGCGCGATGCCCCTTAGCCGCGCGTGCGTCGACCGCACGAACTCATAAGCTTCCAAAAGCCTTGCCGGGGGCGGGCCGATACAAAAATTTCTGGTTTGATCGTTTGCATATCCATTCCACACAACCGTGGCATCAACGCTTACAATCTCGCCGGGCAGAATTTTTTTGTGGTCGCTACCCTGGCCAAATGCCGGGGAGATGCCCGGACCACCGCTTGGAGCATCGGTGTAAGAGGGAACCGCGCCGTTTAGGCCCGACAGCACATGGGCAAAAATCATCTCCATGTTAAAAGTTCTGCACCGGAGCATACCGTAGTTGCCCGCCTTGCGCGATACGCACTCGAGTTCCGAGCACAGGTCGAATTCGCTCATCCCGGGTTTTAACAGCGCAGGGACCGATTCCGCTATAAGCTTTGAAATGGAGGCCGCATTCTTTAGCATTTCAATCTCCCACGCCGATTTTATCATGCGCACCCGGCGTACGAGACCGCTTATGTCAACGATTTGTTGTTTCGAAAAAATCCTTTTGCTGTAGAGCAAAAACGTGTTTACCGGCATCACGTCGAGCTCTAGCCCGATGATTTGCGGTTCGCGGGGCCCACACGCGTCGAAAACGGCCCGGGCGAGGTCGCCAAGGCTTGTGAGTGGAACTACGGGTCGTATGGGCGATGAGTCCTCAGTACGTTCGATGCTCCGGCGCACGAGCAGGACCGGCGCGCCCGAGGAGGGCACGATGAGGTGAGCGTCTTGAACCGTGCCCGTGAAATAGAACAGGTCGGCATTTTGCCGTATCAGGGCGGCATCGACCCCGATGTCCCGCAGAAGCTCCTGCAGCATGCTGATCCTGTTTGCAATCTCGCCTGCGGGTGCTTTTTCCAAAAGTATTCCTCCCCGCCGGTTTTAGTGCATGCCGGCCGACGATGAACCGGCCCCGGAAGAGCCCTTTCGCAAAAACAGCGTAAGGGGAATCATGACTGCTGTGGCAATGGAAAGAACATAGAAAGTATCGTTAAAGGAAAGCATGTTCGCCTGGCGCAAGACCTCCCCGTAGATGAATGCAAGTCCCGCCTCGGAAGTCGCGGGGATGTGATTTTTTTGCAAAAGAGCTACCGCATGCTGGTAGGCGGTCCGGAACGCGGGATTATAGGGCGTGATGTTTTCGGATAAAAAAGTCTGGTGGACCTGGGCTCTTTGCGAGAGAAGCGTCGAGCTTACCGCCACCCCGAAACTACCCCCCAGATTTCTTAGCAGGTTGAAGACCCCGGATGCGTTGCCGATCTTTTCCACTGGCATGTTGACGTAAGCCGCAGCCGAAAGGGGGACAAAAAACATCCCCAGGCCAATGCCCTGGATGAGGCGAGGCAGCGCTATGGCGTAGAAGTCGCCCTGGAGGTCAAATCTTGACATCATGTAGAGAGCATAAGAGGTGATCACCAGTCCCACCAGCAGAATTATCCAGGGTTTAACCCCCTTTTTCATAAGGGCGCCCGAAACCGGCATGATGAAAAAGCTCGATAAGCCCCCCGGCCCCAGGACAAGCCCGGCCCAAAAAGCCGTATATCCCATCAGCTCCTGGGTATAGAGCGGCAGCAGCACGAAACTGCCGAAAAGGCAAAAGAAGCCCAAAAACATGATGGCGGTACCGGCGCTGAATGCGCTGTCTTTAAAAACCCTAAGATCCACAACGGGATGTTCGGCGCGAAGTTCGACAATAATGAAAAACACCAAAGACAGCAATGCGATAATGGAAAGGATTATTATGAAATTGGACTCCAGCCAATCCTTTCGTTCCCCCCTGTCGAGAACGACTTGCAGAGCGCCCAGGCCAAGGGCCAGAAGGAAAAGCCCCCACTTATCTATTCGGAATACCTGCCGCTTTATGTAGGCAGGATCGGCAATAAAAAAGATGGTAAGAAGGACGGCAAGAATTCCCGCGGGAATATTAATGTAAAAAACCCATCGCCACGACCATTGATCGGTTATAAAGCCGCCCAGAACGGGTCCGACGATGGGCGCCATCACAACGCCCATGCCGAAAACAGCCATCGCCATTCCGTGTTCCCGTCGGGGGAAGGTTTCGAGTAAAATGGCCTGCGAAAGGGGCTGCAGACCGCCCCCGCCAAGGCCCTGGAGGACCCGCGCCAGGATGAGCACTTTAAGGGATGGGGCGGCGCCGCACAGTATCGATGCGGCTGTAAAAGTCAGGATGGAGAAAATAAGGTAGCGTTTTCTGCCAAAAAGGCCGGCCAGCCAGCCGGTAATGGGGATTATGATGGCATTGGACACCAGGTAGGAGGTAAGCACCCAGGTCACCTCGTCGACCCCCGCGCTCATGCTCCCCTGGATATGGGGCAGGGAGACGTTGACCACGCTCGTGTCCATGACCTCGATGAAGGTTGGAACCATCACGACGAGGGCCACAATCCACTTGTTGACCAGAGGACGGTTTTGGGCCGGATAGGTCATGGCTTCGATTGGGACGAAGTCTCGGTCCAGGTGGAGTGGAGGAGCGGCGGACCATTTTTATTTTTAATATTTACGGAGACCTCGAGCGAGGCCCCGACCCGTAGCGGAAATCGGAGGGGAGGCGGTTGGTCGAGTTCGATCCTTACCGGAATTCGTTGGACCACCTTTATCCAGTTGCCCGTGGCGTTTTCGGGGGGAATGAGGGAAAAAGCGGCCCCTGTGCCCGCTCGAATCCCGGCCACCCTGCCCTTGAAGGTGTGATTGGGATAGAGGTCGGAATCTATTGTGGCGGGCTGGCCGACGCGAACATCGGTTAGCTGGGTTTCCTTAAAATTTGCCTCCACATAGATCTTTTTGAGTGGGACAACCGCCATGAGAGCCTGTCCGGGCTGGATCCTGTCGCCGACCTGCACGCTTTTTTCGGCCACATAGCCATCGATTGGCGCGGAGATCCGGCAGTAAGAGAGCTGGAGCCTGGCTGCTTCGAGTTCGGCTTTTAGCCTTTCGCATTTGGCCTGCAGGCCTTCGACCTTGTGGAGTTGAACGGCCACATCGGATCTTTTGCTCTTTACGCCCTGAAGCTGTGCCCTCAAACGGGCGACCTGCTGGGAGGCAGCGGCCAGGGCCGATTTCTGAGCCGCTATCTGAGCGTCTAGTCCACTAACGCGCGCCCTGGCCGTATCAAAGGCCGTCTGGGCCTCTTCCTGCCTTCGCTGGGTCCCGGCGCCTTTGGCCGAAAGGGCTGCGAACCGTTTGCGATCGCGCGCGGCCTGGGCAAGTTCGGCAGCCGCGGCTACGCGGGCCTGCTTTAACTGGTCGATGCTGTGGCTGGTCTGGGTTACGGCATCCATAGAACCGCTTAGCTCGGCTTGGGCCGCGGTGACATTGGAGGAGGTCGCGATATTTACCGGGGGCACCATTACCTGCGCGGCCTTAAGATCGGCGGTGGCTTCGTCCAGGGAGGCTTTGGCCCTTTGGGCGGCGACTTTGTAATCGGCCGGGTCGAGCTCCAGGAGGGGCTGCCCGGTGCGCACGGCGAAGTCGTTATGCACGAAAACCTTTAGGACCGTCCCCGGCACCCGCGAGCCGATCATCGCACTGTCCGCCTTGGCGTAGGCATCGTCTGTGGTCGCATAATTTCGTATGAAAAACCACCAGTAGAGGGCTGTAACTATCACTAAAGCGCCCACCACCACCGCGCCGAGCTTTATTTGCCTCGCCCGTCCGCCGAACCCCGCATTTTTTGATTCTTTAGGTTGTTCGTTCGCCATGCCTGACATCCTCGCAAGGAAACTAATTTAGGGGCGCTGCAATCGCTCTTTCCAACTCGGCTTTTGCAATTTCATAGCCGTAGACGGACTGGTAGAAATCGGCGCGACTTTGCGCCAGAAATACTTCGGAATTGAGTACATCGAGAAATATCGCAACCTGCTCTTTGTACTGGAGCGAGGTGATGCGCTCGTTTTCTTCGGCCTGGGTGAGGGCCGTTTTGCTTGTCGCGATGTTGGCCTTGGCCACCTGCAACTGCCTTAGGGCATCTTTTACCTGAAGATCGATCTTTTGCAAAAGGTCGGTGCGTCTCTCCTGGAGTCCTCGCAAGCGATAGTCCCATTCGAGAACGGCGGCCCTGGTCCGGCCACCCGCAAAGAGGTTCCAGTTAACGCTTACCCCGACCGCGGCGTTATGGCTGTTGGTGTAGGGGTTGTTGGCGCCTGAGAAATCCTCGCCCTCCCGGTAATACTGGGCAAAGGCCGAGACGTGCGGATAATAGTCGCCCTCGGCCGCGGTCCGGGAGTATCCAGCCTGCTTTATGGCCTCCTTTAGGGAGAGGTATTCGGGCCTTTTATCCCGGGCTATCTCATAGAGGCGGTCCAGGTGCGGGAGCCGGCAGTTTTTTTCCTCGATCCCGGCCAGAGCGACTTTTTCTTCGAGGTTTATGCCCAGGTATTGGTTAAGAGTCGAGCGAAGAATGATCAACTGTTTTACGGTTTGCCTTTCCCGTTGCACCGCCTGGGCCAGAGCCACGTCTGCTTTTAGCACGTCGTTTCTGGCGGCGACCCCCTGGTCGAAATTTGCCTGCGCGTTTTTCCTTTGCACCTCAAGGCTCGCCACATTGTCACGGGCGACCTGGACCAGCTTTTCTCCAAGAAGCGTCTGCAGGTAGGCAACCTTCACGTCTCTTGTCAGGTCGAGGCAGGCTTTATGGAGGTTGTACTTCGATATCTGCAAGCCGGCCTTGCTCGCCTTGTAGTTTGATTCCAGTTGAAAGCCGGTAAAAAGGGGCTGCACCAGACCCACTTGCCACCGGTTGTCGTTTTGTACCGAAAAGGGAATATTTTGAAACGAAGTGCCCACAATAGAGACAAAGGGCTGGTCCTGCCAGCGCGTATAATTGTAGGAGCCGTCCACTTTGGGCAAAAAGCCCGCTATGGCCTGGTTTACCTTTTCGTGCGAAGCCGAGACATCTTCGAAGGCCGCCCTGTAGGCCTGGTTGTGAGCAAGCGCAAAATCCACGGCGGCTTCCCGGGTGAGGGGCTGCATCGGAGTGGCCGGGGGGGGCGTTTTTGCCCACACCCGTAAGGGCGCCGACAGGCAAAAAAACAGGATAACAAACTGGAAACGTTTCATCGTTTTTCCTTGCGCCGCGCTTTTAGCAGTTCGACCATTGCCTGGAAATTGAGTTCTAAAAGAGAGCCGACGACCTTGTTTGCCCCGGTGAGTTCCGTTGCGGGAAATGAGTTGGTTACGGCAACGACCGCAAGTCCTGCCGATTTGGCCGAATGGATGCCCGCAGGGGTATCTTCTATTGCGAGGCAGCAGAGGGGATCGAGGGGATTGGGGCCTAACCGGCTCAATCGCTCCACTGCAAGCCTATACGTCTCGGGGTCGGGTTTGCTTTTTTTCACATCGTTTGCGGCTACGATGGCGCTAAAAACTCCGTCCAGGCCAAGAGAGGATACGAAAGCCTCGACTTCGCACCGCAGGGCCCCCGAGGCGACCGCCATAACAACGCCTCTTTCCCTCAGGGATTCCACCAGAGAAACGACCCCCGGAAAACCTGGCGCTCCCCGCTTGATAAGTTGGCCGAGCGCCGCGGACTTTTCTTCGATCAGTTTGGCGAGCGAGGCGGCGCAAAGCTCGCGGCCGGCCTCTTTAAAGGCATAAAGAAAAGCGTCCCGGTCATCGAAGCCCACAAAACGATCGAGGTAGCGCGCGTAATCGTGTCCCAGCCCAAGCGGGCCCAGCACCTTCTGGAAAGCCTGGTAATGGAGCGGCTCGGTATCTACCAGTACGCCGTCGCAGTCAAATATTACCGCCTGCAGATCCTCTTCGGGACAGGATTTAGCGGTGCTCACAAAAGTCTCCATGTAAATGTGATCGTAGAAGGCCTGTTTACCACTTTTCGCGCTATAAAACATATCCAAATTCGATTTGATGCCTTATTTTGCTTAGGTTTGTCAATAACGTTTGCAAAAACTTTCCCGGAAGCTTTTTTTATAGTTAAAATGGAAAATGAAACAGCTTTACACGTCTCTACTGGACAAGGGGGGGGGGCGAAAGGGTAAATCCCCCCAACCCCTCTTTGAAAAAAAGGGGGGCGATTGAGCCTTACCCCTTCTGCGATTGAGCCTCGCCCGTTCACATGGGGGGCATTGCACGCGGGGGGGCGATTGGGTAAATCCCCCCAGCCCCCCTTTGAAAAAAAGGGGGGCGATTGAGCCTTACCCCTTCTGCACTTTGAAAAAAAGGGGGGCGATTGGGAGGGCGGGCGGATTCGAAAGTTTTGTGTTGGGCGGTGTTCGGGCCGTTATTTTTTTGGGGAGTAGCAAATTTGCTCAATTTAAAAGAGGTATCGAAGTACGTTGGGGGGAAGGAACTTTTCCGCAACGTATCCTTTCACGTACACCCCGGGGATAGAATTGGACTGATAGGTCCCAATGGCGCAGGAAAATCGACTCTTTTCGGGATAATTCTTGGCTCGATCGAGCCCGATTCGGGCGATGTGGCCAAAGCCGGGGCAGTGCGAGTCGGGTGGCTTCCCCAGGAGATGGTCCCGGCTGAGGGCAAATCGGTCATTGAGCGCGCAACGGATGTGAGCGGGGAAGCTCAACAGCTTCGGGCCGAACTGGAGTTGCTGCAAAGCGCGCTACGTCGCGAAGAGGACCGCCGGGTCTTAACCGACCTTGCGGCGAGACACGCTGCGGTGTTTGAAAAAATCGAACACCTTGTTGGCTACGACCTGGAGGCCAGGGCCGAAAAGGTGCTCGCCGGCCTGGGGTTTGGCGGCCACCAGTTGTCGATCCCGGCAAAGGATTTGAGCGGCGGGATGGTGATGCGGCTGGAGCTGGCGCGGCTTCTTTTGGCCGAACCCGACCTTTTGCTTTTAGACGAGCCAACCAACCACCTCGACCTCGAAAGCCTCCTGTGGTTGGAAGACTACCTGCTAAATTGCTCCTCGGCCCTTGTCCTGGTCTCACATGACCGCACGTTTCTAAACAGGACCGTCCGTCGCATCGTGGAGATCGATGGGGGGATGCTCCAGGAGTATGCGGGAAGCTATGATTTCTATCTCGAAGAAAAAGCCAAGCGGATGGAAATCCGCATGGCCACCTATAAAAACCAGCAGGACCGAATCCGGCAGCTCGAAAGGTTTATAGATAAGAATAGATGCAACAAAAAAACGGCCGCCCAAGCCCAAAGCCGAGTCAAGACGCTCGAAAAAATCGAAAAAGTAGAAGCTCCCCTCTCCGGCCAGCAAATCCGTTTTGGCTTTCCCCCCTGCGCCCGGTCGGGCAAGACGGTTGTTGAGCTTCAAAACGTGAGCAAGTCTTTTGGCGATACCACGGTTTATTCGGGAATCGACCTTCTTGTGACAAGGGGGGATAAAATTGCATTCCTTGGCCCTAACGGGGCCGGTAAGAGCACCCTTTTAAAGATCCTCGCCGGGGTCGTTACGCCTGATACCGGGGAGGTGTCGGTTGGCCTTAACACCGCGACGGGCTATTACGCTCAGCATCAGTGGGAGCAACTAAGCCCAGGGGCCACGGTTTTTGAGGAAGCCTTATCCGTTTCGGGGGATATGCTACAGACACAACTTCGCGCAATTCTGGGGGCGTTTTTGTTCCAGGGAGAGGATGTTTTTAAAAGGACATCGGTTCTAAGCGGAGGAGAAAAGGCCCGGCTGGTATTGTGCAAGCTGCTGCTCGGGCACCCCAACTTTTTGCTGCTAGACGAACCGACAAACCACCTCGACATCGCGTCCCGGGTCGTGTTGGAAAAGGCGCTTTCCGAATTTAGCGCAACGGTATGTTTCATCAGTCACGACCGGCAGTTCATAAACGCTGCCGCAAACAAGATACTGGTCGTACAATCGGGCGGCATCCACCTTTTCCACGGTAACTACGACGATTTCTCCCGGACCTGGAGGAGCCGTCTCGACGCTCCCCCTCCAGACGAAGCGGCAAAACCGGGGGGAAACGGCGTCAAATCGCAGACATCGCAAAAAAGAGAGCAAGCCCAATTGCGAAACGAGCTCTTTCGCGCCAGAAAACCCGTACAGGAGTTGGTCGAGCGCATCGAAAAAGAGCTCGATTGCTGCCACGCGGAACTGGAAGCTCTAAAGGAGCGCCTTTCCGACACCCAGACTTACAAGCAGGGAAAGCTTGCCGTGGAGATTCAATCCCGATACAGGCAAACGCAGGGCAGGATTAATGAGCTTACCGGCCAATGGGAAGCCCGGGTGTTCGAACTCGAACAGATAGAGGAAGATTTTCGCAAAAGGTAAGTACCGCAGGGTACTCATACCACGTCAGGTTCAAGCGGCGCCGCCCGATTTGGGGACGGGTTTTATTCGAGAACGAGACTTGAGGTTTCATATAAGATCGGATTGTTGGGTTTCGCTTCACTCAACCCAACCTACGCCTGGCATCAACTGCTTAGTGGGAAATTTTCGTATGGATATCCACCGGCTCATGATTTTTTGCAAGGTCACCGAGCTTCAAAGCTTTACGAGGGCTGCTGAGTCCCTCGGGCTTACTCAGCCCACCGTAAGCGAGCACATCCGGGCGCTCGAAGAATCGCTTGGAGAAAAACTCTTCGACCGTCTGGGACGGGAAATTTTGACGACACCCGCTGGAAAAGTCCTCTACAAATACGCCCGTGAGATGATCCAGCTCCGGGATAAGGCGGTTCAGGCCATCGGCAAATTCAAGGGCGACCTCTCCGGCTCTCTTCAGCTGGGGGCGAGCACGATCCCTGGCGCCTATATGCTTCCACGGCTCGTTGGGACATTTAAAGCCTGTTATCCTTCGATCCAGATCACCGTAAAGATAGGGGGAAGCGGCGAAATCGTCAAAAAGATCCTCGAGGGCCGGGTCGAGTTTGGAATAATCGGGGCAAAGTGGGATGAAAAGAAAATTGTGCTCGAACAGATTTGCTCCGATGAGCTTGTGCTGGCGGTCTACAAGGGCCATCCGTGGGAAGGCAGGGAGTCTGTGGAGTTAGAGGAACTGGCGGGGGAGCCCTTCGTGCTTCGTGAAAGGTCCTCCGGGACCCGGATGGTGACTGCCCAGGAGCTCGAGAAGGCGGGATTTTCCCCTTCGCTTCTAAACGTTGTAGCCGAGATGGGCGCAACCGAAGCGATACGAGAGGCGATCAAGGCCCGGATCGGGATATCCATAGTTTCCCGGCATGCCGTACGGGAAGACATCGAAAGAGGCAGTCTTTTCGCAGTGCCGTTTAAGCAGATGTCCATTCGAAGACCGTTTTTTCTGGCGCAAAGAAAGAACCGGGAACTCTCGCCCCTTTGTTCCGCCTTTTTGGAGCATCTTAGAACCGAGGGGGATATGGAGGCGCGCCAAGACAGATAATGTCCCGGGGCGGCGCCTTCCACCGAAGGTGAGAGAAAAAAAACGCACCAAAGGATCAGGACTGCTGTTTTATTCATTTTTTAAAGAGCCCGCGCGCGCGCCCCGGAGCAGGTGAGCCGCGAATACGGGAAGCGGGGAGCCGGGAGCGGGGGAACAGTCGCCCTCTTGCTCCTCGCTTCCTCGCTTCCTCGCTTCCTGCTTCCTGCTTCCTGCTTCCTGCTTCCTGCTCCTTGCTTCCTGCTTCCTGCTCCTCGCTTCCTCGCTTCCTCGCTTCCTCGCTTCCTCGCTTCCTCGCTTCCTCGCTTCCTCGCTTCCTGCTTCCTGCTTCCTGCTTCCTGCTTCCTCGCTTCCTGCTTCCTTGCTTCCTCGCTTCCTCGCTTCCTCGCTTCCTCGCTTCCTCGCTTCCTGCTTCCTCGCTTCCTCGCTTCCTGCTTCCTCGCTTCCTGCTTCCTGCTTCCTGCTTCCTGCTCCTTGCTTCCTTCGACCAGCCCGATCTTTTTGCATCCGCGCTGATAAAAACAGCGAAAACAATTTCGCCATAATTTGTAACTAACCGAATTACTTTTCTAAATCCAATTATGATTGCTCAAATAACAGCCAGCTAACAGCATGGATAACAGCACGATAACAGCGTGGATAACAGCACGATAACAGCGGTAAATAATGAGCGGCGCCATGGAAACTCCCCAAATCATGGTAAACCACCCTCCCCTTGTCACCGTAAGCATACCGACATCATTTCCCGGTGGCAGATCCATAGCACATGCGGACCGGGTGTGCAAAACGGCAACCAGATCCGGCAATACAAGCGGCAACGAGAAGCGGTAATAGAAGCGACAAAAAGCAAAGCATGGGGCTATTGCACCTCGTCAGCAGGAAAGCCAATGAGAAGTCATCGGCCCTTGGGCGCCCCGGGGGCCTCCCGGTCGGCATTCAAAACGGCAAATGCTTCCTCGGCCCTTTCCGGATGCATTCTTTTGTAAGAATCGAGAATCTTTTTACCGATCTCCTTGTGGGTGAACGGTTTTACGATATATCCCGCCACACCCAGTTTCAAAATATCGATAACCGTATTTCCATCCGAGAGAGAACTCGCCACCACGACCGTAGTGATCGCATCTTTTTGCCCCTCCCGAATTTCTTTGAGCAGCAAGAAACCGCTCATCCCTTGAATCGTGAGATCCAAGACGATGATATCGGGGCGCCAGCTCTTATAGATTTCCAGGGCTGTGTTACCGTCTGCCTCAAAACGCTTTTCAAAGATGGTGTCACTAAGCCCAACTTTGTAAATAACCTGGATGGGCTTACTATCCTCGATAATCAGCGTTTTTAGTTTCTCGGTCATAGGGCCTTCTCCCCATTCAATTTGATGGCATCGTCGGCATTACAAAACAAAACCTGGAGCCTCTCCCTTCCCCCTCACTTTCGGCCCAGATCGTTCCCCCATGAAGCTCCACCATGCTCTTGGCGAGGTAGAGCCCCACACCCGCGCCCGGAAACCGTCGACTGCGCGAGCTTTCCACTTGCTCAAAGGGATCGAAGATACGCTGGAGGTCCTCCCTTTTCATACCAATGCCGCTATCTTCGATGAAAACCTCAAGCAACCCCTCGCAACATTGCGTTTTCATTCGCACGCGCCCCCCATCGGGGGTAAATTTCACCGCATTGGCGAGGAGGTTATAAATTATATGCTTTACTTTGCGCTCATCGGCAACAATAGTTGCCGGGGTCCCTTCTTCTTCTTCGCAGGAAAGCTCTATATTGTGTTTTAACGCCTTTTCCCTGAGGATGGTAAGGCTTCGAGAGAGGAGTTCGGGCAGATTTATTTCCGTCAGTTCGAGTTCGAGATCGCCGGTTTCAATCTTGGTGAGATCCAGGATGTCGTTTATGAGAAGGAATAGGTTTCTGGCGCTTTGCCCCACATCGCCAAGGTATTCTTCCTGCAGGGGGGTAAGGTCTCCGCACTGTTTGTCCAGGATCAGCTCAGTAAAACCAATGATCACGTTAAGGGGCGTGCGCAGTTCATGGCTCATATTGGCGATGAAATCACTTTTGGCCTCGTTGGCGGCCTGAGCCTGTTTGGCCATGCCGTTGGCGCGCTCTGTGGCCGATTGCAGCTCATCTTCCATTTGCTTATGGATAAGGATCGTCTTTTCCAAATCCAAATTGAGGCGTGAGAGCTCCCGATTTAACTGCGAGAGTTCTGCTGTCCTTACCACCACTATACACTCGGTTGCGGCCGATTGGCCAATCACTACGAGCAGGAACGCCCCCAGCATCACGGAGAAGAAAAGCCCACCCATAAGGACGGCCCATGCCTCCCAAAGATGGAGATTGGCTCGATACGAAGCAGTTGGAGAACAGACGATCGACCATTTACGTCCTCCAACTTCAAAGTCATGGAGGTGAAAGAGAGCCTCCCAACCCCCTTTTTCCACCGCTCCGGAAGTAGCGGCTTCAAAAGGTCGCGCCCTGCTCGTAAACAAGAGCTGTTCCCCGTAAGGGGCGGACTTATCGAGAAGATCGATAGCGATGTCTCTTTGGTTAAAAGGTCTTAGCGCGGTGGCGACAATGTCGCCGATCCTGAAGACCCCGACGATGAAGCCCTTAAGGCTCCGCCTGCGCGATGGGATGTCGCCGGGAACCGAACCCGTGGAGTAAACCGGGAGAAACAGGAGCACACTCGACTGTGTCCCGGTCTCCTGTACGAGCATCAGTCGTGAGGTCGCTATCGCCGCTCCCAAGTCCCGAGCTTTTTCCAGAGCCTCCAGTCGGGCTGGATTGGTGGACAGGTCATAGCCGAGAGCTTTCTCGTTTCCCCCGTAGGGTTCGACGTAGTAGACCGGAAAATACTCATCCTTTGATGGGGCCGGCACGAGTTTTTTTTTGCTGTCCTGCGCCGCAATCTGAAATTGCGAAAACCCGTCGTTTCGAGCTGCATCCTCGTAGGAAGACCGCTTCTTACCCGGTACCGCGGGTATCCATTCCAGGGCCTGAATCCCGGGATGCCTCGCGAGCAGCCCCCGGGTAAAAAGATGAAACGCATTCCGGTCTACGCTTGGATTGGCCAGGAAGAAGCTCTCGGTAGAATACATGACTTCCAGGTAGGAACCAATATTTGCAAGAAGAGAGTCCGAAATATCGCTCGATTGTCTTTCAAATACCAACTGTGCTCTTTTCCACTCCGCCTGGCGCACGTTTACAAAGACGAAACCGGTGAGAACGCATGCGACAAGAACCGGCATAATGACGCCGAGTTGATTTCGAAACCTTGATTTGCCTGCTCTAAGAGAGCAAAAAGACATTTTTGCGAAAGCAAAACAACCCGCGGCAAGCTTACCCATTGCGCTAAACCAGGTTGCCGGGGAGATTGGCGCCCGTGATACGTTCATGGATTCTCCTAACTTCTTTTTTCCGGGAACTCCTCGATCCGTAGATCGAACCGGGCTCTTTTCCGGGATGGAATTCGAATTTTTCCGAACTCTTAGAACGAGCTCCATTTCTTAATCACTGCAAAGACCTTTTCGCGCCTGATGGGTTTTGACACATAATCGTTCATCCCGGCATCCTGACAGTTTTCGCGGTCCCCCTTCATGGCATTGGCTGTCATTGCAATGATCGGGACCTTGTCGAATCCTTTTTCCCGAATAGCTCTTGTCGCCTTCAAACCATCCATTACGGGCATCTGGATGTCCATTAGAATCAAATCGAAAAGCTCGGGGGAGGCGGTATATTTTGCCACGGCTTCCTGACCATTGTTGGCCACAACCACGGTAAACCCGGCGTTGGTGAGCAGAACCGTTGCGAGTTTGACATTGACCAGATTGTCTTCGGCAAGAAGTATTCGCAATCCCTCGCGGTTACCGGCAAAAGGATCGGGTGGGGAAGAGATCGTTGGGCGCTCGATATGAACCACCGGCTCACGGGCGGTTCCGAGCAATTGGGCAACCTCTTCCAGGAGCCTTTTTCGCGATGCGGGTTTCACGAGGAAACCGTTGAACCCCGCCTCAATGCAGCTTCTCGATCCATGGGTCACCGACGAGGAATAGGCAAGCAATGGAGTCTGGGCCACCCCGGATTTTTGCTCTCGAATTTGTTTGGCTACTGCAAAGCCAGTCATGTCGGGCATACAGATGTCAATAATTGCGAGGCGACAGGGATCGTCCGATTGATAGCCCTTGAGCAGAACAGGCAAGATATCTGTGGCTTGAGAGACCGAGGTGACCCGTAATCCGGCGCGGCTTAAGATGTGGTTTAGTATCTCAAGATTATTGGCGTTGTCATCGGCCACCAGAACCCTTGCGCCGGCAAAAGAAGGCATGCGGACCACATCAGTTTTCTTCAGCCCTTTGGATTTTTCAAACCAGGCGGTAAAGTGGAAAACGGCCCCTTCCCCCAACGAGCTTTCAGCGGTGACATCTCCGCCCATAAGACGCGATATCTGTCTAGAGATTGCCAGTCCCAGGCCGCTTCCCTCATATTTTCGGGTATTGAAGCCGTCTGCCTGCCGAAACTCTTCAAAAATCTTTTCAAGCTTATCGGGCGTCACACCGATACCGGTATCACGAATAGAGGCGCGAAGTTTTACCCCGGTCTCCCGCGCCTCTTCAAGGCCCATGGAGATCTCGATTTCACCCGATTCGGTAAACTTTACGGCATTACCCATCAAGTTGACGAGGACCTGACGAAAACGCCCCGGGTCGCCTTTTACCCACCCGGGAACATCGTCTGCGATCCGGCAGAGGACATCAATTGGCTTGTCATTTAGCTTTGGCCTTATAAGGTCGCAGACATCGCAGGCGATTGTTTCCGGATCGAAATCAACTGATTCGAGGGTCATCTGGCCGGCTTCCATCCTGGAGAAATCCAAAATGTCGTTGATCAAGTCCAGAAGAGCTTCCCCGCTCCTTTTTATGGTTTTGGCGTAATCGGACTGGTCGACCGCGAGGTTGGTATCCAGGAGGATGTCTGTAAAACCGATTACCGAATTCATGGGTGTGCGAATTTCATGGCTCATTCTGGCAAGGAACTCGCTCTTGGCTCGGGTAGCAGCACTTGCCCGGCCAAGCGCCACATCCAGTTCCCTGTTTTGCAATTCGATCTGTTGCGCGTACTCGGTCAACTTTTCCCGGGCCTGCTTGCCTTCGATGAACTTTCTGACGATAAATAGCCCTGCCAACGCCACGACGGCGATGGCGAGAAGCGAGAGCAGGCTGACGATAGACAACGAGGCGCCCATCGCATGGTGCATGGCGACAATGGCAGCCGACTGCTCTTGGTTATTTACCGTGCGCAGGTCATTTATCGTGCCGATGAGGGAGTTAACCGCCACCTGGCGCTGCGCCCTGGCGGCCTCGATCTTGTCGGTGGAGGCGATCATGGCGTCCAGGGCCTTTGAAAAAACCGCGATCTGCGACTGAAGCGCCACAAGGATTTTTTGTATACGCGGGGAATCGGCGGCGGCGGCGCGCAGAGTCCCGAGCGCCGGGGCAAAATCGCCGATCGCATTTTTAGCCGTGGCGACATAGGCCGGGTCGCGGTTCGCCAGATAACGCAGTGCCTGCGCCGTCCCGGTCTCTGAAATCTGGTAGAGCCTAAAGGCTGCCGGCAGCATTTCGGGTCGATTCTCGCGAGTCAGAATGTAAGCAAGGGCTGAACTGGTCGTATTGAGGGCAGTGGCGGCGCGGTCGAACTCCGAACAGGCCGTGCGCTGCTCGCCGATGGACGAGAGCAAGGTTTGTGAACTCCTCTGGTAGGCGCGAGTGGCGTTGCCGGTATCGGTGGAAGTGGAGGCCACCTTCGCAAGGCTTTCGGCAAGGCTATCCAATGCGCTCTGCGCGGCTTTGAGGTCGCTCTCGGACATCTTGATCGCATAGGCAGAGGTCAGGGCGCCGGATTCAATGAGCTTCATGACCAGGGTATCGGCATCGAGTGTCTTATACAATCGCGTTTCAACCACGTCGGTAGTCGAACCGATGGTCCTGAGATTTAACCATGCCCCCCCTCCCAGGAGGACTATGATAAAGAGCACCGAACCCATTGCAATACCGATCTTTTGATTGAGGCCAAGTCGAGTCCGCATTGCTCAATTCTTTCCGGCGCGGGCGCCTATTTCATGTCCTGGATTTGCTTTATTACATTGGCGCCGTACATCTTTTGGTACTCGGAAAACGCCGGTAAAACGGCGGCCCGGAATTTGGCGCGATCGATTTTGTCGACCACCTCGACCCCCTGCCTGCGAAGTATATCCACACCGGTCTTCTCCATCTTTTCGTTGAATTCGCGCGAGGCTTTCGCACCCATCCGGGCCGCTTCATACAAGATGGCCTGTTCGGCCGGCGAAAATTCGTCCCGGGTATCCTTGGACACAAGGATGACCGCCGGATCGTAGACATGGCCGGTTAGCGACAGGTATTTCTGCACCTTGGCAAACCCGGAGGAGATAATCGTCGACAGGGGGTTTTCCTGGCCGTCGATCTGGCCGGATTGCAGCGCTCCGAAGACCTGGGGGAAGGGCAAGGACACCGTTTGGGCCCCAAGCGTCTTAAAGCCGATCAGCATACAATCGGACTGCGGAAGACGCAGCTTTAGCCCCTTCACGTCCTCGGGAGTTCGGATGGGACGAATGGAGTTGGTGAGGTGACGTAAGCCGTTTTCGCCCCATGCCAGGGCGATCATGTTTTTGGCTTTGAATTTTTCGAGATAGTATAGGCCAAGCGGGCTGTCCAGCACGTCGCGAGCCTGGTTGACATCCCGGAAAAGAAACGGGATGTCGAATACGCCCATCTCGGGAATGATGTTGGGCAGCGCCGCCCCGGTGATGAAGGCGAAATCGACTGTGCCCAACTCCAACCCGTTTAGCATCTCGACCTCTCCGCCCAGGGCGGCGTTAGGTTGCTGCTCGATTTTGATTTCGCCACCGGTTCTCCTGGCGACTTCATCGGCGAAAGCTTTTGCGCCGGCGCCCAACTGGGACTGCGTGGACAGAATGTAGCCAAAGCGATAGGTTTTCTGCCGAACCTGTACGTCGGTGGCTGTAAGCAGGAACACAGACAGGAAAACGAGGGATCGCAGGAGATGGTTCACGCGAACCTTCCCCAATATCCGTTGACTTTTCCAGAAACCTTTAGCAACGGATGCGGGGGCAACAGGCAAGGGGCTAAAAGGCGCAGATTGGCTATCCATAACGCTTTACTCACGGTTTAGAGTGTTTTACAGTTCTTTAATGGACTCCGAGTCGCCTCTTTTCGCTCAATCCTTCCTATCGGAATAGGGAGAACAGATCTTTACATGATAAATGGCGATTGCAATCCTTTGCCTTTTGCAATCGTTTGCAACGATTAGAATGGCCGCCAGGGGGTCGGCCGCCCCGGAGGGGGGTTGGTGGTTGCGATCGGCGAAATGGCGAGATTATGGCGCTATTAGGCTGGCGTTTGGCGGGATAGCGACCGGATTAAGTCGCGAATAGATTACTCTCATGCAAGGGATAAGTATTGGTAGTTATGGTACAAATGCCACTATCACCATACTTGGCACTAAAAATGCTTATGCTTACTAGTAACAAAAAAAACTCTTTCCTCCTCGAAGCCGATCAGTCTGCCCCACTGGTTGGCTTTTTTTTTATTGCCATCCGTTCTTCCTTCTTTAGTTTTTCCAGGAGGGCCTCGGGTTCCATATGGCCAAAACCCTCACTTTCGATGGAAAGTCAAACTTCGCCCGTCCGCCCTCTTTTTCGACTTCTTCGCGCGCGGCTTCGAGCCTGTCCCCATCACGCGCCAGCAAGCCTATCCAGGCGCCTTTTTTTGCAAATTCCCTCACCACGGCCCGCCCGACACCGCTGAAGCTCCGGTTACAACGACTACCTCACCTCTTTTCATCACTCCAGCAATCCGACAATCTATTTTCCATTGGGCAACCATCCTGTTTTCCTCAGGCGGCTTTGGCCGTCTCAGAGGTTTCAGCGACTGGAAACAACCGATATTCGTAGGCGGGCTTCATCTCGGGGACGATTTTTCGCTTGGGAGCACAGCTTTTTTTATTCCCGCGAGCAGCCGCTCTTACGCTAAATCCTACCAGGGCCAGGACGCTTAGCCCCGCCACCGACCAGAAAACATAGTCCTTCATGATCTATCTCCTTTGCATGAAAACTTTTCCGCTACAGGAAATCTAATCAGAGCTTTACCGCCTAACAAGTCGCGGGCTGCAAGGTCCGCCTCGGCGCCCTCCTCGTCACGTCGCGAATTCGGGCCGGGCATGGCGTAAAAAATACTACGGTTTACCCTGTGAAATATCTGGTTCAACCCATGTGCCCCCCCCCGTCGCGAGCACAATATTTCTGCCATGATTTCTTCAAAAAACCTGTAACGAGGAAAAAACAATGAAAATGACAGCCTCGGACGAATTCATGGATACCCTGGTGGACTGGGGAGTGGAGGTGATTTTTGGTCTCCCCGGAGACGGCATCGACGGGTTCATGGAAGCTCTTCGAAAACGACAGGACAAGATTCGCTTTATTCATGTGCGCCACGAGGAATCAGCCGCCTTCATGGCCTGCGCCTATGCCAAATATACGGGCAAGCTCGGCGTTTGCCTGGCGACCTCGGGACCGGGGGGCATCCATCTGCTAAATGGACTCTATGACGCAAAACTTGACAAACAGCCCGTTTTGGCCATCACCGGCCTGCAATTCCACGATCTTCTAAA
The DNA here is from genome assembly GCA_031292215.1 of Syntrophobacteraceae bacterium. Classification (GTDB taxonomy): domain Bacteria; phylum Desulfobacterota; class Syntrophobacteria; order Syntrophobacterales; family Syntrophobacteraceae; genus SbD1. The sequence continues at coordinate 9,197 of JARLHO010000137.1, read as the reverse complement.
CACCCACACCCAGCAGGACGTCGAACTGGACAGGCTCTTCGAGGATGTCACCGTCTACAACTCGCGCGTGATGGGGCCGGCCCACATCCGAAACGTCGCCAATCTCGCCTGCCGCGCCGCGGTTGCCCACAGGGGGGTCTCGCACGTGACCATGCCCATCGATATGCAATCCGAACCCATGGAGGAATCCCACAGGTCAAAAGGAACGTCCCTGACCATGAATTCCGTCTTTTTGCCCGCTGCGCCCGCCTGCCCGATGAGCAAAGCCTGGAGAGGGCAGCCAAGATCTTGAATGAAGGCAAAAAAGTGGCCATTCTGGCGGGCCAGGGCGCACTCAATGCCACCGACGAGCTGGTTAAGACCGCCGAGATGCTGGGAGCGCCGATAATAAAAGCCCTGCTGGGCAAAGCGGCGGTTCCGGACGACTGTCCGTACACCACCGGGCAATGTGGGCTGGTCGGCACCAAACCCTCGCAGAAGGCCTTGGAGGAGTGCGATACCCTGTTGATCGTCGGATCCTGCATGCCCTATATCGAATTTTACCCCAAACCCGGACAGGTGCGGGTAGTCCAGATAGACATAGACTCCGAGCGCATAGGAATCCGGTCTCCGGCCGATGTCGGCCTTGTGGGCGACAGCTTGCGCACGCTCCAGGTCTTGCTGCCCCTGTTGAAAAAAAACAGGAACCATTCTTTCCTGACCGAGGCGCAGAAGGGGATGAAGGACTGGTGGGACATGATGGAAAAGCGCGGGACCGATTCCTCCATGCCGATGAAACCCCAGGTGGTAGCCTGGGAACTGGGCAAGAGGCTCTCGGATACGGCTATCGTTTCCTGCGATTCGGGGACCGCAGCTACCTGGTGGGCTCGGCAGATACCGGTAAAGCGGGGCCAGAAGCATTCCGTCTCGGGGACCCTGGCCTCCATGGCCTGTGGACTGCCCTACGCGATAGCGGCCCAGGTGGCCTATCCCGACCGTCAGTCGATCGCACTGGCGGGCGATGGCGCCTTTTCCATGCCGATGGCCGATTTTTCCACGTGCGTAAAGTACAAACTGCCGGTCAAAGTCATTGTGCTCAAAAACAATTTGCCGGCCCAGATCAAATGGGAGCAGATCGTTTTGCTTGGAAACCCCGAATTCGGGTGCGCCCTTGAGCCCATAGACTTTGCGGGTTTTGCCCGAAACTGCGGAGGACACGGGTTTACGATAACCGAGCCGGGCGAGTGCGGCGCGATCCTGGATGAAGCGCTAAAGACGCCGGGGCCAGTGATAATTGAGACCGTGGTCGATCCCAACGAACCCCCCCTTCCGCCCAAGATCGAGTACTCTCAGGCAAAACATTTTGCGGAAGCTCTCCTCAAAGGAACGCCCTATAGAGGGAAAATAGTCATGACGGTAACAGCAGATAAGGTAAGAGACCTTACCTGATATGGATTTGGTTTATTCAGTACTCAGGTTTTTCGACCACGATATCCTTAAGAACAGAGACGGAGCTTACTCCGTGTTGTACGAACAGACTTGAAATCCCCCCAACCCCCCTTTGCAAAAAAGGGGGGCGATCAGGCCAAGCCCCTTCTTGGGAGTCTCCGCTAAGTGGTGAGTGGGCGTATGTGTGGGTAATTGTAAGCTTTAACCATACAGGCGCTCGCCTGCCGAATCGGGGACCGCATACAGGAGACGGCGGCAAGGCGTAAGCTGTAGAGGAGAACGTGGATAAAGATCCTGCCCGGGAGCGGTCCAGATATGTCTGAATCTTTGTCGCGTCTTCCGAACATTCTGGAAAGCAGGATGGATGAAACGCAGTGAAACCCGTTCTCGTGCCAACCGCGTCGGCGGACGTGGCGGCCCGGCTTGAACGTAACCCTTTGCGGGTGCGTTCTCATGTCCTTCTAAAAGAGGCTTTCAATCGCCGGCTTTTGTAACGCGCGCGGCGATAATCGGCTTATATGGTGGTTTTAGCCACCCTCCGGAAAATCCGGCCCGCTCCAGCCCGTTTCTAATCGAGGGGTTTTTCTTCATGAGGCCCCAGAGGAATCCGGAACGATAGTTTTCGATCATCAGCAGTATCGGCCCCTGATCGATAGCCAGGTAATGGCTGTCAAACCAGCCCGGGGACTTGGATGAGTCGGACCCGAAGCTAAGATTGAAAGCGTCTTTAAACCCGAATCTTCCGTAGAGTCGACTCCCGAAGCGTTGGAAAAAATATTGGAGGGTGGGAATAGCGATCTCGGGGGCAAAGGCCACCGAGCCACCTGCTGCCGAAGGGGAAATCGTTCCGTCGTCTCTTGTGTAACCCGAAGAGGAGCCACGGGCCCAGTACCCATGAAACCGGGTCGGGACAAGGACACTGTCGACATCGGTCTTGCCCGGTCCATCGGATGCCGAAAGCCCCCACACCATATCCCCGTAACCGCGCCACTTGCCGGGATTGCGGACGCAGTAGGCTTGGTTGGCGTAGACCGCAAGTCTGGAGTTGATAAAATAGTCGATCCCTTTTGCCGCCATGTATTTATCCCGGATACCTCGAAAATCGACCCAGATATGGGAATACTGGTAACCAAAAACCGGTCCGAAATTCACGTAGGAATACCCGCAAAAATCGCTCCACTTATAGGTCATGGTCCATTTGTCCCAGGCCCTGGCCTCAATGGGATGGGTCGGCGAGCCTATGGCGAGGATATAGAGGATCATGCCTTCGTTGTATCCGGCCCAGTCGTACCGGATAAACCCCTTTTCCGGGGTCCAGCCCATGCTCAAAAGCGGACGGGAAGATCTCGAAGAGGCCCACGGCCAGTCAACCCGCCGGTAGAGGGCACGGGCACGGTTTCGAATCTTGGCCTCCACAGGGTTGTCTTTATCGAAATAGGCCTCGGAGGAAAGCACACCGGCCATAAGGAGCGCGGTGTCGATGGTTGAAAGTTCCGATTCTTCATAGCGAAACCCATTGTCCATGCGCAGGAAATGATAGAAAAACCCCTTGTAGCCCGCAGCCCCCCCGGGATTGGCGCTTTGCGGAGCATTGAAGAGAAAGTCGAGGGTCTTCAGGGTCCGCTCCGCAGCCCGGGCGCGTGTTATAAAATGTCTTTTCGCCCCCACCGCATACGAGGTCAAAGCGAAGCCGACTCCTGCGACGCTGCACATTTTCGCGCCGGGGAAACTGTCGGGGACCAGCCCGTTTCGGGGATTGGCGGTGTCCCAAAAAAACCGAAAGGTGTCCCGTTCCACCCGATCGAGAAATTCCTTCTGCCCGTGAGAGATCTTTTCTTTCGGGGCATCGGTTTCGATGGCTGCCCGGGCGCCCTTGGGGGCGGCGGCCAGTGCTATCGACAGTAGAATCGCAATAATGTATAGTTGTTTCATGGATATGCAGTGTATCAGGTAACGATTCTAAAATAAAGTAGAAGAAAGCTCTAAAAAATACTCAAGTGACCTTATGATTACATTTCAGAAACGATTACCCGGAGCAGCCCCGGTGTGGCTGCTCCTGCTCGTAGCCGCGCTCCTGCTTTCAGGCTGCGCCGGAACCGCGGACACCCGGGAAACGCTCACGTTCTGGGCGATGGGCCGCGAAGGCGATGCCGTGGGCCGTTTGATTCCGGCCTTCGAGCGCGAACACCCGGAAATCAGGGTGAGGTTGCAAACGCTTCCGTGGGCAGGGGCCCACCAGAAGCTTCTTACCGCTTTTGTCGGCGGCTCTTCGCCGGACCTTTGCCAACTGGGCAACACGTGGATTCCCGAGTTGGCCGAGGTGGGGGCTCTAACGCCGCTTTCGGCCAGGGTGAGGTCTTCGGCCTCGGTAGAGCCCGGCGACTATTTTCCGGGGATATGGGACACAAATATCATCGGCGGCGCGCTCTACGGCGTGCCCTGGTACGTGGACACGCGGCTCCTTTTCTATCGCCGGGATCTGCTTAAAAGAGCGGGCTTTGATCATCCGCCGCGAACCTGGGCCGAGTGGGCGAGGCAACTTCGCGCCGTAAAGGCGACGCAAGGCCCCGGAAATTACGCGCTCCTCTTGCCCCTAAACGAATTCGAGCCCCTTGTGACACTGGGCCTGCAGCAGCCCGCGCCCCTGCTTCGAGACGGCGGCAGGTACGGCGGCTTCGAAAGTCCCGGCTTTAAGAAAGCGCTAGGTTTCTATGGGGAAATTTTTGGCAACCATTGGGCCCCCCTGGTCTCTACAACCGAAATCGCAACGGTTACCGACTTTGCCCGCGGCTATTTCACATTTTTTATATCCGGTCCCTGGTACATCGCAGAGCTTGAGCACGGGATGCCCGAAGAGCTCCAAAACGCCTGGGCGACAGCGCCCATGCCCGGACCCGATGGCCCCGGGGCATCCATTGCGGGAGGATCGAGCCTTGTGATTTTTCGCGCCTCGCACCACTTGCGGGCGGCCTGGCAGCTGATCGAATTTTTGTCCAACCCCACAGTTCAGCGCAAGTTTTACCGACTGACCGGCGACCTGCCGCCCCGAAGAACCTCCTGGAAAAACTCGATCCTTGCAAACGACCCGTATGCGTTGGCGTTTGGCGAGCAACTGGAAAGGGCCAAGCCTGTTCCGAAGGTCCCCGAGTGGCAGCACATCGCCGGGGAGATCTCGGTGGTGGGCGAGCGTCTTGCCCATGGGGATCTCACGGTCGATCGGGCCGCAAGGGAGCTTGACCGCCGCGCGGATGCGATCCTTTCCAAGCGCCGCTGGGTCCTTTCACGGGAAAAAAGAAATTAAGGGTTTATTTACGGACAAGCCCTAAATTATTTGCAAATATGGAAAAGGCGCTTAGATTTTTACGGGGAGCGAGGCTGCGGGTGTAGAGTCCAAACACCAGGGAGATGCGAAAATTGAGCAAGGGGTATGCCGCATGGCTCTTTGTTTTGCCGGCGCTCATAGTTCTTTTCCTGTTTTTCCTGCTTCCGGTGTTGGCCGGATTTGCCTTAAGCCTTACCGACTTCGACCTGTACGCGCTCGCAGATATCCATAATCTTCGTTTCACCGGTCTACACAATTATCTGATCTTGCTGCATCGGCCGCTGTTTTGGGCGGCGCTCGGCCACACACTCTATTTTGTAGCGGCCGGTGTCCCCCTTTCGATTACGGCCTCACTGGGGACGGCGTTGCTTCTAAACTCAAAGCTTGCATGGTGTAAATCCTTTTTTCGCACCGCGCTCTTTGCGCCCGTGGTAACTACCCTGGTAGCGGTAGCCCTTATCTGGCGCTATCTGTTCAATACGCGCCACGGGCTTATAAATTACCTCTTTTCGCTCCCGGGAATCCATCCCGTCAATTGGCTGGGAGATCCGCGCTGGGCGATGCCAACGATCATCCTGTTCGCCGTCTGGAAAAATTTTGGCTACAACATGGTCATTTTCCTGGCCGGGCTGCAGACGATCCCCGAGGAGTTATACGAGGCGGCCCGTATGGACGGAGCATCCGCTTTTAGCCAATTTCGCCATATAACCCTTCCCCTACTCAAGCCGACCTTGCTTTTAGTGGTCATTCTGACCATGTCGGGCTATTTTCAGCTCTTTTCCGAGCCCTACGTCATTACCGAGGGCGGGCCGCTCCAGAGCACGGTGAGCGTTCTCTACCTCATGTACCGGGACGCCTTTAAATGGTGGGAGCTAGGTCTTGCCTCGGCGGAGGCGTTCGTTTTGTTTCTTTTGATGTTCGGGGTGACCGCCGTGTTCCTGAGGCTCGTGCGCAGGGGAGGAGAGCGGTGAGTTTTCGCCCGGCCAAGGTTTTGATTAACGGCCTTCTGGTTTGCGTAACGGCTGTTTCTTTGCTGCCTCTTTTGTGGATGCTCTCGGTATCCTTCATGCCCAAGGAGGCGGCCGCAGGCTTTCCGCCGCCTTTTTTGGCTCTTCGTCCCACCCTGGAAAACTACCGGCGGCTGTTTGTCTATGCGGGGATGGCCCGCTACCTGCTACACAGCGTACTAGTTGCGAGCGTTGTTACGCTTATCTCGCTGTGGTTTAATGTAACGGCCGGCTATGCCTTCGCCAAACTGCGCTTTGCGGGCCGGGACCGCATCTTCCATATGCTCCTTGGCGCCCTCGTAATTCCTTCGCAGGTGACGATGATTCCCCTTTTCATCATGCTCAAATGGATGGGGCTGGTGAACGCCTACGCCGGGGCGATGGCGCCGATGCTGGCCGGGGTGTTTGGAATATTTCTCGTGCGCCAGTACGCCCGCACTTTGCCAGATGAGCTCCTGGAGGCGGCCCGCATCGACGGGGCAGGGGAAATGCGCATCTTCGCCCGGATCGTTTTGCCGCTTCTAAAGCCTATAATCGTAACGCTTGCGGTATTCACCTTTCTCGCCTCCTGGAACGATTTCATGTGGCCGCTGATCGTGCTGACCGGGCAGGACCACTACACCCTGCCGGTGGCCCTGGCCGCCTTGTCTCGCGAACACACCCAAGACAGCCCGATGATGATGGCCGGCTCGGTGGTCACTGTTCTCCCGGTGCTTCTGCTCTTCCTGGCCCTCCAGCGCTATTATATCCAGGGGCTTCTCGCCGGAAGCGTAAAGGGCTGATATAATAGCTCAAAATTTGCCGATATTCCGAGGTAATCGATGCATGTAAATGTAAAAGGCGGGAAGCGCAAAATTACTGCGCCGGCCGCTCTTCCGGCGATGGTCGCGCTCATTTTGCAATGGCCGGCCCCGGGACTTTGCGGGAAGTCTTTCCGGCAAAATCCCGACCGCACCTTTGAGCGGCTGGCCAAAAGTTCGCGGCGCGGCCTCTATCCCCGGGGTTTTTCCGGCGAGCAGGCGTACTGGACACTTGTCGGCGTCGATGGAGGCGGGGCCCATTCGGCGCTAGTCTCTTCCGACGGCTCGGTCGAGCCGGCCCGGGGCGGATTTTCGCTCGAGCCGTTCCTGGCAGCAGACGGGCGCCTTTTGACATGGGCAGACGTGGTTTCCACGCAGGAGCTCGAAGACGGATACCTGCCGATACCCAAGGTTACCTGGAAAGCGCCGGGCTGGAGGCTGAGCATTCACGCATTTGCCTCGGGAGATACTGCCGACTCGCGCCTGCACGTGGACTATACGCTTACAAACCGGGGCGACCATGCCGGCAGGGCCACCCTGGTGCTGGCGGTTCGCCCCTTCCAGGTAGACCCGCCCACTCAATTTCTAAATACGAAAGGGGGTTTTAGCCCCATCTACAGGATCGAGTGGAGGGGCGGCGCGGTAAGGGTAAACGATAAAGTTGGCTTTTTTGCGCTCGAAAAGCCCGACGAATTCATCGCCTCAGCCTTTACTTCCGGGGACATCATTTCAGCGCGGGCTCCGGGGCACGCCTCCGCCCGGCCGGCGAGCGACCCCTCCGGCCGCGCTTCCGGCGCCATGCGGTTTGGCTTATCTCTTGGGCCGCGCCAAAGCCAAACGATCCATCTGCTCTTTCCCTTGTCCGGAGCTACCGAGCTCCCCGAGGCCGCAACGCGGGACCCCGAAAACTGGACGGCCCGAAAGAGGCGCAGCGTCGCTTCGAAATGGCGCGCCGTCCTAAATACCGTGGGGATTCGAGTGCCGCCGTCCGCCCGCTGGATTGTGGACACCCTTCGCACCTCGCTTGCCTCTATACTGATGTCTCGAAACGGTCCAGCTCTTCAGCCCGGCACGCGCTCCTATGCCCGCACCTGGATCCGGGACGGGGCGATGATGTCGGAGGCCCTGTTGCGGATGGATAAACAGGCCATAGTGCGCGACTTCATCGACTGGTATGCGCCTTTCCAGTTTCAAAGCGGCAAGGCGCCCTGCTGCGTGGACGCTCGCGGCGCTGACCCAACTCCCGAAAACGACAGCCAGGGGGAGTTCGTCTTCACTGTCGCAGAACTCTACCGCTTTACCCATGACAAAGCCCGACTCGAAGCGCTGTGGCCGCACGTATTACTTGCCATCGACTATATGGACCGGCTTCGCGCAAAGGAAAAAAAGCCTGCCGAACCCTCCGACTTTGGCCTCATGCCCGCCTCGATCAGCCACGAAGGCTACTGCAAAAAGCCGATGCATTCGTACTGGGACGACTTCTGGTCGCTTAAGGGCTATGACGATGCGGGATATCTTGCCCGAAAACTGGGTAAACCCGACCAGGACAGGCGCATAGCCGCCTCCCGCGACCAATTTCGAAACGACCTCCTCGCTTCGATTCGCCGGTCGGCAGCTCTCCACAAAATCGACTATGTGCCGGGATGTGCCGAACTTGGCGACTTCGATCCCACCTCCTCAACGATCGCGCTCTCTCCTACCGGCGAAAGCGCATACCTGCCCAAACGGATACTCGAAGGCACCTTCGAGCGCTACTGGCATAATTTTTCGGCCCCTCGGAAAGCCTATACGCCATACGAACTGCGCATGGTGGGCGCATTTATTCGCCTGGGTTGGCGAAACCGCGTACAACCGCTTCTCGATTTTTTCCGAAAAGGCCGCCGCCCCGCGGCCTGGAACGGCTGGGCCGAGGCGGTGCGCCGCGACAGCAAAAAACCGGGCTTTATCGGCGACATGCCCCACGCGTGGATAGCCTCGGACTTCATCGGTTCGGTTCTGGATATGTTTGCCTACAGACGGCCCGCGGATTCGGCCATGGTGCTGGGAGCAGGAATCCCGACCGCCTGGCTTTCCGGCCAAGGCGCAGCCCTTTCCGGCCTTACCACCCCCTGGGGGCGTCTTAGCTATTCGCTTCGCCGGGAAAAAAACCTTCTGCGCCTGAGGATAGATTCCGCGGCCCTTCCGCCGGGAGGGTTCATCTTGCCGTGGCCCTACTCCGGCGCGCCCGGCAAAATAGTGTCGGCGCCACGGCAAGTCTTCTGGCGCGGAACCGAACTCCACATCGATGCGGCCCCTGCGGTGGTGACAATCGCCTTGGGCGATGGGGACTAACAGCCCCCTTGTTTTTTGGGGAGTAATAACCTGTGATCTTGCCGTGTTAAGATTTTTACGCCCCTTTTTGCCAAGGGGTGGGAGAGGCTTGTTTAAATGTCGGAGCATCTGTAGCGCTTAAATCGTATATTTATCAGTCTGTTGGTTCTCCTACGAGTTTTAGTATTCCATGACAGAACGTAAGCGTTCACCACGAAGCCCCATTTTTCCCTTCGCGCTCTTTGTGTTCTTCGTGGTTGAATCCCGGTATTGCTCTCAGTTCAGACCTCCGGGTCAGTAGCCAACCACGAAGAACAGTAGAGTAGAGAG
>JARLHO010000136.1 GCA_031292215.1 Syntrophobacteraceae bacterium | reverse complement strand
TCTCACGGCCTGCATGAGAAAGCTCCTTACTGTTCTCAATGCCATGGTGAGAGATGACTCGCTTTGGTGCGCAAAATAACATTATGACCTCTTGATTTTTAAGACAGTTGCTACAAATGAAGTTTCATAAGAGAGCGGCGGGAGAGTAAATCCCCCCGGCCCCCCTTTGCAAAAAAGGGGGGTGATTGAGCCTTGCCCCTCCATGCGCGTCATTACTAGCGGCCCGTCATTGCAAAAGGAAATAGCCATAAAATTGAACCCTTGGCGGCAGGCCGTGCGGACTGCCGTCCGAGCTGCCGCCGGCGCAGCCTCGGGGCTTGGCAACCCGTCTGCGGCGACACGCCGCTGAAGTTTCATATATGACCACCCATTTCGTGGAAAGAGGCCTCTGATTCCGCCTTCTCCTCCCCAATGCTTTTGGCTTAGGGCTTTTGCAGTTTTCTCGCGGAGACAACCACTAAAGGGCGCTGATCGGCTTCGCATACCGGCGGCGCAAGGTTTCCAGGAAGATTTGTCCTCTGCGTCAAATCCCTTGCCGATCTCGGAGGCGTCCCGGAAAATTGAGACTGCGAACCGCTGTACATGTACCCCGAAATCATATTTTTACATCCAGAAGACCTCAGAGCGCCTATCCTCTCGACGCGGACCCTGCACCTCAGCCCATGAAGTTCTTCGGTATCGCCAATGAAATCCGGGTTTGTACAGCGAGCGGCAACGGCCAGGGTTTTCATTCTGCACAGCGAAGCGCCATCGGTTAGAGTGAAGCTATCTCGCAGACGCACTCCCCGGCAGACCGGGCCGAGGATAACATACTCGAACTCGGCGATTTTAAACGACTTACCCGAGGGAGGGCCGGGAGGATCGCTAGCGGTGGAATGGCCTTGCGGGCATGGTCGAGCCTCAGGGAAAAATCCCTGCGGCGCAAGGCCTTGTTTGAGGCTCGAGTTGACTATCCGCACTTCATAGTCTCCGGGTGGGACTGGCGCCCAGCCGGACTCCACGGGGTCGTAGTCGGCAAGATCAAGATTTAGCACCGCCATGTAAAAACTCCTCAATCCACTTTCTCATACGTGAGATGGGGGGCGCCGGGCCTGACGCTCATGCACCATTTGAGACCGTTGGAAAGATCTTTATCGGCATGAGCGAGGAAGCCGTCGATCGCCTTTTTGGACGTGGGCTCATAGACCATTTTGAACAGTTCGACAAACTTTTCAGCCGGCAGGTACCTGCGAAAAGCTGCGATCCTTTCCTGGTCCCAAGTGATGTTGTCGTGCAGCCTGATTCTCACTTTGTAGCCCCCGCCAATAAGGCAGGCGGTTTTCCGGTCGCTTGTAAACTGGGTGTTTTCAGCCAGAAGCTGGTTTATGCCGCGAAACCTCGCCATCTTCGCATCGATTTCGCGCTTTAGAGCAGCGCCTTCCCGAATGAGCGCCTCAAGAATTGGAAAACCTGGATCGCGGCGAGCAGCGTCGTCGGCAGCCCCGTTTGCTGAGGACTCTTCGCCTCTTTCACTGGAGCGGAATTGGGGATTTGGCCTAAGAAGACCCGGACTCGGCATTTGCTTTTCTCCCTTTTCGTGGTTGAAAGAATGAAAGCAAGCAGTAATTGCCAACAACCAGCCCGAGCATACTGCAGTAAATGATGTAAAGTCAATTCAAAAAACGATGTACCGAGGGAAATTTTTACCCCTCGTCCTTTCTGCCGGACAAATAACTCCCGAGGACGGGGAGAAGGCCGGCGGGCGTCTACAGTTCGCCGCAATGCCAGATAACGAGCCCCAAAAACCTTGCAGTGTCAAGATTTATGCGCCAAGGTTCGTAGACCGCCCTGTTGTCGCTAACTAAAAAACAGCCCTCGGGGGAAACCCGCAAACGCTTGACGTATAGGAGATCGTCGATGCCTACCACCATGATTTTGCCATCCAGTGGTTCTGTCCTAGACGAATCGAACAGGACAAAATCGCCGTCTAGGAGGGTTGGAAACATGGAGTCACCGCTTATCTGGGCGAGGCGCATGTGGGTTAGGCACCCTTTTCTCGACAGCCAGTCGGTGCGAAAGGCATAGTTATCGACACTTAGTTCATCATCGATCAGTCGCCCCGTCTCGGCGCTTAGAATCGGTTTTACCTTTTTAGCGTAGGAAAACTCAGGCGGCGCGAGTGGCGTCCGCTGCGTCTCGGGTTCTGCCGGGATAGTGTCTTTGGCTCTTACCGGGCCATCGCCGGTAAGCAGCCATACCTGACTGATTCCGATTTCCCTTTCGATAATCCTTGCCATCTGGGGTTGAATGCGCGTGGTGCCGGCCTCGATATGGCTGATAACGCTTGGGTGCACGCCGAGCATTTTTGCAAACATTACCTGGCTGAGCTTTGTTAGGCCCTTTAGTTGCGCGGCGGTTTCGCGCACTTGCTTCATTCTTTGAGAAAAGGGAGAATGATCCTCTCCATGCTTCCACTTTTGAATTGACATCACTTCAGTTAATGCTGTATCGTTTTTCACTGGGAATCACCTCTCACGCTAAGGCCAAATGCGATAAACGGCTGTCCGGGTAATGGGCATGGGGGATCTTATAAATTGTATTATCCGGCTTTGCAACAAAAATCGATGTGGATAAATGGCAAAAAGGTCGAATTGAGCGTGAAGAGATTCGTTCTTTTGGAAAAAGTACCCGTAAAGTGTTATTGCATGCCGCACACTGCAAGTGATTGGGAGCTATGGCGCCCGTTGGCGAAGCATATTTTGCCAAACGTGGCGCAGAATCAACCAAAAACTAATTGGTATGGAGGGTGAGTGATGGTGGCAAGCGATCTGCTGATTGGATGGAAACAAATCGCACAGTTTCTGGGAGTCTCCGAGCGATCTATACGCGGATACAGGGGACATCTTTTAAACGCAGGCCACATATTTTATAGGCGAAGGAGATTCGGGAAAAGGAGCGTTTGCGCTTGGTCGAGTGATTTGAGGGAATGGTCGAAGAGGCGAGCATAAGCCAAAAGGTTGAAGAATGGAACCGATAGACAAAAGAATCTCGGGCTTGAAAGGCAAGTTGGGGAGAAACGGTTCTGTGGGGAATCTCCAGGAACCGAATGGACCACTTAATCCGAAACTGGCTGGACCGGGATTCGAAGGTGAGAGGGAAGACTTTGGCAGGCTGCTGCGGGAAAGCAGGGAGCGGCCATTAAATGATGATACCGATGAGACCTCAATAACCGAGCAGATGCTAAATCACCCGGAAAATGGACGGTTCTGGAGGCTGATGGAGGCGGCCAGGAAACGGGTTGGCGCTCGCCTTGCGGCAGATGAAAATCTCAAATAAGCTTCAAGCTCCGCCAATTGTTTCTTTTGAGCGGTGATATGGCCTTTTACTCATGTTCATCCCGATAGTCAATTCCTGTGAAGATGAAAAGAGATTATGCTGAAGATGGCCATGGGGCAAGAAGCTCGATATCCGAATCCATTGGTGGAGCTCGCATCCGAACTCGCCAAGTATGTTTGCGACCCGTATGGATGGGTGCTCTATGCATTCCCGTGGGGAGAACCAGGGTCTGAACTGGCTAGTTATTCGGGGCCGGACAAGTGGCAGGAGGACATCCTTAAAGATATCGGCCGGAGGCTGTCTCAAGTTTCGCGCGACGGTGCGCGAGATGGGGCGATCATCCGGGAAGCGACGGCCTCGGGACACGGGGTCGGCAAATCAACCCTTGTCGCCTGGCTTATCCTTTGGGCTGTTTCGACTTTCGAAAACACCAGAGGAGTGGTCACGGCCAATACCGATAAGCAGCTCCGAACCAAAACGTGGCCGGAATTGACCAAGTGGTTCAGGCTCTGCTGGTTTGCCGGCGGTATGTCGGGCGCCGGGTGTGGACTGTTCGAAGCCACCTCGGCGGCAATCTACTCTTCCGACCCCAGGCATCAGAAGACCTGGCGCATCGATCAAGTCCCGTGGAACGAAAGGAATACCGAAGCATTCGCGGGTCTCCATAACAAAGGAAAGCGTATATTGCTTGTCTTCGATGAGGCCAGCGCCATTCCGGACGTAATCTGGGAGGTAAGCGAGGGGGCGCTCACCGACGAGGGGACTGAAATCATGTGGTGTGTTTTTGGAAACCCGACACGAAACAGCGGCAGGTTTAAGGATTGTTTTACCGGTCCCCATGCCGGAAGGTGGAACTCACGGCAGATCGATTCGAGGACATGCTCGCTTACCAATAAAGAGCAAATCGATCAGTGGGCGGACGATTACGGTGAGGATTCCGACTTTTTCAAGGTTCGCGTTCGAGGCGTGTTTCCATCTCGGTCGGCGAAGCAGTTCATTTCCGTTGCTGATGTCGATGCGGCGTTTGGTCGCCATTTGAGGAGCGATCAATATGATTTTGCCTCAAAAATACTCTCGGTCGATCCGGCGTGGGAGGGTGACGACGAGTTGGTGATAGGACTACGGCAGGGGCTGGCGTTTTCAATTTTGAGGGTTGTTCCCAAAAACGATAACGACATGGAGATAGCCAATATTATAGCCAGGCTGGAAGACGAAGAAAAAGCGGATGCCGTATTTATAGATGCCGGCTACGGGACTGGAATCGTTTCCGGCGGAAGGACCCTGGGAAGGAACTGGCAACTTGTGTGGTTTGCCGGAGCTTCTCTGGACTCGGGGTGTGCCAATAAACGCGCCGAGATGTGGAAGCTTATGCGCGACTGGCTGAAAGCCGGGGGCGCAATCCCCAAGGATTCCACGCTATATAACGATCTGATCGGCCCCGAGACGGTCGCCCGCGTCGATGGCAAGATCCAGATGGAACCCAAAGACGCAATGAAAAAACGCGGTTTGCGATCGCCAAACAGAGCGGATTGCCTTGCGATAAGCTTTGCCTACCCGGTGAGTTCCAGTCGTTCCAGGCCCCCTCGGCCCGCATTCGCCTTGACCGAGTACGATCCGTTGGAACGAGAGTGAGGAGCAACGGCGGTGGACGGGGGGGCAGTCGAAGTTTATGCAATCACTATTGGCGGCGGAAAAAATGAAATATGAAATTGACATACTAACCGCGGAAGTGTAGAGGATAGTAGGCTCGGGGGGGGGGACCGCAACAAAAGATTGCTGAGTGTGGGTTCCGGGCAGAAGCATTTAGAAAATTTTTCGTACGTGATGGATTGTCAGCGGTTAGGCTCCAAGGGCCGCAAAGTCTCAACCATAAATCACAAAAATATATAGTTGGGTGTCGATTTGCCGTTATGCGAGGCTCCTTCGGTTATTACTGTGCACGCGGGGCGCCTGGAGCGAGTGAGTATCCAGTGTCCTTGTCACAGGGCCGAATGAGGATAGCGGGGCAGGTCAAGAGGTCTCTGAAAATTCCTTCAGTTTCGCAGTGTGCCGTCAAACGAGGTTGTTCGTATCGCATAACACTCTCCTGCGCGCGGATGTCAAGGCTCGTATCCCCGTTTCCCCGTTTTTGCAAGCTCGATAACCATGTAATCGAGTTGGCAGAGCTATTTGACCGGCCTTCTCCCAAAAAGTTTCCTCCGGACAGCGCTCCGTTTTCCCCACTCCTGTAGCTGATCTTTCACGATTTATAGCATTTTGCGCCTGTTTTTTTGTTGCGTGCGCTTCGGCCGGAAACCGGCAACCCATGCTATCGACAATCGGAAGCCCCAGCTCATGACTTGCCAGTTCAAAAACCCCAGGTTTTACTACATGCTCATGGCCGATTCCGCTTTCTTCCTCGCGGCTTTGGCCGGCGCCTATTATTTGCGGTTCGAGTTCCATGTTACCGGCGACCACCTGCGCCACATGCTGGAACTGGCGTCCGTGATGGTTCCGGCGCAAGCGGTCGTATTCGGCATGTACGGGCTGTACAGGGGCATGTGGCGCTACACGAGCATCGTCGACTTCTGGCGCCTCGCGCAAGCCTGTCTTATTTCGATGCTCCTGGCCTTCGCCTATGTCGCCCTTTTCGGGTTCCAGGGGTTTTCGAGGTCGGTCCTCATCCTGTATGGACTGCTCACGTTCCTTTTTACGGGCGCGCTCAGGATGGCCATACGCTCCTTCTACATCATGAGGGTAAACCCGCGAGGATTTAAAGCCTACGGACTTCCCGACGTAAGGGCATGGCTTAAAGGTTCTCGGCGGGTGATTATAATCGGCGCCGGGGCCGGGGGCGAAAAAATACTAAGGGAAATTATCGAAAACCCCCAACTCGACTTTTGCGTGGCCGGCTTTATCGACGACGATCCCGTCAAGCGCGGCCGCACGGTGCACGGCGTGCCCGTCTTCGGAAACAGCTCGCGGCTTTCGGAAGTGATTGGCGAATACAAAATCGACGAGGTTTTCATCTGTATTCCTTCGGCCAGCGGGGCTGAGCTACGCAAAATCTCCGAAGTCTGCAAAAGCTGCGGCGTCGCCTTCAAGACGCTGCCCGGAATCGGCGAGATCGTGGACGGCACGGTGAGCATCAAGAAACTTCGCGACGTCGATTACGCCGATCTTCTCCGGCGCGAGCCGGTCAAGTTGGACATGGCCGGCATAAAGGATTACCTGGTTGGCAAGACAGTCCTGGTCACGGGCTGCGGAGGCTCGATCGGCTCGGAACTCTGCCGCCAGTTGGTTCGCTTCAGCCCGGGGAAGCTTGTTTTATTCGATGCATCGGAAGAAAAGCTTTTCAATATCGAGAGGGAACTCCGAGAGCTCGGCCACGATAATTGCGAGTGCGTCCTGGGTCCCGTTCAGCGCCGGGAATTGACGAGGGACGCATTTTCCAGGTTTCGTCCGCAGGTCGTTTTTCATGCCGCGGCCTACAAGCATGTTCCGATGCTTGAAAGTAACTGCCGGATCGCCATCTATAACAACGTGCTGGGTAGCCGCGTGGTGATGGAAGCGGCTGTCGAGTTCGGCGTGCGCCAATTCGTTTTGGTCTCGACCGACAAGGCGGTGCGGCCCACAAGCGTCATGGGCGCAACCAAGCGGATTTCCGAATTGATAATGCAATCGCTTCGCGGGCAGGGCACGGTGTTTAAAGCCGTTCGGTTCGGAAACGTCGTTGGTTCCTCCGGTTCGGTAATACCCGTTTTCCGCCGCCAGATCGAAAGAGGCGGTCCCGTTACCGTCACCCACCCGGACATAACGCGGTATTTCATGACCATCCCCGAGGCATCCCAGTTGATCATCCAAACCGGAGCGCTCGCCGAAGAGGGAGATATCTACATCCTCGAGATGGGTACGCCGGTAAAAATCCGTGAGATGGCGCGCGATCTCATCCGCCTTTCCGGCAAAGAGCCTGAAACCGAAATCGAGATCGAATTCACGGGTCTTCGCCCCGGAGAAAAACTCCACGAAGAGCTGGTCACCCACGATGAGGATGTCATCAGGACAAGGCATGAAAAAATCCTGGTTGTCAGGTCCAACGGGATAACGGACAAAGCGGAGAATCGGCAACATTTCCGTGAAAATTTGAAACTGCAGATCGATGACCTCTTCCGGATGGTCGGGTCGCAGGACGCGGTCGCGATAAGGCGCAAACTGAAGGAAATAATCCCGGAGTACTGCCCGGAGCCACTCGAGCCCTAGGGTCCAGCCCGCCAATGGAAACGGGAGCGGCCGGGACCTCAAAGTTTAATAGCTGGTGTCCATCCGGAAACCTACTGGTGGGTAATGACGCCCGGCGCCGGCAAGGCTCAATCACCCCCCTTTTGTGCAAAGGGGGGGCGGGGGGATTTACTCTACTGCCGCTTGGGATTTCGAGCCAAGCCCCTCCTTGCGGTTCTCCGCCAAGGGGTAAGTGGGCGCATGTGCGGGTAATTGAAATGATAAAGCTTGTGCCCACCGCCATCGCGACCCGGGTTTCCGGATGGGCGCCGGCTGTGTGTTTTCCCGTGAAGCGCGATTTGCGGGGTTGGTTTCTATTTTATTCTCGTCGAATTCCATTTCGGCCTCACTTCGCCTCGGCGGCGGATTTTGATTGGGAGCAGCCATGAGACTGAGATTTGATATAGTATTGTTTGCCGGTCTGTTGACTATTATGTCGGGCTGCGCCTGAAATCAGTGGAACGAACACCTTGTTGAAGGCAGCAACGGCGCCGTGGCCGAAATCAGGACCGGCGGCCCCTCGTACGCCCCGGTGCAGGTCGCGCAGGCAGGCGGCGTTCAGGACCCCCGGGCCAGGAGCGTGGAACTGCAGGACCGGCTGCTCAAAATGTCGGCCATGATGCCGACGCAGCAGTATACGGATTACAAGGTCGGGCCCGAAGATGCTCTCCAGGTGACATTCCTGGGCTCGGGGAGCCCGAGCGGCGCGAGCGCCGCGCCGGCTGGCGTCCAGGCTGCGGGCCCCAGCCAACTGGGCGGGGGCACCGACCAGTTGAGCGGCGTCTTTCGGGTAAACGGCCGGGGCGAAATCCGGCTCATGCTGGTTGGAAACGTCAAAGTCGAAGGTCTTACACCGATTGAAATCGCCGAAAAGCTGACCAAGCTTTACAAGGACGAGAACTACCTCGTAGAGCCGCAGATAACGGTAACTGTCGCCGAATACAGGCACAGCCAGGTGGCAGTTTCCGGGGCGGTAATAAAGCCGGGTTACTATCCGCTGATCGGTCCGCGCTCCCTGCTCGAAGTTCTGAGCATGGCGGGGGGGCTCGCAGGCGGCACGGGTGGGGTAGCAACCGGCTCGGGGGGGAGTTTCGGCCGGAGCGGGAGACACGGTAAACATTGTACGCCCGCGCCCGGGCGCATCGAAAGCTGCCGGTGACCAGGGGCTGGATGCGCAAACCATCGTGATCGATTTGAACCGGCTGCTTCTCCAGGGCGATACCAGCCTGAACATCCCCATCCAGAACGGCGACGTGGTGTTTGTCCCGTTCGCTCAAAGCGCCTATATTATCGGGTCGGTCACCAAGCCGGGAAACGTGCTCCTGCAGGACAACATGACGCTTACCCGGGCGATATCGCTGTGCCAGGGCCAGCAGATAAATCTTTCGTCCAACTACGTGACCGTTCTTCGCGTCGATAAAAGCGGCCGGCGGGAGGTGATCCCGGTGGATATCTCGGAGGTGCTCAAGGGCCAGGAGGCCGACGTTCTGCTAAAGCCAAACGATATCGTTTATGTCCATGAGAGCAAATGGCGGCGGTTTTTCTACGATTTCAGGAATTTTATGCCTGGCAGCTTTGGCATGGGCGCCAACGTTCAATAGGGGCTGCCGCCGGCGGGACATGTGCGCGTTCGAGAAGAATGGTTGAAGCCTCGATCTTGGGCAAATAGTGCTGCAGCACTTCATACATCGGGCTGCCCGTCTTTATGATTCGATCCGGCGGCAGTCCTTCGGCAAGAAGGTATTCTCGCGAAATGCTAGTATAAGGCATGTTGACGTCGGCGATGTGGTCGATGATGCGGCGGTTTATCTCTTCGGGAACGCGCTGATCGAAACACCGGTTGCCTGCTTCCATATGAAACACGGGCACCTTGCACCGCTTGGCCGGGTAGGCGGCAAGGCAACTGTTCGTGTCGCCAAGAACCAGGAGCGCATCCGGCTTCTCTTTAACGAGCACCTCATCTACTCGTGCAATGACCTGCCCAACCGTTTCGCAAGCGGTCGAGCCTGCGGCCTCAAGAAAATAGTCCGGCTTTCTTATTTCGAGAGCTTCGAAAAATACCTGGTTCAGCTCATAGTCATAGTTCTGCCCCGTATGCACAATAATTTGCGTCATATAGCGATCCAGCGCGGGGATAACGCGCGAGAGGCGTATAATTTCAGGGCGCGTGCCCACAACGGTCATAACCTTCATATGTTTTAGCCGTTCGCCATGCTATGAGTAAGCCTGTTAATTCCCATCACCATCGTTATCCTTAACCACGGGCTCGAAAAATGTGTCCGGGTGCTCCTGGTCGAATATTTCGCCCGCCCAAAAGAGGGTCACCAATTCATCGGAGCCGATGTTTTCTATCGAGTGGGTATAGCCGGCAGGAATGTCCACGACCCGAAAGTCCTCACCCCTCACGCGGTATTCTATTACATCTTCGCCTTCAATGTGGCTGAAGCGAATCACGGCCTCACCCTGCACGACGAAAAATTTTTCCGTCTTGGTGTGATGATAGTGGTTCCCACGGGTAACGCCCGGACGGGTGCGGCTGACGAAAAGCTGCCCAATCGCCGGACATGCCTTCGGGTTATCTAATGGATAAGACGGGAAGGTATTTGAAGCCGGCTATGTTATAGCGCATCGATAGATTGCGCGGATTTGTACCCATTCCGGACTGTTATCTCGCATATTCTTTCTTGCGTAACGAGCTGGAGGCGCCGGCAGCCAAATCCGTTTTTCGCCCCGCATGCTTTAATCGGTAATTGGCGTCCTTGCCCATTACCTCAAAAATTATATTTTCTCCGCATTACCTGCCTCACGAACAAGTTTTCCCGCCGGCTATCCCCTCCCAGTAAAACTCCGGATTCTTGTCATCTCGAACCAATGGAAAGAGATCGCGCGACTTTTCCGTTCGCAGCGCATCGGGTTTTCAGCCGGAGGCGCAGGACAAATCGGCTTTGGATACGAATTCGCGTTCAACCACTCACCGCGTTTGAACGCGAATCCGTATTACCACCGATTAAGTAAAGGCCAGGCAAAACCTCACCACTCGGTTTTGCCGATCCTTTCCAGCGCTATCATGGCGGCGCCCAAGGCGCCCGTTAGCTGTGGCTCTTCGGGAATAGACAGGGGGCGCCCCAACTCTTTTTCCATCCATCGCACAACACCGATATTTTTTGCAACACCTCCGGTGAAAGCGATCTCGCCGTGCATTTTCCTCAGCCTGGTCATTGCCAGGATTCGGGTAACAATGGAGTGGTGAACGCCCGAGATGATTTCTTCCTTGGGAAAACCCTTCGCGAGGTAGGAAATCACCTCGGATTCGGCAAATACCGTGCAAGTGTTGCTGATCTTAATTTCGTCCGTGGCCTTGATGGACAGGGGGCCCATTTCGTCTAGCGGGGTCTCCAGGGCAATGGACAACATTTCGATGAAACGACCCGTGCCCGCGGCACATTTGTCATTCATCACAAAGTCGATCACCTGCCCTGAATCGTCGAGATAGATCACCTTGCTGTCCTGGCCGCCAATATCGATAACCGTTCTAACGTCGGGCATCGAGCGAACGACCCCGGCGGCGTGGCAGAAAATCTCCGTCGCCTGGGAGGTCGCAAAAGAGATATTGTCTCTTCCGTACCCGGTGGAGACGATGGAAACCAATTCTTCCATCTTTTTGCCATGATCCTTCAACGCCTTCGCGATCGACTCATTGACCACGGCCACACTGCTCGCCCCTGCTTTTGCGACCCGGTGGGCCAGAATCTTATCTCCCTCCACCAGTACAACCTTTACAGTATTCGAACCCGCATCGATGCCTGCAACCAGCATGTTATTTACGCCTCTTGATCAGCTCTATGAAAGAATCCATTCTCAGTTTTGTCTGGGACTCCGAGTAGCCGCTGGGATCCGAATGATCGGCTTCGATTATCAGGCTGGGTATCCCCAGTTCCTGCTGGATCATGTCGCGTAACTCGTACTGACCAATAGAGTAGCGTCTGCAGCTTCGGTTGGAAAGAAAAACCACACCGTCCGCCTTATGCTTTTTAATATCATGGACAAGCGTCTTGAACCGGGTCTTCACGCTCATGTCCAGCCACACATTGGAGAGGATCTTTTTCGCATAGCCTCGAAGGGGATCTTTTAGATCGATGCGGCCTCCCCAAACATAGCGCAGGTAGGTTTCCATGACAAAAACCGCACCAAACTGTTCGGGATAGGAAAAGAGCTCCAAATGGTACCAGATGGGAATGTTGTCGTAGATGAGGCGAATCTTTTCATCGGGAACCATCCCGGATTTTAGCGCCACCTTTTCTTGCAGTTCGGCCCGCATTTTCTTGTAAAAGTCCACCGGGACCTGAGTTCCCAACAGTGCAACGAGGGGAAATACGTTGCCGCACATCTCCCTTGCGCCCACAGGGCAGGGAACCGAACCTCGCAGGTCCATGATGTCATCCCAATAGCCCGCCGCCTCATCGGACAATGCCAGGGCCTTGAGAAACTTCGCCTCGTCAAATTTTGTGTGAGTAAAATCCTCCAGCCTGGTGATCATCTCTTTTAACTGGGCAACGATATAGTCGATTTGATCTTCTGTTGCGTGATCGTCGACCAGGGGAGCATCCAGGATCATCAGCGGACAGTGATACCACTCCTCCAGCACCTCCCACCATTTTACCTGGACAAGGCACGGGATCCTCGTCGTCACCAGAATGTCGGGCGGGAGGGGAAGCCCACCGAAGGGCATTTCGGGCTTTTCTTTATCTTTCCACAGAAGATCTCCCAGGTTGATCTTGGAATAAGAGCAGAGATCTCTTGAAAATCCATGGGATTCGGCGCTTTGACAGAATTCGAGGGCCATTTGCTTTGCCGCCAGGACGGCCGCGTAGTTTTCCGGGTAGGCGGGCAGGATTCCGAAGGAATAAAGGAGCTCTACGGGGCCATTTCCGGAGGCCCAGGCAACCGGTCTTCCGGCTTGCTTCGCGGCGTGAAGCTCCGCCCAGTAATTCTTCAGAATGGTCCCCGCTTCATAAGAGGTTTGTAAAGCTCGCTTTTGCGATTTTTGACTCATTGGTCTACTTCCTTTTCAATATATTGATGAAGGTCTCAACACGGGTGCGCACCTGTTCCTGGCCACTCAGCGACAATTCCGCATCGATTACGAGGACCGGAATATTCATTTTCGCCAATTTTTCATGAAGGAGCGGCTGATCGTAGAGATGAGCATCGCAATATTTTTCCATGACAAAGATGACGCCCTGGATGTCTCCCTGGCGAACGGAATCGAAGATGAATTCATGCCGATCCGCATTCGGATGCTTGCAGGCGCAGGGGAGTTTGTAAAAATAGCGATCGCTTAGCGCATCGAAAGGCCCATTGTCGCCTTCGACCACATTGTCCCAGTAATAACGGGTCCCGGTGCAGAGGTCATCGGAGACGACGTCTCCACCGCATTCTTCAATCATTTGATAGAATTTGAGATCGGTCACCAGGCTGCCGGACAGGTGGAGTCGGGCCCGCGAGGGTTTTGCCGGCGCGCTTTGAGCGCCAATCTTCGCCTTGGCATCGCCTAAAAGATCTTTTAGAAGACCGGAGTGGAGCTCTTTGGGAGAGATAAAAGCCGACAGTACGGCTTCGTAGGCCTCGGAGCAGGAGATAGCTCCGGGTTCTTTTCTCCTCAAGTTGTGTATTTCTTTCAGAAGAGAGCGATTTTCGTTGTGCACGCGGATGGAATTGGAAAGAGCGTCATTGGATATGTCTTTTCCGAGGTGTTTCTCAAGGGCGTCTTTTAGCTTGATATACTCATCACGGAACCGGGTATGGCCGATATCCCCCCTGATCAGGCATGGAATGTCCAGCAGGTGCAAAAATTTAGACTCGATATTTTTCTCCCATAAATCATAGAGGAGTCTCATCGCATCGCAGGTATAAGGAATTATGAGACCGTCCAGATAGTCGAGTTCTCCTCTTAGTCCCATATCGAAGCTCGATCGAATGACTTTGCAGACATAACTTTGAAGGTGAGCGTCGGCGTGTGTGACCGGGTCCGGTGAACCCAGGATCCGGATGGAAAGTATGCCTGCGGCGTGAAGAAGTTCGTCAGGGACATAGTTGCAAAAATGGCCCATGACTTTTCCACCCTTGCTTTTCCAATCAGCCGCTATCTCTTTCTGCCGTAGTATCAAGTCTTTAAATTGATTTCCCATTGCACAATCCTCAAAAAGTACTTTCAAAAGTTAATTATCCAAAGAATACGAATTCTTCACAACCAAGCGATTCTAAAAACTATAGGGTCAGAAGTCCCCCGTCGACGGCCACAACTGTCCCGGTCATGTAACTGGCCGCAGAAGACGCCAAGAACAACACGGAACCGACGACCTCTTCGGGTTTTGCGAAGCGTCTCATGGGTATCTGGTTCACGAGGGCGCTGTGGACCTTTTCCGCGGCCATCAGCCCCTTGGTCATGTCGGTCTCCATGTAGTGCGGGGCTACCGCGTTGACTCGAATATTATATCTGGCCCATTCGAGAGCCAGGCTTTTTGTAAGTAGAAGCACGCCGGCCTTCGAGGCGCAATATGCCGCCGCACGGGGAACACCCTTGAATGCTCCGGAGGAGGCAATGTTGATAATTGCGCCGCCGCCGCTTTTGATCATTTGCTTGCCTATGTATTTGGAACACAGAAATGTGCCTCTGAGGTTTACGTGCATTATCCTGTCCCACTCTTCAACCGGCAGATCTTCGGTCGGCAAATGGCCCGATTGGGTAATCCCGGAATTATTGACGAGTATGTCGACTTTGTGGAATGTGGAAAGGGCTTTTCCCACCATTTGGGTGACGCTGTTTTCATCCGAAACGTCGGCTTGCACGGTAACGCAATGGGCGCCGATTTTTTCGATCTGCTTCACCGTCTCAAGAGGAGGAGTCACACCGGCAAGGACCAGGGAACAGCCGCTTTGGGCCAAACCCAATGCGATCGCTTTTCCCAAGCCGCGGGAACAACCGGTAACCAGTGCAACCTTTCCATCCAGTCTGAACAGGTCCGAGGAATTTATCGAGTCCATCTTAATCCCTTCTTGGAATATCTAAACTCACAGGATCGAACAGCGAAAAAATATCGCCCAAAGATGCCCATACAGGTGGTTATCTTACCTCAATTTCCGTTCGTCTTCACTATTCCCTTGCATGTGGCGAATGGAGCCCTTTTCCCGCCCCGGTTTCGGCAAACCTCAAAGAGCGACGCTCCGGAAAAAATCAACCAATCACGCCCCCCCGGCCTTGATACTATCGGGAAGGACCATGCGTTTCCACCCCGAGATTCACAAAACTCCGGCGATTGAAAACTGGGAGCGACTCATGGCCGGAGCGGCGAGGAGGGCGGCGGGAGGAGGCCCCAAGGCGCAGCTATAATTCCGCTATAATGTAGCTTATGTCAATTTATAGTGTCAACATGTTTTTGGCTGAAGGCGGGGCGCGAGCGCTACAATCGGATTACCCCTCGATTTTGCCCTTTCTGGTTGCCGCTTCAGGTTGCCCTTTCTGGTTGCCGCTTCAGGTTGCCATTTTGCAGCTCTTTTCACGGCGTCCTAGAGTGTCCGCGCAGGGGGCGGATACGACTGAATCAATGGGTTTGGCGCGGCGAGTCCGATAACGACCTGACCGCATGGTTTTGCTTACTATAGGCTAATACGGATGGAGGGCGGCAAAACGCTGTGGCGATAGCCGGGCGCCGTCGACGTATGGGCTTCGAATGGGAAATGGGATGGACTATTCGACTCAAAGCATTTTTGCGGCAAGCGGGGGACCCAAGATCCGAGAGTTGAGGGAGTATGTGGACCAGAGACTGGTCGCGCTTCGGACGGATCGCTGGAGTTGGTGGCAGCACTGGAGGCAGTTATCCGATTACATTCTGCCAAGGCGCGGGCGCTATCTCATCACACCCAACCAGGCGACGCGGGGCGACCAGTTAGGCTCGCGCATAATCAACGAGACGGCGATTCTCGCGCACAGAACGCTTGCTGCGGGACTTATGGCGGGACTTACAAGCCCTGCGAGGCCGTGGTTTCGGCTTTCTGTAAGAGATTTCGACGCACGGGACAACACCCCGGTCAAGCTCTGGCTAGACGAGGTGACACGGCGCATCCAGGTAGTGTTTTCTCAGAGCAACGCTTACAACGCCTTGCACGTGATCTATGAGGAACTGGGGTGCTTTGGCACGGGCTGCATGTTGATCGAGGAAGACTTCGACGACGTCATCCGCTGCCATACCTTGACCGCCGGGGAGTATTACCTCGCCAGTTCCTATCGGGACGAGATCGACACTCTTTACCGGGAATACGTGCTGACAACCGGACAGTTGGCGGAAAGGTTCGGCATCGAAAATTGCAGTCCGCAGGTCAAGTCTTTGTGGATGTCGGGGCAGCTCGATAAAGAAGTGAGGGTTGCCCAGGCAATAGAGCCCAACGACGACCGCTCCCCCCAGGCGCCAGGGCTAAAAGGCAGGAAGTTTCGCTCGGTTATTTGGGAGTGGGGCCAGAATCCTGACCTCATTCTCGATCTTCGTGGTTATCGGGAGTTGCCTTTTGTCGCCCCGAGGTGGTCGGTGATGATGAACGACTCCTACGGCAGGAGTCCGGGGATGGACGCGCTGGGGTCTTCCAAGATGCTCCAGCAACTCGAAAAGCGCACGGCGCAGGCGATTGACAAGGTGCTAAATCCGCCAATGGTTGCAGATGTCTCGATGAAAAATGAACCGGCATCCCTTCTGCCGGGGGGAGTCACCTATGTGGCCAATATGGCGCAGAGCGGCTTTAAGCCCGCCTATCAGGTCCCTCCGGATATTCGCGGCGCGCAGGGAAAAATAAACGAGTGCGAGCAGCGGATAAACAAGGCCTTTTTTGCCGACCTTTTCCTCATGATAGCTCAGCTCGATTCGGTTCGGACCGCGACCGAGATAATCGAGAGGAAGCAGGAAAAGATGCTGATGCTAGGGCCGTTTTTGGAGCGAAGCCAGTTTGAACTGATAAACCCTATGATCGAGCGGGTTTTTGCCATGATGCATCGGGCCGGGCTCATCCCTTCCGCGCCGCGCGGGATTGCCGGGTCTCATTTCGACATCGAGTGCATATCGACTCTTTCCGATGCTCAGAAGAGTACGGCAACGACCGGAATTGAACGGCTGGTGGGGTTTGTTGGAAATCTTGCCGCTGCAAAACAAGACGTGCTCGACAATATAAATTTCGACGAAACGGTCCGGGAGTACGCCGATTTGCTTGGCGTTACGCAAAAGTTGATTGTGGCGCAGCAGCAAAGAGACGCGGTGAGGCGGGCGAGGCTTAAGCAGGTCCAACAGGTTCAGGCCGCACAGATGGCCATGGCCGCGGCGCAGGGAGGAAAGGTTTTGAGCGAAACCGAAGTCGGGGGGGGACAAAACGCGCTGCAGATGATGCTGGGACAGGCGTGATTGTAAACCGGCGAGTCGATGAATGGGGAAAACCCGTTTCTCGATTCGCCCCGGATTCACCGCAGAAAGGCGTGACCTATGAACGGGGGAAAAACGGACCAAATGCTCGACTATGACGCCGGGGATTTCGAGCAGGTAAAGGGGCGCAAGGAAAGACAAAAGACGCGCGACCTGCAAAAAAGGGCCGCTCTTCGGTCCCTCATGTCCGATAGCGGAGGCCGCATGTGGGTGTGGGACTTGCTGAGCTTGTGCGGAGTCTATCACGCATCGTTTTCAAGCGATGCCCTGGTGATGGCCTTCAATGAAGGTCGGCGCGATATTGGAAATCACCTGATAGCGGAGATAAACCGGCTGGACGGGGGAGCGGAACTCTACCGGCAGATGGCTACCGAAATCGCCGGCCGGTGAGGCGAAACGACCGTTGCCTGCGTATATAATATCTGATAGTGGGTCATTTTAAATTCAGGGTGTATCCCGGAGGATATTCGATCCATTTCGGAATCCCATCCTCCGTTCGCACCGTCTTGAATCGTTGTTCGGAAGTCCGATGCCACCAACAGAACGATGGTCGATAGGTTATCCTGAGGTTCATGTCAATGAAGTTATCTTTTAAGAACGGAATGTTCTTAAACACGACCGAAATTCTAGGGGCTGGCCGTTGGTCTGGCCCGATTTGTGAGATTGCTACGGGGGTGGTGGACACGTGGATGTTTTTAGATGTGCCCCCACCCACCTTTCCGGACCAATTGGCCTCGATGCTAATATCATGTATTGTAAAATTCCCGGAGTTTAACACCTCGAATCTGGCGGCGAACGGGTCGGCCGGATCACTGGAGATAGAAGGTGAAACTACTACTTTGGAAAAAAAAGTGGGCGTCCCCGCGGCAATGCCATAAATGGTCACGAGAACCGCTAACGCGTTGCGAATTTTGGTCAGGAACCCCAGGTTGGTGCCTGGAATGGCTCTTTGCCTTCACTGTGGGGATTTTTTTGATTTGGATTTTTTACGCTTTTTTGAACCTGCCATTTATTTGATCAATCTGCCAATTTAGCAATGTCTTCAATAGTCCATAGTCGATGCGTAATCCCCGCCTCCATGGCGCTTACAATTACCCACACATGCGCCCACTTACCCCTTACCGGAGATTTGCCTGGAGGGGCTTGGCTAGGCTTGGCTCGATCGCCCCCCTTTTTTTCAAAGGGGGGTTGGGGGGATTTCAAGTCTGTTCGTACAGCACGGAGTAAGCTCCGTCCCTGTTCTTAAGGATATCGAGGTCGAAAAACCTGAGTACTGAATAACCCAAAATCTTTTACTCTGCCGATAGAAAACCCGATCATTGGGTTTTTGCCTAGCTAAATCGTCGCTCGTTTTTGACCGGATCCTTGCCCCCCGAACTGATGTGTATTGGACAGTTGTTTCGTTTTTTCTGGCGCAGGCAGAGTAAATCCCCCCAAACCCCCTTTGAAAAAAAGGGGGGCGATCAGGCCCAGCCCTCTGCGAAAGGGGGGCGTTCGACATAGGAGGTAGAAACGTGCTTCATGCCAGGAAATGACCCACTACCTAATATCTGGGTAAACATGGGTCGATCACTTGTCCGAAGCAGTGGTTTCCTCTGTCATGCAGGCCGATTGGCTCTTAAGCGCTCCAAGTTCTTCCAGCCACTTCGACATCCGTAAGAGGTTCCTGCTCCCGTGGGGACGGAGCAGCATTGTCCGGCTTTCCTCGCCGGTGATGGAAAACTCTATGTCCCATCTCTTATCCGGGAGAAGCCGTCCAAGACGGCCGGGCCATTCGATTACGGCCACCCCGTTTCCGAAAAGAGATTCCTGCCAGGGGAGAGTCTCCAGTTCATCTGCGCCCGAGAGCCTGTAGAGGTCGAGGTGGAAGAGCGTAAGGCGGCCCGAATATTCATTAATAATGGTAAAAGTGGGGCTTGTGACCCTTTCTTCGGGCGGGACTCCCAACCCCCTGGCGATTCCACGGGTCAAAAGAGTCTTGCCGGCGGCCAACTCTCCCCAGAGCGCAAGAATATCCCCCTCTTCGAGCAGTTCGCCGATTTTTCGGCCAAGGAGCAGAGAGCATTGTTCGCCGGGAGAGCAGAAGTCAAATTCATTCATAAAGATCCCCCGCGTTCGAGCAGTCCCAACACGGCAGGGACCTCCCGGAGCATGTCGGTTGCCAAAAGCCCGCGACTTGCGATCCCGGAGAAGAGCTTGTCGCAAGCCGCGCCGTGGACGTAGACGCCAAGGCATGCCGCCCGAAAAGGATCGAACCCCTGGGCGAGCAAGCCGGCGATAATCCCGGTAAGAGTGTCTCCCATCCCTCCGGAGGCCATTGCGGGGTTTCCCGTGCTGTTGATGGCGAGTTTTCCATCGGGCGCGGCCACGATCGTGCGGGGACCTTTTAGGACCAGCACCACGCCGTAGTCTTTGCTAAACTTTTCGGCGGATTCGAGCCGGTTGCGCTCGATATCGGGAATAGAGCAGTGACAAATCCTGGCCATCTCGCCGGGGTGCGGGGTGAGAACGAGCGGAGCGTAGGCCTTGCGCAGGATGGTCGGGTCATCGGATACCGCCGTAATCGCGTCCGCATCGACCACGATGGGGCAGGGGGCGATCAGCAGGAGCTCTTTTACAAGCGCCGAGGTGTCCTTGCCGGTGGAAATCCCGGGCCCCATCGCCAGGACCTGCTTTCCCGGCAGGAAGTCAAGAATCTGTTTTAGGGCTGCCAAAGAAGGCGTTTTTTGCGGGGTTTCGGCGATTGGCAAGGTCATCGCCTCGGTTAGTTTCACCTCCAGGATCTCATTTAGGCTTTCTGGAACGAAAAGAGTAACAAGCCCCGCACCGGCCCTTCCCGCTCCCAGGCACACAAGAGTTGCCGCCCCGGTCTTCCCGATTGAGCCCGACAGAACGCAAACATGTCCGGCTTTTCCCTTGTGAGTTTCCCGATCTCGGGGGGCTATCCACTCCGAGAGCAATCTCTCGTGGAGTAACCAGCGGGAAAAGCCCGAGGACTCGACAATGGCGGGGGGGATTCCAATGTCTATAACCTCGAGTCTGCCTGCGAGTTCGGGCCCGCGTCCCACCACACAGCCGATTTTAACGAAGCCGAAGGTGGCCGTGGCCGTGGCCTTTACCGCTGCTCCGAGGGGCCGGCCGGTTGAGGCGTCGAGTCCGGAGGGAATATCGACCGCAAGGACAGGAACAGTCAGACCGTTTAACGCCTCGATCACTTCCCGGTAGAGGCCATGAACCCCGCTTTTTAGCCCCGTTCCCAAAATGGCGTCGATAACCGCGCCGCTTGAGGAGACCGTTTTCCACTGGGTATCGAAATCCTTAGCCTCATCCCATACCATTATCGGAATACCCATCTTTTCGACAATGGAAAAATTGGTCAGGGCATCCCCGTTCAGTTTTTGAGGAGAACGCAGGCAAAAGACGTTTACATGAGCCCCTTTCGAGTGGAAAATCCTCGCCATTGCGAAACCGTCTCCACCATTGTTACCGCTTCCGGCCAGGACGGCGATGGGTCTTTTAAGCAAATCCGGGACCATGCGAAGAAAGAAAGCCGCCGCGCCCTGTGCGGCGTTTTCCATAAGGACGATGCCGGGAATTCCGACATCACGGATTGTTCTTGCGTCAAGCCCGGCCATCTCACCGGCTGTAAGCACCAGCATGGCATTCCTCCACAAAGAAATGAAAAGCTCCTTGAAAATATCACACTAAAAGAGTTAACGATCATTTAAAAAACTTCGTGCATAAAAGGACAAAATCTGCTATCTACAAAAACCGCTCAAGGCGGCCATTATTATCCCGACTGCCTCTATCTTAAAAACGATCAATTTGAAAGATGGGGAGACTGATTCTTCGCGTAAATAGCCAGATTCGCATGCTCTTAGGTTTTTTTCCGATTCAGGACTGGCATTTTAGGTAAGGTGAAAAAGTCCGTTATTGTGCGTCTGTTTCGGGTGAGTGTCCCTGGCCGATCTTCGACCCGCGCGGCGCAGCGGCCATCCTACCCAGATAAACCGGTTTATCGTACAATTTTTAATCCAGAGGAGATTGGCTTGTGATTCCTCAAAAGCCCATGGGTGACTTTCTGGCTGTAGCTCTGTACCTGGCGGCCGGGCTTGTTTTCGCTGTCGTTCCTATGATCGTCTCGATGCTCGTTGTCAAGAAGGGGCAGGGAGCGCAGCGTGGAGCCACGTACGAGTCCGGCATGGAAACGATCGGAAGCGCCTGGATCCAGTTTACGGTTGCTTACTACATATATGCGCTGATCTTCCTGGCCTTTGACGTCGATGTGCTCTATCTGTTCCCGGTTGCAACCGTCTACGGGAAATACGCCTCGCGTGACCTGATCGAAGTCCTTGTCTTCGTAGGGATTTTGTCGCTGGCAATCGTATATGCATGGCGAAAAGGAGTTTTTGAATGGAAAAGAAGGTAAGGGAACCGGGCGCGCCTGTTGTTCAATTTGCTCTTCTTGACGATATTTTAAATCTTGCGCGCGCCAATTCACTGTGGCCCATGACGTTTGGCTTGGCGTGCTGCGCGATCGAGATGATGGCCGCGGGAGCGTCGCGATTCGATCTCGACCGTATAGGGGCTGGAGTTTTCAGGCCTTCCCCTCGACAGTCCGACGTGATGATCGTGGCGGGAACCATCGCCAAGAAGATGGCGCCGGTCATTCAGATGCTGTGGGACCAGATGCCGAATCCGAAGTGGTGTATTGCCATGGGCAACTGCTCAATTTCCGGCGGTCCCTTCGCCTACGAGGAGCAGTATGCGATTGTGCCCGGAGCACACCTTATCGTTCCGGTGGACATCGTAATCCCGGGCTGTCCTCCTCGCCCGGAGGCCCTCATACAGGGGCTGCTGGCCTTGGAGGATAAGATCACCAAGGGTGAGGGCAGGAACCTGCTGCGCCGCTTTAAAAGGGTCTCCGGAGGCGTGAACTGACATGAAGATACACGATATCGAAGCAAGGATGCGCGGGAAATTTGGGGACTTGCCCCTTAAGCGGGACGAGACGGGAGTCACCGGGGCTTCGTGGTCGATAGCCGTTCCGATTGGGGACCTAAGGGATGCAGCCACGGAGTTCAACGCCGCCGGGTTTTTTCTCGAATCGATAACTGCCCTGGATTTTGAGGATACTTTCGAGCTGGTCTATCATTTCAACTGCTTTGAACCCGGGTCGAGGGCGGTGGTCAGGGTGCTGTGCGGCCACGATCAGGTACCTCCTTCTATTTGCGACATATTTCGCGGCGCGGCCTGGCTCGAACGTGAGGTGCACGACTTTTTCGGAATCACGTTTTCCGGAAACGTTGACATGCGAGCGCTACTGCTCCCTGAAGACGCCGACTACTATCCTCTCAGGAAGACCTTTGGAAAGGTCGGCGCATATCACAAGCGGGAAGTGATTTATGGCTGAACTAGAAAAAATTGAGGCAAGCGACAGAGTTTATTCCTTAAACCTTGGGCCGCAGCACCCCAGCACCCACGGCGTTTTGAGGATTGTTCTGGACCTGGACGGAGAATATATCATAAAGGCCGACCCGGTCATCGGCTACGGCCACCGCGGGCACGAAAAGATGGGGGAAAACCGGCCGTACAAGCAATTTCTGCCGAACACGAGCAGGATGGACTATCTGTCGGGAATGTTGTTTAACCACGGATTTGTCCTGGCGGTCGAAAAGCTTGTCGGGATAAAGGTCCCGGAGCGAGCGAAATACATTCGGGTGATAGCCTCCGAGCTAAACCGTATTTCGAGCCATCTGCTCTGGTTTGGGACTTACCTGATGGATCTGGGGGGATTTACTCCGTTTCTGTACGCCTTCGACGACCGCGAACAAATTCTAGACATTCTTGATTCGATAACCGGTTCAAGGCTCACTTATTCCTACTGTCGCTTCGGCGGGGTCTCACGCGATGTGGATTTGAAATTCATCGAGATGACCCGGGCATTTCTTAAGCGCATGGAGAAGCGCTGGGCCGACTACGATTCCCTGGTTACCAAAAACGTCATTTTCATTCACCGCACAAGGGATGTCGGGGTAATCGACAGGGAACTGGCGAGGCAGTACGGGGTTACGGGGCCGAATCTGCGCGCCTGCGGCGTAGCCTTCGATGTTCGCAGAAGCGAGCCTTACGAGGTATACGACCGGCTGGATTTCGAGATCCCCACAGGGACCAAGGGAGATGCGCTGGACCGCTATGACGTTCGCTTCAAGGAGATGCAGCAGAGCTGCCGGATTATAGATCAGGCGCTGGACCAGTTGCCCGAGGGGGAGTTCCTCACGCCGAAGGTCCCGCAGAAGCTTGGTCCTCCCAAGGGTGAAGTGTATACGGCTTTTGAATCCGCCCGCGGGCTGACGGCCTACTACATGGTAAGCGATGGCAGCCCCGGTCCCTACCGGTGCCATATCAGGGTCCCAAGTTTTGGCAACTTGAATGCCTTAAACGATGTGCTGCCTGGAACGTTGGTGGCGGACGCCATTTCTATCCTTGGCAGCATCGACGTGGTTATTCCTGAGATAGATAGATAACAAAGAGGTCTTTTCGGGCTAAATATTGCGTTAGGCCTTTTTCAGGAGGATTAAGAATTGTCCGAGGGCTTGTTGGGTTCCGAATGGTTCCGGTTGATTTTGGGTTTGCTGATCGTACTGGCCTTTTCGCAGTTAAACGCTCTATTCCTGGTGTGGCTCGAGCGGAAGGTGGCCGGACATCTGCAACTGCGTCCCGGTCCGATGGAGGTTGGGCCTCACGGTCTGCTTCAAACGATTGCAGACGGCGTCAAACTGGTGGGCAAAGAGCTGATTTTGCCGTTCAAGGCGGATAGAAAGCTTTTTTTCCTCGCTCCCGTCATGGTCTTTATGCCGGTTCTGGTGGGGTTTCTGGTGCTGCCCTTCAGTCGCGGATTGATTATCCGGGATATGAACGTGGGGGTGCTTCTCGTCTTCGCGTTTTCGACCATCACCGTCCTTGCGATTCTTACCGGCGGATGGGCATCGAACAATAAATATGCGCTTCTTGGCGCGGTCCGGTCAGTGGCGCAAAACGTCGCCTATGAGATTCCGCTTCTTCTGGCCGTTTTGAGCGTCGTGCTGGTGGTCCATTCTCTTAGCTTTGCGAAGATAGTCGAGTATCAGAAAACCGTATGGTTCATTTTCCTGCAGCCTTTGGCCGGCCTGATTTACCTTATCGCCGCAACGGCGGAGACAAATCGCGCCCCCTTTGACATTCCGGAGGCCGAGTCCGAACTTGTGGCGGGTTTCCACACGGAATACAGCGGAATGGGATTCGGGCTTTTCTTCCTCGCCGAATATACGAACATGTTTATAGTCTGCGCTGTAGCCACGAGCCTCTTTTTTGGAGGATGGAACGGTCTGTTTGGAATCAGTCTCGGGATACCGGGGGTTTTCTGGTTTCTTCTGAAGACCTACTTTTTGATCTTTGTAATCATGTGGGTTCGCTGGACCTTCCCTCGTGTGAGGTTCGATCAACTGATGAACTTTTCCTGGAAGGTTATGATTCCGCTAAGCCTTGCCAACATTGTGATTACTGCCATAGTTGTCAAGATTATCTGATTCTTGGAGTTGGATCTAAGATGGGCTACTTTAAAGATATTATTGATGGCGGCTTGAGTTTGATCGAAGGGATGGGTGTTACCGCCCGTCGACTCTTTCAGCCCTTGATCACGGTTCAGTATCCGCGCAAGAAAATTCCGCTTTCGTCCGCATACCGCGGCCATATTGAGCTGAAGATATTCGAGGAAACGGGGACACATAAATGCATCGTGTGTCTTAACTGCGAGAAGACCTGCCCGAGTGGGGTCATACGAGTGCAGGGAGAAAAGCAAAAGGAAAAGGGCCCCAAAACGTTGACGGGGTATGTAATCGATTTTAGCAAATGCTCGCTTTGCGGCCTTTGTGTGGAAATCTGTCCCACGTCCACCCTTGAATATTCCAGGGAATACGAGTTGGTTGGCGATACGGGGGCCGATTGCGTGTTCGACCTGATGTTAAGGCTGGCCAAACAGGTCGAACAAAGGGAAGAAAAGAAGAAGACTCAGGGGATTGCTGCCTGATCGTTTTTGTAACTCATTCGAGGCAAGGGGACATGGATGGAGAATTCCGGCCTTAACTTCATTTTGCAGGCGGCCTTCTGGGGTACGGTCGCGCTGACCGTTGCAGGCGCTGCGATCGCGATTTTCCCTAAAAACATTCTCTATAACGTTCTTGGGCTCGCGCTGGCGTTAACCGGCATCGCCGGTTTCTATCTCTTTTTGGGCAGTCTGTTTGTCGCGCTCATGCAACTGCTTATTTACGTTGGCGCCATCTGCATCGCCATCGTTTTTGCCATTATGCTCTCGCGTCCGCTCCACATAGAGGCGCCGGCCAGGCCCACCGGCAAAGTTTTGCTTGGGATTTTGGCAAGCGTTGTCTTTTTTGTCGGTGCGGTCGGCGTGGCGCTTAAAACCAAGTGGACGCCTGCTGCCGGACATGTCTACAAGGCCTCGCAGTGGTCGGTCGAACATGTCGGCGATGCGCTGCTTACTCGTTATGAGCTGGTTTTTGAAGTCATTTCGCTGGTGCTCCTTGTCGCTATCATTGGCGCGGTTATTACCGCCGGATTCAGCCGGAGGATTAGTTCGTGAATAGCCTGACCACTTATCTGATCATCTCGGCCCTCCTTTTTTCGCTGGGCCTTCTGGGTATCCTTCAGCGCCGCAACCTGATCGGGATGTTGATATCTGTCGAGCTCTTGCTGAATGCGGCCAATCTAAATTTCATGGCGTATAACCGATTCGTTTCGCCCGATCCCGTGACAGGGCAGGTCATCACCCTTTTTGTCATGGGGTTGGCGGCGGCTGAGGCTGCGATCGGCCTAAGCATCATTCTCGCACTCTACCGCAAAATGCACTCGATAAACATCGAAGCTGCTCAGAAGATGAAAGGATAGAGCCGCCATGGGCGCATTGTTTAGGGACCCCGTCCTGTTCGCGACCGTTCTAGGTACAAACCTTCCATTTTTATCCATGGCGGTGATACTGCTCTTTACGAGATCCAAACCTTTTGTTTCCAGCCGGATTTCGGTTTGCTCCATCGCTGTTTCCGCTGTGTGCGCGGTATCCTTGCTGGTTCGACTCTTCAGCGCCCCGGCCCTGCAATACCAGACGCTCTGGTTTAGCTCCGATAAGCTCAACATTACTTTCGGCTATTACCTGGACCCCCTGAGCTTGCTCATGTTGACAATTGTCGGCATAATTGCCTGCCTGGTGCAGATTTACTCACTGGGGTATATGGCAGGCGATCCCGGATACAGCCGGTACTACGCCTTCCAGTCGCTTTTTGCTTGGGCGATGATGAACATGGTCATTGCCGGCAGCATGCTTCAGTTGTTCATCTTCTGGGAAATGGTGGGACTTGCCTCTTATTTTTTGATTGGCTTCTACTACGAAAAATGGAGCGCTTCCCAGGCCGGCAAAAAGGCCTTCGTGATGAACAGGGTCGGCGATGTAGGATTTTTCCTGGGGCTTATCCTGCTTCTCATAGCTTTCGGAAACCTTGGCATACCCGAGTTAAATCACGCGGCTGTCACCCACGGACTGCCGCAGGGCTTGCTCACAGTGTCCTCTCTTTTGATTTTCTGCGGTGTTATCGGCAAGAGCGCCCAGTTTCCTCTCCTTACTTGGTTGCCCGACGCCATGGAGGGGCCGACCCCGGTCAGCGCTCTTCTGCATTCTGCAACGATGGTTGCAGCCGGCGTGTACATGTTCAGCCGGATTTTTCCATTCTTTTCCGCCTCTCCCGACACCATGGCAGTGGCCCTTGCAATAGGAACGGTCACCATGCTGCTCTCGTCCACCATGGCGATGGTTACCTATGATCTCAAGCAGGTTTGGGCCTATTCGACGGTTAGCCAGCTTGGATACATGGTGATGGCCCTAGCCTCCGGCGGATACGTTGCCGGAGTTTTTCACCTCACCACCCATGCCGGATTTAAAGCGCTCCTCTTTCTCACCTCCGGTATATTCATTCATGAATTCCACACGAACGACATGCGGATTATCGGCAAGAAGGGTGGGCGGAAGTTAAAAATCCCCATGGTGTGCATGGCGATTGGAGCCCTGGCGCTTTCCGGGGTTTTCCCTTTTTCCGGGTTTTTCAGCAAGGAAGCGATCCTAACGGTGCTTGCCTCGCAGCCGAGCAAGATCTGGTATGCGGCCGGGCTTTTTGGCGCTGTTTTGACCGCCTATTACAGTTTTCGTCTCATATTCCACATCCTGCTTCCCAAGGGTGGAATCGAGGAGGCCCACCATGAAGAACACGGCGCTTCGTCTCACGAGCACGAAGAAGGGCACCACGGATATATTTTCTGGACAATGGCCGTACCCGTTATGATTCTTGCCGGCGTTAGCCTTGTGCTGGGATTTACCGAACATACCCTGGAGCATTTCCTGATGCGCTCGATTCAAGTTCCCGGGGAACTTGTGGCGCCTGCCGCTCATGCGGTGAGTGTTGCGGCTCACGTTGCCGCAGGCGGTGCTCACCACGCTCATGAGGCCGGCAGCCCGCTTCTTACGATTTTGGGGGTGTCGGCGGGTCTACTGGGCATCGCGATCGCCTGGTTTGAGTACGGAAGAAAAGGGGCCAGCCGGAACGGCTTTCTCAGCTACTTTCCCGCCATTTGGAAGTTGTTTGACTGCAGGTGGTTCCTGGATATTTTCTATCGCAAGGGGCTGGATACGTTAGTCTACGCCGGCCTTACCAGTCTATTCACCAAGAACGATCGCCGCGTGATCGATGGCGGTATTGACGGGATATGCGTTTTTACCGAGGGAAGCGGACGGCTTTTTAGCTTTCTTCAGTCCGGAATGCTCCAATTCAACCTGTTGCTCATGGTGCTTGGCGCTGGGGCTGCAGTTCTTTATTTCGTGATTTAGTTCAACCATAACTATCACAAGGGCATCAAATGACTGCGATGAATATGGCCGGTTTTCCGATCCTGACCACTATCCTGATGACCACAATCGTTGGGCTGCTGGTTATTATTTTCATCCCGCCTGAAAAAACGAAGCTTATAAAGCAGGTCAGCCTTGCCAGCGCATCCACCGGACTCGCGCTCTGTCTGTGGCTCTATCATGCCTATGATTTCCACAAGGGGGGGTTGCAATTCGTCGAGCGGGTTTTGTGGGTAAAGAGCCTTGGTATTTACTGGTTCAACGGCATCGACGGAATTAACCTTCCCATGATGCTGCTTACCTCCGTGGTGCTTTTTACCGCAGTCTGGACCATGTGGGAACTCGAGAACAGGGTCAAGGAATTCTATGCTCTCGTATTTCTTCTGGTTGCCGGCGTCTACGGCGTTTTCATGTCGATGGATCTTTTCTGGATATTTGTCTGGTATGACGTTTCACTGTTTCCGATGTATCCTCTGATCGCCATATGGGGGGGGACCCGCAAGGAATACGGCGCGATGAAGCTTACGCTGTATCTGCTTGCCGGAAGCGCGTTCATTTTACCTGCTATCCTGTTTCTCTGGGCTAAGGCCGGTGGGCACACCTTCGATCTGTTTATGCTTCAGAAAATCGGCTTCTCCCTGTTTGACCAAAAAGTGGCTTTCCTCATGCTCTATCTCGGGTTTGGTATTCTCGCGGCAGTGTGGCCGTTCCACACGTGGTCCCCAGTGGGCCACGTTGCCGCCCCCACCGCAGTAAGTATGATTCACGCCGGGGTCCTTATGAAGCTGGGTGCTTACGGAGTCCTGCGAATCGGAATGATGCTTTGTCCGCAGGGCGCCGTTTACTGGTCCCATTTAATGGCGCTTCTAGGAACCATTGGAATTATCTACGGCGCTCTGGTGGGGTTGGCTCAGACCGATCTTAAGTACGTGATCGGCTACTCGAGTGTCTCTCACATGGGCCTTGTGGGGCTGGGACTGGCCACGATGAGTGTTAACGGTATAAACGGGGCGGTTTTCCAGATGTTTGCCCACGGGATCATGACGGCCCTTTTCTTTTCCTCGGTCGGTTTCATATATGATCGCACGCACACCAAGATCATTCCGGAACTTGGCGGATTGTCCAAGACCATGCCGATTGCCTCTGCGTTTTTCATCTTTGCCGCGCTGGCCGGTATTGGTGTGCCGCTGATGGCGAGTTTCTGGGCTGAACTCTTGGTGCTCACTGCTGCGGTAAAGGTTTTTCCAGTGGCAGGAATCCTGGCGTGCGTGGGAATGATTCTTAGCGCACTTTTCATGTTGCGGGTTGTGCAGAGAACTTTTTACGGGGACAAGAATCCCAAGTGGGAGCACATTCCCGATATTTCCAGGTTTCTTGCTGTTCCGCGAGTCGTGTTGATGAGCTGTATATTGTTTTTCGGGCTGTTCCCGAAGGTCATGCTCGACGTGATTCAGAGCACGGTCATTCCGTTTGTGACTCGGTTCTAAAGGCTTGTCAGGTAAAGGAATGTGATGACGGATTTTATGCTTTTTCTTCCCGAGCTTTTTTTCATCTTTGGCGCACTTCTTTTTTTCGTCTTTTCTTTGAGAAAAGCGCCAAACCCCGCCGGGTATCACAGATGGGCGGTGGTCGTTGCAGCAGTCGGACTATTGGTAACCGTTGCATCATCCCACCAGGAAGGGATGTTGTTTTTCAACTGTTACCGGGTGGACCTGTTTAGTCAGATATTCAAGGTTCTACTCGCGCTCGGCACGATCTGGGTCATATTCTCGTCTGGAGAGCTCAAGGGGATCGATCCCAGGCAACACGCCGAGTACTACTTTCTGATCTTCGTTTGCACCTTGGCCATGATGTTGCTGGTAAGCTCGGTTGAACTGCTGACGATTTACGTTTCGATAGAGCTTTCCTCCTATTCTCTCTATCTGCTGGTGCCGATGCGCCGAAACGACGATCGGTTCTCCGAGACGGCCATAAAGTATTTCATGGTTGGCGTTACCGCTTCGGGACTGATGATTTTTGGAATCAGCTTGTTGTTCGGTGTGGCGCATACCACCTACGTGCCGCAATTGATGAAGGTGCTGCCGACAGTTATCGCGCAGCCGGGCGCTATTGTTGGTTTGATACTTGCGTTGGCGGGATTTTTCTTTAAATTGGCTCTTTTCCCGTTCCACATCTGGGCGCCTGATGTTTACCAGGGGGCCGCCAACCAGGTCACCACGTATATTGCAACTGTTTCCAAGATGGCGGCCGCCGCTATGATCATACGGTTTGCTGGTCTATCCGGCGGCGCGAGTCCGGCCATGGTAAAGTTGCTGATCGTTTTATCGATTGCATCGATGACTTTCGGAAATCTCGTGGCGCTGATTCAAAAGGACATGAAGAGGCTTTTGGCATACTCCAGTATTGCTCACGCCGGCTATATACTGATAGGTATTCTGACTCTCACCAGTCAAGGTTACGCTTGCGCCATATACTATGCCGCGGCCTACCTGGTTATGAACTATTCCGTTTTCCTTGTCATAATGAAGGTCGCCGATGACGGCCATAACCTGCAGATAAAAGAGCTTGCCGGATTGCACAAACGGTCGCCTTTGCTGGCGATGACTCTTATGCTTGGTCTGTTCGGACTTGCCGGAATTCCTCCTACGGCCGGATTTACCGGGAAATTTCTTGTGTTCGCGGCTGCGCTCAATAAGGGATATCTGTTTCTCGTTATAATCGGTATGGTAAATGCCACAATATCTCTTTATTACTATTTAATCGTCATAAAGGCCGCGTATCTACTTAAACCTGTAAAGGAATATCCTGCGGTGCATGTCGATCTCTGGACCAGAGTTGTTAGCATTGGTCTTGTGGTCATGACGATCTACCTTGGCATCTTTCCCGATCAATTTCTCTCTATTACCGAGTCGGCGGCTAGAACTTTGTTTTGATAGAGCCTCCACAGTGTTTACGGGAAAGGCGCCTTTTTTGATATTCGGGTCCGCACTGGATGGGAGAGTAAAGCGAGTGCATCTTAACTTTTGGGAAGCGCTTAATTTTTCTTATCCCCGGTTTTACTAGTGCGGACCTTTGTTTTTGCGAAAGGATTGATCGATTATTCTGTTCCCCGTCGGTGTTTGTTCTTATCGTAAAATTTAAGAGTTCGCTTTTTTAACTATCCATCCGCGTATGTTCGGTCATTTTGCAGGGTTGTTCGAATTGGCAATTGGCTGCCTATCTTCTCCTGTTTGACAGGAATTCCAGATCATACTTCTATTTAGCCGGTTTTATCCCGCGTTATTAGCCTCGTATTAAAATAGCAGCGTAAGCCCCCCTTTTCGATCTGTTATTCGGAAGAAAAAAGACAAAGATTCGATGAATTATGCGACAGTTTCATTGCCGATAGCCTCGGCTTTTGCCTTAGCCGATAAGGATATAAATTTTTACTTCTATTCTATTTTTCCGCTTCTGCTTTCCGCTTCTAGTTGCCGCTTCTGATTGCCGCTTTAGATTGCCGTTTTGAAGGAACAATTACTTTCCCGTATACCTGTCGCAGCGAAAATAAATGGATTTAAAAAAACCTTGTGTGCTTGCCCCGGCCCGGCTTAAGCGCAGCCAATGAAGAGAGCCCGATTCGTAGCTACGGCGAGTCGGGTTTTTTTATTGGCATAAAGGAGAAAACGGATGTCTGAACAAGTAACAGCGACTCAAGAAACTGGATCGGAGTCCCGCGAAAGCGCGGGAGAAACCATCATGAATGAGGTGTTGCAGCAACCGCCAAAAGAGCAGGCAATGCAGATGCAACCAACACAAACCAAAGGAGATCAAACAGAGGCAGGTAAGCAGAATACCATTCTGGCGAGCCGAAGTGGAGAAGAGGCGACCGGCGAAAAGTCGGAGGAAAGTATCCAGGAGAGCGAACAGAAACCGCGCGCGCCGGAGGAGTATGTCGCTTTCAGCGTGCCGGAGGACATCAAGTTGGAGGGAGAAGACTTGATCGACTTTAAGTCCTTTGCCAAAGAGCAGGACTTAACCCAGGAGCAGGCGCAAAAGGTTCTCGATTTTGCGGGTCCAAAGATCAAGGCAATGATCGAGCAGCCCTATCGTGAGTGGAACGAACTCCAGGGTAAGTGGCAGGCAGAGGTGAAGTCGGATCCGGAGATTGGCGGGACCAAGTACGAGCAGTCGGTAAAGGAAGCAGGAAACGTCTTTGTGGCCGGCGAATCGAACCCGTTCGTAAAGAGCGACGGGGAGGCGCGCAGTCTTCGTGAAGCGCTAAACACCACGGGGGCAGGGAATAACCCTGCGATTGTAAGACTCTTTGTGAAGATGGGAAGGCTTCTGGCAGAACCGGCGCACCTCAGGGGGAAGCCCGCTCCACAGAGCAGGCAGGATGCGATTTTAAACAGTTTGTACCCGACGATGGGTGAAGGTTCAAGCTAAGGCTGGCGTAGACAATATAAAGGCCAAAGCGAAGAACTCCGCACTTTAGCTTTTGCCTTCCTCCTTGCGACTTATTGCGGAGAGAAACGGAGCGACCTCGATGGCGACCTTAGGACCGATGGCTTTGACGCTCATGGACTGGGCGAAGCGTATAGACGACGACGGAAAGATTGCCGAGATCATCAATTTGCTTTCGCAGACAAACGAGATTTTGGAAGATATGCTCTGGGTGGAGGGAAATCTTCCTACCGGCCACAAGACGACTATCAGAACCGGGCTTCCGCAGGCTTACTGGCGACTGCTCAATCAGGGGGTGCCGAGGGGCAAATCCACTACGGCGCAGATCACGGAGACCTGCGGCATGTTGGAGACTTACAGCGATATCGACGTCGATCTGGTGGCCCTTGCCGGAAACGATCGCGCCTTTCGGCTCTCCGAAGAGTTGGCCTTTCTCGAGGGAATGAACCAGCAGATGGCCGGCACCATTTTCTACAATAATATCACGAGTATTCCGGCCGCCTTCATGGGCTTGGCGCCGAGGTACCCGAGCGTCAGCACGTCTAACGCCCAGACCGCGAATAACGTTATAGACGCTGGCGGCACCGGCAGCACCAACACCTCCCTGTGGCTCATCATGTGGGGTCCCACGGCCATTCACGGGATATTCCCAAGGGGCAGAAAAGCCGGGTTTGTTCAGGAGGACATGGGAAAGACCCCCGTCTACGATGCCAACAATAACCCGTACTACGCATGGCGGACCCATTACAAATGGGACGCAGGTCTTGTTGTCAAGGACTGGAGATTTGCAGTCAGGATTTGCAATATCGATGTCACCTCACTTTCCGGTGCAACCCCCCCGAACCTCATAAATCTAATGGTTCGCGCCATTCATAGGCTTCCAATCCAGCCTGCAAGGGCCGGCAACGTGCAGACATCCGGTCAGAACGGCGAGCCGGCCCTATCCATGGGACAGGCCGGCTTTTACTGCAACCGGGCAATTTCCACCTGGCTTGACATTCAGGCTTTGAACAAAAGCAACACGCTGCTTCGAATCGACGAATTCGCTGGAAAGCCGGTGACAAGCTTCAGGGGCATCCCGATAAGGACCTGTGACCAGTTGCTCAATACTGAGGCTCGAGTTGTCTAGAAGCCGTTGAACAGGTGAATGGGAAAACCGATGAGCCCAAGGCCGGTTTTTTCCCGTTCTCCCCGTCCACCCACTCACCTATACACATCCGAAAGTGAGGACTTAGCAATGATAATGGATGCTCTCTTACTGTTCGATGGAAGCGTAAACGCTCAAGGGGCGCTTTCCGGTACTTCGGTCAATTCGGGGACGACCTTCACTACGGGTAGCGCCACCGATTCACAGAATATAATCGATGTCAGCCAGGTAGCGTCGAGCCCATCGGGAAGAGGTCGGGATGTGGGGATCGGCGACGGTCCGGATCTCCAGATCGCCATCGAAGTGATGAGCGCTTTCGCCGGGACTGGCGCCAGCATGCAGATCGCGCTTCAGACAGCTCCCGACAATGGAGCGGGCGCCCCGGGGGCATGGAACGTCATCAACATGACTCCGGTCATCCCGGTAGCCAACCTGGTTGCAGGGCAGATAACTTATCTTGATATCGTTCCGGGCGTCCAGAAGTTTTTGAAGCTCACCTACACGGTTACGGGCGCCAACATGACTGCGGGCTCGATCGTGTCCACCATAGTGCTCGACCGCGAGTTGCTTGGGCCAAACCTCGGCTACCCCAGCGGGTATTCGACTCAGTACGTCTAAAGGAGTTAGTCATGGCCAAATATGAGCTTTTGGAAAAGGCGTTTATCGATAACAGAATCTATGAACCGGGGGAAGTGGCCGAAGTGAGCGACAAGGTTGTCCCGGGGCCGTTTATGAAGCCGGTAGATTCGGCAGCGCAAAAGAAGGCAAAGGAAGTGGGGCTAGTGCTGGGGCCTATGCCCGATCCGGTCGATCAGCTTACTGGGGGAAAACTTGAGGCGATAGGGGCAAGTCCGCAGGATGTGAAAAGCGGGATGGCGGCAAACGCGCAAAATGTGCGTTAGGGCAAAAGAAAAAAGGCAAAAGTATAGAACTCCGCGCTTTTGTCTTTTGACTTCCAGCGGAGTGAAAGGGAGTGAGCGATGAGTTGGTTTTCAAAAATAGCTGGAGAAGTAAAACAGGAGATACTGGAAGTGGAGGCTTGGATCAAGGGAGTGAACTGGTCGGAGGTGATCCAGTACTACGACGAGTTCGTGAAGGGCCTTCAAACAGCCGTGGAACCTGTCCTCGAGGCTTTGTTCCCGGGGACCGCATCGACAATCTCTCAGGTTGTAAACCCACTTTTGACCCAAGCGACAACAACTATTACGGCATTGACGAACGCGGCTCAGGCCTATCAGGCAGGAGTGCTTTCGACGAGCGTTTTAACACAGACCGCGCAGACTGTTCAGGCGGCGGTCGTTGCGGCAAACGCCGTAGTGGGACATGCGATTTCAGGGGTTAAGACTCAAGCCTCGGGGACGGGGACGACACAGGTAGCGCCTGTCAGGTAGGGCTTACAAGAGGCCCCGGC
Organism: Syntrophobacteraceae bacterium; assembly: GCA_031292215.1. Classification (GTDB taxonomy): domain Bacteria; phylum Desulfobacterota; class Syntrophobacteria; order Syntrophobacterales; family Syntrophobacteraceae; genus SbD1. Next base: position 24,135 of record JARLHO010000136.1, on the reverse strand, counting down.
GGTGAGCCGGGGCTTTGGAGATGAGAAAATGGCAGATATTCCCGGATTTCCGGCATTACATATTACCGATGAGCACAAGTCACAGGCGGAGGCTCTCCTGGAGACTATCAAAAAAGACAATCCCGACCATGCCGATTTTCTCGATAAACTGGGGGAACGGCTACAGGCGGGGGCCGAAGGCGCATTGATTCTTCCGTTCTTTCTGCTGATTCCGTTTATGCGCAGCAATGCGGGTCTGTGAGGGCGCCATGAAAAAATACTTACGCTACGTGCTCATTGGACTTTCTCTCTGTCTTATGGCCGGCTGCGCTTCGAAGATGACCGTTCTTTCCACCCCCAATCCTGTAATCGTCAGTGGGAGAGCCCATTCGGTCATAGCGGTAGTAACGAGTACCCCGGTCGGCAGTAATTTTATTGACGTCTTTTTGTTCGACCCGGACGGCAAGCTTGAAAACGCTTCGAGCAGCAGCAACGGCGGACTTATGGAAGGGACGCTTCCGACCGCGCTGGCAAGTGGTCTTAGTGGTGCGGCAAGTGCAGTGACAGCGATTTACGGGGTGAAGTGATGACAACTTTATCGACTATTCCGAGTCCCTATGATTTCCCAAAGGTTGTAAGAACGTCGTTTTTCCCTGGCGAAATGACACTCAGAGACCAGTTGGCTGTTTTGGAAGACGATTTGCGGACCATGACCGAGGCATACAAGGAGTCAATTCATGAGAACCGATAGCCTTCTTGTCTTTTCCATTTCTACGGTGGTCTCGACTTTTGTGGCCTTATTCGACCATTGGCTGGCGCATAACCCGAAAATGGCGGCAAACTGCACCTGGCAGTTCCTGGACATGCTTCTGCATGGGATGAGCCGGGCTGCCCGGGTAGAGCCGAGCAACATTACCGAGCACATCATCGAAGGCGTTGTGAAGGTTGGGGAGCAAGCGATTGAACAGAGTGTCGGGGCCGCCCGGGGGAAGCCCACTGCTTCCGATTCAGTCCAGGAAAAAGACCTACCCGCCACGCCAACCTTTGGCGCGGGTGGTGTTTAACGAGGATCGACAGGATTTCAATCGGGACAAAGGGCGGTGGACGACTTGAGCGACCTGAGGGGGGCAGGACCATTACAATCTGAGAACCTGTTTTCCAATGCGGTGATGGGAACTGACCAATTTTGGTGCTATCCGTCTGCGCTATTAGAGGAGGGACGCTATGGATATTGACAATCTCAAGGCCGACTCGGCCTTACAGGCAGAAATAGCTTTCGATGAGGGTATCCGGTCCACTCCGTATAAAGACTCGCGGGGGAACTGGACTGGGGGCATCGGCCACAACCTGGAGGCCCACGGCATAGCGTGGTCGGACATTGCCGCCTGGCTAAAGACGGGCATCCCGGACCAGACGATAACGGAGTGGTTTGCAGAGGACGTAGAGGCAGCCATCACGTGCTGCGAACAGGTGTTCGATGGATTTGGCGCTCTGCCCGACGAGGCTCAGCGAGTACTTGCGAACATGGCTTTCGATCTCATGTACGGACTGTGGCGCTGGCCAAGGCTTCGGTCCCATGTGGCCCAGTCGGACTGGAAGGGGGCGGCTGAATCGATCCTGCAGAGCCGCTTTGCAACCGAAGCACCCAACAGGTGCCGGCGGCTGGCGGATAGACTGGCTGGGATATTATGACGGCTCTATACGTTCTCAGTGCGGTGACGAGCTCGTTTGGCGCTCTTATGAGTCTTCTACTCGCTATGATCCTCCAGAGGTTGTCGAAGCTCGAAGACAAGCTCGACGGCAAGCAGGACAAACCCGAATGCGAGCGGCGCGAGCAACGTTTCTGCCAGGCGGCTGAAGACATCTGGAACGTGTTCAACAAGCATTGCCATGAAGGTCTTCCGCCGGCAAGCAAAGTGACGAGATGAGGGGCGGTTTCTGCATACTGTCCCTTCCCGGTGAACCCCATCGAAATTTTTAGCGCCTTTAAAACAGGCTTGAGGAGGAAATTACTTATGGCGAGGTTGGACGCAAAGGAACGGGAAACAATTCCGAAAAAAAGTGATCTCGCGCTCCCGGGGAAACGTTTGCGGACCGGAGGAAAGGAGGAGCAAAGGAAGGCAAAAAATGCGCCTGCGCGGGCTGCTCGGTCTGGGGAGGGCAAGGAAAAGGCCGAAGTAAGAGGCAAGGGTAAGGAGAAGTACCCGGATATTGGGGGAAGCAAAAAGAAGGCGGGAGAACGCGGGGAACCGAGGCGCGAGGGACGTGGAGCGTCCGGAAGGCAGAGGTAGGAAAGAAAAAGTGAAAAGGCAAAAGCAAAAAACTCCGCACTTTTGCCTTTTGGCTCGAACTTTTGACCTGTTGCGGAGAGAAACGGAGCAACTATATGGGAGCGCCATCTGTATCCGTGCCGTCCGTTCCGGTAACGCCTCCGCCTCCAAGTTTACCGGACCAGGGCGTGCAGAACGCGGCAAAGAATCAACGGGAGCTGGCGGCGATGCAATACGGGGCCGAGGGAACGATTCTGACCGGCTCGCAGGGGTTGCAGGCCAAGGCCAACACGACAGCGAGCGGGAAGACCCTTTTAGGGTAAGGTCGAGGGGCGAGAAGTTCAACGTGGAGTCAAAGATCGGTATTTCTCAATTTTGACTTTGGGAGTGTGAACCATGGACCTGGTAACCATCTGCAACCGAGCCTTGTCGGTAATAGGGACGAGGTCCTCTATCGCATCCATGACCGAGGCGAGTCCGGAAGCCCAGGCGTGTGCCCTCCATTTCGAGCCAAGTTGCCGGGGTATGCTAAGGCTTGCCCCCTGGTCGTTTGCAAGGGCAACGGTCCAGGGGGCGCTGATTGCCGCGGCTCCAGGGACTGCTGAAAACCCGAACGGGACGGCGCCGCTGCCGCTTGTGCCGATATGCGGTGCAAATCCCGCCGGAGCCACACCCACTCAGATCGTTTCATGGCAGTATGAATACGCATGGCCGTGGGACTGCGTGAGGCTCCGGCAGGTAAGATACCCGTTCGACCAGCCGCAGAGCCCCGGGGCAGTGGTCCCGCTCTGGCCCGGGGTGGTGAACGCTTCGAACCTTTTTGCCGGATCGCCGGGAAACCGGGTCCCCTACCAGATAGCGCTGGATATGGATGCGATCGGAAATCGGATCAAGGTGGTGTTGAGCAACATCGAGAATGCGCTGATTGTCTATACGGCCTACGTTAACGACCCCAACCTTTGGGACGATGAGTTCAGTGAGGCATTTGTCTACGCTCTGGCTTCCCATCTCGTTGGTGCTCTCATCGGGGATAAGCAGATGGATAAAGACCTCTGGGCCAAGGCGCAGGCGCTTGCAACGCAGGCCAGGGTGGTGGACGGAAACGAGCAGTCTGTAAGCCCCAACCATACGCCCGACTGGATCATGGCGAGGGGCGGGGGGGCTATAGCTGAAACATCTTCCTGTCCGATGGACGATGACTGCGGGTACATGGGACCCGCGTGAGGAGAGTGGCGATGGTACGAGCAGTTCAGGGTCTTGATGGGTTCATGAACCCGCTGATAGGCAACCTTGCGCCTTCGGACACGATCTATGCGGTCGAACTGATGGCAAATACGAGCCAGCAGGTTGCTATTCCCACCGGAGCGAACCTCGTTGTTTTCGGGGCGATCCCTGGCGCAAACCAGTTTGTGAAGTTCGTGAATTCGGCGATCTCGGTTCCGACCACTACTATAGTGGACGGGAGCGCACCGGAGAGGATACCGGATTCGCGCAATTGCGCAGGCAAGGCATACATCAGCCTGGTGAGCGATATCTCCGGCGTGGTGACTCTTGCGTTCTATGTATAGGGGAAGACAATGAAAAGAGTAGTTGCGGCGGCATTTTCCGTTTTCCTGTTGGCCGTTGTCGCGTATGCGGGACCGTACGGAGCGAGCGGCTCAGGCGGAGCGGTATCCCACAATCAGAGCGCGGCGAGCGACTGGAGGTTTGGCGCATTGAACGTTGGAAACAACCTGAGCGGCTCGACCGAAACTCCGGTTGCGCAGTGGTACTGTACAGATTCGGCAAGCAACACGATCATGTGCGGCGAGATCACTCTTCAGATGACAAACAATACCTCCGGGAGCCTCACGACGGTCTTGCGACGCTATGACCTGGTGAGCGGGACGGTCACCAATTTGGATGCTGCAAGTAGTCAGACCCTCGCTTCCGGTACGGCCACTCTCGGGACCTCGGCGATTTCATCGGGTGCGTGCGCTGCTGCTGTGACTGTTGCGGCCACAGGGGTTCTTTCTACGGATGCAATCTCCTGGAGCTTCAACGCAGCGCCGCCAAGCGGTTACAACGGGACCGGCGGCATACTGGATATCAGGCCGTTTGTGACCGGAGGCAACGTTAACTTCCTGGTTTGCAACTCAACCGCGTCATCGATTACTCCCGGCGCCGCAACGCTTAACTGGAGGGTCCTGAGATGAGACATTACCTGTTGACCTTCTTACTGTCGGCGTACCTGTTTTTGCCCTCCAGTCCGGCAGGCGCGGCATCGTGCGGAGCCGGCCCGTTTTATGTTTCCTCCTGCATAGGGTCGGACAGCAACAACGGCGCCTCTCCATCGACGCCCTGGGCTCACCACCCCTGGGACGCAAACGTCACCGGGAACGCTGCCTGTACGCTCGCCGCTGGGAATACCGTGTATATGCGAAGAGGGGATGTCTGGTATAACTGCGGGCTAAACGTGGCGCAGACGGGCAGCAGCGGGAGTCCGATCACCACCACCTCCACGAGTTCGTTTTATGCCGTGTCCCCTTCGGACCCGTTGCCGATACTTTCCGGGGCCTATACGCCGTCATCTCTTACCTGGTCGCAGGATGGGAGTTATGCGGACTATTACGTCTCCGGGACAACCCCTATCCCGGTAAATCCTTATGTGGTCGCCTACAATGGGGCCGTACTGCCATTGGCCGCCTCCCAGGCGGCCTGCCAGACCACCAATCCTTCCTGGTGGTACAATTCCACAACCCAGACAGTGTATGCGAACGTCGGGCAAAACCCGGCCACGGGGACGCTTGAAATTGCAAAGCAGGGCCATTCTATCCGAGTGCCGGGCAGCACCTATAATTATCTGACATTCTCATACCTTCAGGTGCAATCGGCTACGACGCTTTCCAGCGACGGGATCGTGTCGAACAACAAGGGCGGCAACGTCATATTCGATCATCTGGCAATCAAAGAGTATCCCTTTCACGCAGTTTACGTCTTTATGGCGGCGGGGACGCAGGTGACAAACAGCGCGATAAGCGGAGGGGAACCGGGACAGGCCGGGGATGCGATCTATGCCAATACCTGCACCGCGCCACTGGCGATTTCCGGAAACACCATGGCAGGGAACGTCTACGGAATGAACTCCGGGGTTGACGTGAGCGCTACACCTGGTGCTGTGGTATCGAACAACACCATCACGGGATATGGAAACGGGGTCTTTATCCAGGGGGCCGGAAACGGTTTTGCTGTCTACCTAAACACAGTCTACGGAAACAGCAATAATGGAGTCGAGGTAAGCACCGCAGGATCGGGAGCCATTTACTCGAACCTGCTTTACAACAACTTCAAATCAGGCGGCAGTTACAATTTCGGAATATACTTGTTTAATTCCAGTAACAATCAGATTTACAAAAATCAGACCTACGGCAACGAATCAGGCTATTACCCCGGCTCTTTCGGAGGCGGGATCGATGTGGCGGGCAGCGGGTCCGGAAACCTCATATACCAGAATTATTCCCACAACGATTATCTCGGGATTTCGTTGGTATCGACCTCGGGGACGGGTGGAAACCAAGTTTACGATAACGTGGTTGTCGGCAGCCGGGTAAACGACATAAACGTGGGCTCAACGGCAACGGGCTATGACTATGTCTACAATAACACTGTGGTTCACAATCCCAGTCCCTTGAACACGCCACCTTATATCGGACATGGGATAGTCAGTGAAGAAAATAACGCATACGCAAAGATTTTCAATAACATCATCTACATCATGCAGACGGGAACCGGGTGCAATGGCCTGGGTGTGATCGCTGCCGCCCCGGTGAGCATCGAGGTGGACAACAATATCTACTACGACGCCACTGCGGGTCAGAATGCTCATATCGCCCAACTGGGGCCAGGCAACATTGTGGAGTACACGAGCCTCGCAGCCTGGAAGTCGGCGGCGGCCGCGAGCGGGTATGTCTTCGGGATGGATGGCGTTGCGGCCGATGTGGACGCTCATAGCCTATCGAGCAATCCCCTTTTTAAAAACGGATCGGGAAATTTTTCTCTGCCAACCGATTTTGCTCTGGGGGCGTTTTCTCCGGCCATCAACGCGGGGGCATTCAGCCCGATCGCGCAGGATTACGCCGGAAATCCAATTGAAGGGCCGCCCGATATCGGAGCGTATGAGTACCAATTAATCGCAGGTCCGGCAAGGGTGTGGTGGAAGGGAGCATTAGGAACTGGGACATTTTAAAGAGGGGCTTATTCCGACTTTGTCAGTACTGCGGGGTCTATTTCAATTGATGCGCGGATTGTAGAGGAAGGTGTGCTCGATGCTGACTACAACTCAAAACTACGCTATTTACCAAGGCAACGGGTCGAACAAACAGTTTCCGTTTAATTTCCTCATTCCCCCGGGCGCGTTGTGGGTCGCAATCACGAACAACACGGTGAACCCCCCTGCGACCACCTGGCTATCGCAGTCTCAGTACAGCGTCGTCGGCCTGGGTAGTTCCTCCGGTGGAACGGTCACCTATCCGCTCTCGGGTAATTCACTTCCCGGCGGGTGGGCGATAACCATCCTGAGAAGTGTGCCCTACGTGCAGGATACGCAGCTTGCAAACCAGGGGGGGCTGTGGCCAGGAGTAGTTGAAGACGCGCTTGACTACCTCACCATGCTGACTCAGCAATTATATACTTCTTACCAGCAACTCCAAGGAGAGGTGAGCGATCTCGTTATCCCATCATCGAATATAATGACGATGCAGCAGTTTTCAGCAAATACCTGCACTCAGAGCCTTGCATCCCTTGCTTCCGTCTATAAGACCGCAAACACTCAGGCTACGACGATCACAGGATTTTCCAACCTCATCGGCGGCCATCATTTCAAAGTCATAATCGAAGACGCCTATACCACAATTGCCTTTTCCACCTGGTGGGCAGGGCTTCCCTCGGGAAGCATCATCGGCCACCAGGGGCAGACAGTGACTTTCGCAGAAGGCGACGTTCTCGACTGCGTGAGCGACGGCGTTTACGTCTATGCGATAGATTCGGAGCCAATGGTCCCTGCGATTGTGGCGCCTCCCAGTGCAATGACGATTTATGCGGCAAACACCACACTTACGCTAGTCGCGGGTTCGATCACCATGGCGAACATGTTGGGGACGAGGCTGTGTCAGACCTGGTCGGCCGGACTCAATAACGTGCTTCCATTCTTTGTAAACGCGACCAATCCGGGGGCCGGAGGCATCGATACCGGAAGCCTTGCGGCGAACACGTGGTATTATATCTGGGCGATAGGAAACGGAACGAATGTCAATTTTATCCTATCGACACAGAGTGTTTGGTCCAGTGTGGCAAAGACCTACATTTCCGGCTACACCTACGCTCGCCTTGTTGGTTGCGCCCTTACCAATGCTTCCTCCGTTTTTGTGTCCTCCCGCCAGTTCGGGAATAAGTTTCTGTTTGCCCCGCCGACTTCCGTTGCTCTTGCCTCGCAATCGGGCTATACGGCGGTGACCGTTGCGCCGTTTCCTCCGATTGCCGTGACGGGGCTTTTTACCATTTCCTTTCTGTCCTCCTCGGGAACCGGCTCATTTTCATTTAGCGCGGACGGAACAAACGATTATCTCGTGCTGTATGCAATCGCAGGATATTCGACGGGACAGGGACAGTTCGAGCTTCCTTTTTTTACGCCGGGCGCCTTCTGGTACAAGAACAGCAATGTGTCGGGAACGCCTGGGGTAGGCGTACGGGGATTCATGTTGAATCTATAAGCGAAAGTCAATCGAGCGGAGCCTCTTGTTTTCACCCTTTGACTTTCACCTTGAGTTGGTGGAGTAAACGATGCCTGTTAATTTCATTCAGCCGTCCTACGCTTCGGGCGAACTCGCGCCTGCGCTCTATGCGCGGGTAGATTTGGATAAATTCAGCCAGGGCGCCAAGCTCCTTCGGAACTTTTTTGTTTGGCCCCAGGGTGGTGTCAGCAACCGCTCGGGCACAATGTTTGTTGGAAGATGCAAGGATTCGAGCTATCCTGTTCATCTCATTCCTTTTCAGTTCAACCTGGTCCAGACATACATCCTTGAGTTCGGCCACCACTACCTGCGGATCATCATGAACGGCGGCTATGTGCTTGAGCCGGTAATTGCGATTTCATCGATTACCCGGGCCAACCCGGGCGTTATCGTAACGGGCGCTCCGCATGGCTTCTCAAACGGGGATCAGGTCTCCATCTCCGGGACCGGGACAGCTCTTGATTCGACTCCAGGCAGGCAATACCTAGTAATCAATTCCATGGATACGACCTTCTCCATTGCCGATCTCGACGGCAGCGCCATAAATACTGCCGGATATGCGACTTACTCGGGATCGGGCGGGACAGTCGCCCGTGTTTACACGCTGGCGACGCCTTACGCCGGCGCCGATGTCGCCGATATCAAATGGACGCAGTCAAACGACGTTATAACCCTTTGCCACACGAACTATCCTCCCCAGGATCTAACGAGAACCAACCACTACGCCTGGACTATAGCCGAGGTTTCGTTTGCAGCCAAAATTGCGCCGCCGACCGGGCTTTCCGTATCACACAACGCGGGGACAAACTCTCCGAGCGGGCAGGCGTTCTATTACTCGTATGTCGTAACGGCTCTTTCGCTTTCGCCTCCCGAACAGTCGGTCGCCTCCCAGCCGGCAAGTGTACAAGCAAACCTTCTCGATTCCAACACCGGAAGCGAGAACGTGATTTCCTGGCAGGCGGAGACTGCGGCTAACCTCTATTATGTCTACAAGGCAAATCCTCAGACACAGCCGGCGCCCGCAGGGGCGATGTACGGCTATATCGGCCAGACGACCTCCACCAGTTTTACGGATACGCAGATCGCGCCGGATTTTTCGCAGGCCCCCCCCACCCATACCGATCCGTTTACCGTTGGCCCGATTGCGACCGTCAGCGTGACAAACGGCGGTTCCGGGTACAACTCGACTGTCTCGCTATATGCAAGCGATGTCACCGGGAGTGGGGCGGTACTGGTGCCGACTGTTACAAACGGAGTAATCACCGCGGTTACAATCGAGAGCAGGGGCCAAAATTACCAGGCGCCGGTTATCGGGGTTGCAAATTCGGGAATCGGGGCAAAAGGGCATATTAATGTCGCTACCATCGTTACTACGCTCAATGGCTTTACGTCGCAAATGGTTACGGCCACAGTGGAGGCTATGGGGCAGAACTATTTCGGGGACGTGACTGTTGCTGTGGCCACTTCCGGTGGTGATGGGGTAACATTTACGCCGGTTATCACAAATGGGGCGATCACATCTATAAATGTATCCGGTTTGGGGCAAGGATACACGGATGGAGACTCCCTCGTTTTTGCGCAGTCGGGAGGATCGGGGGCCAGCTTTACCGCGTCGATAAACCCCTCGGGAAATTACCCGTCGTGCGCGTGTTATTTTCAGCAGAGGAAGTGCTTTGCCGGCTCCCTTAATTCGCCACAGACGGTCTGGATGACCCAGCCCGCAGATTACAACAATATGGACGTAACCAACCCCTCCCAGAATTCCGACGCGATAACTCTTACGATTGCTGCACAGCAGGTGAATGCCATAAAGCACCTGGTTCCGATGAACGACCTTCTCATCTTCACATCGGGAGGCGTCTGGAGAATCCTCACCGGTTACATCACCCAGCCCGAGCCGGTCACGCCAACAAATACTGTCGTAATCCCGCAGACGTGGATCGGCGCCGCGGATCTTCCGCCCATCGTGGTGAACTACGACATTTTGTACGTGCAGGCCAAGGGGTCGATCGTTCGAGATCTGGCGTACAATTTCTGGATGAATGTGTACACCGGCACCGATATGAGCGTTCTAGCCGAGCACCTTTTCTTCGGCCACAACATGGTGAGATGGGCTTATGCGGAGCAGCCCTGGTACCAGATCTGGACAGTTAGAGACGACGGGGTCCTTCTGAGCTTTACCTATCTCAAAGAGCAAAACGTCTATGCGTGGGCTCATCATGACAGTCCGGGGTGTTTCGGGACAGATCGATTTTTGAGTGTGGCAAGTATTCCGGAGCAGCAGGTGGAGGGAGTAAATGTCGATTCGGTCTATTTCGTTGTGCAAAGGACGATTCCAGGTATAAACGGCGCTCAGCCGGTGAAGTACATAGAACGTATGGACTCCAGGAACATGGGGACCCTGGGGGCATCGGATGTCACAAAGGCCTGGTTTTTGGACGCAGCGCTTCAGTATTGTGGGACTGCCACCGCTGAGGTCTGCGGTCTTGACCACTTGAACGGGGCTACGGTCAGCATCCTTGCCGATGGGAACGTCATGCCTCAGCAGGTGGTGTCGAACGGGGCGATCACCCTTCCGACATCGGCAAGCAGGATAACGGTGGGATTGCCGTATGTGGCGCAGATGCAGTCCCTGCCGATGATGCCCCAGGGAATGGCGATGCAGGCAATCGATTACAGGAAGACGCTAAAGGCGATTGCATTGAAGGTGCAGGACACAAGGGGCATCAAAGTCGGGCCCAATTTTTCAAACCTGACCGAGATAAAGGAGTGGAACTCGACTGTCAATATGGGTGGCTCGGTTCCGCTTACCACCGGAACGCAGAGGTTGATCGTCTATCAGCAGTTTACGGTCGATGACAACATCTGCCTGCAGTGCGATCAACCACTTCCGTGCACGATTTTGGGAATTTCGCCGGAAATGTCCATTGGGGATTCACCAGGATGAAAAGAATAATCGTTCCACTGCACTCTGACCACTTGCCCTATCTCGCGCAGGAGATGAGCGAGGAGGACCGAGCCGAATGCGCGGCGATGGGGCTGGGGCCGCTTCGAGCGCTGACGCTTGGGTTTGATCGTTCGGTTGTCGCATGGTGCGCCCTGAAAGTGCCCGAGCACAGGCCGCTTTGCGCTTTTGGCTGCATGCCTCTAGAAGGAATTTTGAGCGGAAAGGGTTCGCCCTGGTTTCTGTCGACGCCCGAGCTTAGAAAGTATGCAGTCCGTTTTCTAAAGGATTGCGACGAGTACTTGGGGCGGATGCTCGATATTTGTCCTGTGCTGGTCGAAATGGTGGATGTAAGACACTTACGGGGTATCAAGTGGGTCAAGTGGCTGGGATTTAGGCTGACGGGTCCCGAGTCGTGGGGACCGTTCGGGATGCCCTTTTATAGAGCCGAGAAGAAAAAGTAACTAAACGGGTTCGTGGAGCATTAGAGCCATGATGTTCCGGGACGCAGGTTTTGCGTGGAAAGGGAGGATTAACTTATGGGATTTGCAGCCCCGATAATGGCGGCGGCCGCGCCCTATCTGGCTGGAGCCTCGATAGCAACGGGCGTCGCAGGCACGGTAATACAAGGTGAAGCACAGGCGCAGTCTGCCGATTACATGGCGCAGGTGGCCCGTAATAACCAGCTTATCGGGCAGCAGAACGCCGATATGGCTCTTGAACAGGGGACCGCGCAGGAAGAGGCGCAACGGGAGAAAACTGGAGCTCAGATCTCGCAGGAAAGAGCTTCATACGGCGCGATGGGAGTTGACCCGAATTCGGGCTCGGCGCTCGGTGTCCGGTCGAGTGCGGCGGAACTAGGAGAGCTCAACGCCCAAACTATCCGGTATAACGCGCAGGTCCAGGCATGGAACGACATCAATCAGGCCAATAGCTACGCCGCTCAGAGTCAGTTGAATAAGAGTCAGGAAGGATGGGACGTGACGGGATCAATCCTTGGAGGGGCAAGCACTGTAAGCAATAAGTGGTTGCAGTGGCAGCTTATGAGCGGGGGGGAATCGGGTGCGCTGGGCCTCTAATCCATTTAGAATGTTTTGCGCTGGAATTGATATGATTTCTGATTCATTATGGTAATGCAGCCGGATGATCGAATGGAGCCCTGGACAGTGGAATCTAATCGATTACACTTGACACGGAGCTTGGCCTTCTTACTTTTCCGGCATAATGAATTATAGCCATCTCCTTCTTCGAAGGACCGGGTTTTTCAGAGAATTTTAGGTGGTTTTTCTCCAAGTATCTATTCCGGTTATTATTTTTCGCAGCAATCGACGATTCGAATTAGAAGAATTGTTTTGAAAGTGGGCGTTATGGAAGCTTTCAGCAAACACAAGGTCGCACTTTTGGGTGACGACCGGTGCGTTGTGGAATCCATCATTGAGAGAATTCAAGGCTGGGGGCTGGAAGCTAAGGGATTTACACATACGGAATCCGCTGTTCAATTCCTGGTGCGCAATAAGTGCGACATTGTGCTACTCGATATCTTTATATCCGGTATCTGTTGCCTGCCGTTCATCCCGTCGGTGATGGGCGATGCCAAAATCATGGTCATGACTGAGGTGGCCAATAAAGATACGGCTATTCGGGCTCTGAAATTAGGCGCTTTCGACCTGCTCGAAAAACCCCTTCGAAATGACCTCTTACGACATTCGGTCTTCAGGGCTTTAACGGCGCTTGAAAGTGAGCGTGAATCAAAAAAGCTTGCGGACGATCTCAAATTTAGCCGTTTGAGGTTGCTGGCTCAGCAGCAGCGCCTCGAAAGCTTGAATGCTCAGCTCGTGGAAACCAACAAAGCGGTTGCGGTTTTTGCCCAAAACATGCAACGGGAAAGAGAGGAAATCGAAAAACGGGCCGCTCTCAGACTTAGGAGCATAATACTTCCTGTAGTCGCCAAGCTTAAGAGCTCTGAAGCTCTCCAGGAGTTTGAATCTCAGTTCGATATGCTTACCTTGCAGGTTGAAGACTTGACCTCGGGGCTTGCCGGGGACTCCAAGGTCGCCATGGTTCTTTCCTCGGCGGAAATGCGGGTGGCATCCCTCATAAAAAACGGTGCGACTACGGAAAAGGTTGCGGCCCACCTGCATATTTCGGAAAACACAGTGCGAACGCACCGAAAAAATATCCGCAGGAAACTCAAAATAGGCGCGCAATACAGTTTGAGAAACTTTCTCAATTCGAGGACCGGACAAGCCGGCCAGGTCGCCATCGGCGAAAATAGAGCGGCAACAAACGGACCGGGGGCTCACCTGAATCAATGATCGCAGGCAGTCGGGGGAGCTTTGCGTTAGAGCGACTTGAGGTTTTTAACGACAAGTACTGTTTCCCTTCGGGAAAATAAAATTGTCGCTCGGCGGCCTGACCGAGTTTTGCATCCCACTAAATTTTTCTTAATATTTTATGGATTTTAACCGAAATACTAAGTGAGCGTATGAACGTTGAGGAACTTTTTACCTGAATAGATAGGAAGGCAGATGCCGCGAGATGGCGTTGTGATTGCGCCTCACGGTGTCTATTCACTATCTGCCACAATCGATGGGGACCAATGAAGCCGGCTGAGGCGCTATCTGAAGCAGTAATGGATGTCTTGAAAGAATTCTCCCAAAAAAGACTGCCTCTCCATTGTGCGAGTCTTAGGGAGATTTTCGCTGCCAGGGAGGAAATCGTTTCCCTGCTGGCCTCGGATGTGGAGACGAACATAAAAGAACGGCAGCCATCAGCCGCCTGTGGCGAGTCAGGCCATGCCCTGCCGCGGGCTGAGGTTAATTCCAAGGAATGGGAACTCGAACAATTGCCTGATCTGCGGGAGGCTTTCCTGGCAGTACTCGAAGGTATTGCCCCCGCGATAAAGGGGGACCATGAAGGTCGATTCACCCAGTTGCAGGAGGAGATTTGCGGGTGTCAATCGTTAAAGCTTCTTAGCAGCTTCGGGACGCAAGTAGGTACGATTGTAGGCGAATTAATACAGCAGGCGGTTAAAGATACTGATTATTCAAATGACTTTCTTTTTGAACTCAGTAAAGACCTGTACCAGATGGAACAGCAGTTATCAACATATCAAGACTTCAATAAGGAAGGCTATAAAATAAGTAATGAATTTTATACTGATATATTGTCTTCCACCACTGATATTAATCATGCCATAGGTCCTAACACAAATGAATCGGGTCTTCGCGGCCTGATCCATTCCAAATTGATAATGATTTCAGAATCTATCGATCTTAAACGCAAATCCGATGAACGTAGAGCAAGTGAGTCTGAGATAAAAATTAATGAACTTCAAAATGATCTTAAGGCACATGAGCGAGAATTACTGCAAATAAGAAAAAGATCCGAGTCGTTAGAGAAAGATGTTTTTATTGACGAACTGACAAAAATAAGTAATAGACGATCGTATGATTTACACATAAAAGAGTGTCTAAGAGAGTATAAACGAAGTGCGAAGCAATTCAGCCTCATATTGATAGATATCGATCATTTCAAAATAATTAATGACAGTTACGGCCATAAGGCCGGAGACAAATGCCTGAAAGAAATAGCTCAACGCATAAAGTCTACTCTTCGGAAATCCGACTTCCTGGCGCGTTACGGAGGAGAAGAACTGGTGGTTATTCTTCACGAATGCGATGCGAAAAACGCGGTAAATGTGGCTGAGAATATAAGGCGCCGCATTGAAAATACCCGGTTCTACTACCATGACGAGACAATCCCTGTGACCGTGAGTCTGGGGGTGACGGAGGTAATGTCTTCAGATTCCGAACCGGAAGCGCCCTTCGTACGGGTGGACGAAGCTATGTACCGGGCCAAAAATGAAGGCCGCAACAGGGTCTGCTCAACCTCGGCGCAATTTGCGATAACTTCCCGAAGTTCAGTGTGATCAATCCAATTATTGCGCATTACTTAAGAAAGCGGAAATTCAGGGCGGAGTTTAACCCGTAGCGCAATGTCCGCCTTATGCTCTTTTTTCCCTGCCCTCCGTTTGGCCTCTGGCTTCTATAAATCTTTGTATTACAATGCAGACTGCACTGTTGGGTAATTCCTGCCTGTCCACGGGGCGCGCATTCATCGAACCATCCGGCAAAGGGGACGAAGATGAAGGAAATCAGTCAACTGGCGACTCCGAGCGATGTTCGCTACACATTGGATCATGAGTGGGCAAGGGTCGAGGGGGATATAATTCGCATAGGCGTTACGGATTATGCCCAGGATCGGCTCGGGGATATTGTCTTCGTCGAAGCGCCCCGGATGGGGAAAAAATACGCGAAAGGCGAGGAATGCGGGGCACTGGAATCCGTCAAGGCGGTAGGTGAAGTGTATGCCCCTGTCGGTGGGGAAATAGCCGGGGTAAATGTCACGCTTGAAGGCTCGCCGGGGTTGGTGAATTCGGCTCCCTATACGGATGGATGGATTGCTGAGGTAAAGCCGGTGGACCCAACCGAAATGGATGGCCTCATGACCAGCGAGCAATACATCGAAATGCTCAAGGGATTTAAGGAATGAGATATCTGCCACACACCGAAGAAGATGTGGCCGAGATGCTTCGGGTAATTGGAGCATCGAGCCTGGAGGAGCTTTTTTCGACGATCCCCGAAGATTGCCGTAGAAAAGGGGACTTAAGCCTCCCGGGACCTGTCACCGAGTGGGAATTAAACGATTTGATGGCGGTCCTGGCCAAAACCATGGCCGTTGCCCCCGAGTACAAAGTTTTTCTGGGGGCTGGAAGCTACCACCATTTCATTCCTGCGACGGTTTCCTATCTTCTGGGCAGGTCGGAATTCTCCACATCCTATACTCCGTATCAGCCGGAAATAAGTCAGGGCACCCTACAGGCCATATTTGAGTACCAGACCTTTATCGCTCGTCTTCTGGGCATGGACGTAGCCAACGCGTCCCTCTACGATGGAGCTTCCGCGCTGGCCGAAGCACTGTTGATGGCGGCCCGGGTGAGCGGGTTCAAAAAGGTGGCCCTCTCAAGCCTCATCCACCCGCAGTACAGGCTTGTGGTCCGCACCTACTTGGAGCCTGCGGGGTTTGAAATCGTCGAACTTCCCCTTACGTCTTGCGGCCGGACGGAACTAACGGGACTAAAAACCATCGAAGGGCTTGCGGCCGTTGCCGTCCAATCGCCTAATTTTGCAGGCTGCATGGAAGATTTGGGCTCGGTGGCCAGCCTTGCTCACGATGCCGGAGCGCTGTTGGTCGCATCTTTTACGGAGCCCCTGGCCTTCGGTCTCTACAAGAGTCCGGGCGCCCTTGGCGCGGACATTTGCTGCGGCGAGGGGCAAAGTTTCGGGATTCCCCAAAGCTATGGAGGGCCAGGGTTGGGAATGTTCGCCAGTTGTAAGCGGTACCTGAGAAGCATGCCGGGCCGTCTGGTGGGCAGGACCGAAGACAGGGACGGAAAATCGGGCTTCGTTCTGACTCTGGCGACGCGGGAGCAGCACATAAGGCGGGAGAAGGCCACTTCCAATATTTGCACAAACAGCGGCCTTTGCGCTGTAACCTCCGCAATGTATATGGCCTCGCTCGGGGGAAGCGGCCTGCGGGAACTCGCGCGGCTAAACTATGACAAAAGCGAATACCTCAAGAAGGAACTAAGAAAAGCCGGGTTCGCGATTCCTTTTTCAGTCCCTACCTTCAACGAATTCGTAGTGGAACTTCCGCCCGGTTCGGACGCGGTCTATCAGCGGCTGCTCGATCGGAAACTGGTGGCCGGGCTGCCATTGGCCTCTTTTTACTCCGGGATGGAGAATCGATATCTTCTGTGCGTAACGGAGACCAAGACAAAAAATGATATGGACGAACTGGTGAATCTGTTGAGGGCCGATTGCAACATTTAGAACTGCGGGTGCGGGCCTTATACGAAATTGCATTCAAGACGCGTCAAACGGATGGGTTTCACCGCGTTCCACCCATCCTTGCAGCGGCTCTCGACGGGCTGGCGTAGGGTGGGTGGAGCGAAGCGCAACCCATCGGCCAAATCTTGAACACAACCTGGTCTTGCACCCGTTTAGTTCCGAGGCCTTTTCCGGCAGAATGGATAATGAGGGGTAATTATGGTTGAATTTGCGGGTTCCACCGGTTTGGTGCTAAACGAGCCATTGCTTTTCGATAAAGGCAAAAGGGGCAGAGCCGGGATGTCGATACCCCGCAGGGATGTGGATTACGCCCCTGTGGACGAAGAGTTGGTCGGAGAGGGTCCGGATTTCCCCGACCTTGGCGAGGTCGAGGTGGTGCGCCACTACACTCGGTTGTCGACGTGGAACTTCGGCGTGGATACGGGTATGTATCCCCTGGGTTCGTGCACCATGAAATATAATCCGAAGAGCAATGAAAAACAGGCCGCCCTTCCCGGCTTTGCCGGCGCTCATCCGCTCCTTCCGGAAAAGTTATCGCAGGGCGCGCTGAAGATGATGTTTGAGCTCGAACGGTTTTTGGGGGAAATCACGGGGATGGACGCGGTTTCTCTTCAGCCGGCGGCGGGCGCTCAGGGCGAACTCGCCGGTATGCTCATCTTCCATGCCTATCACAAGAGCAAGGGGCGAGGCCGCTCGAAAATTATCGTTCCGGATACCGCCCATGGCACCAACCCGGCCAGTGCCGCCCTTTGCGGTTTCAGTCCGGTAAAAGTGGGGTCCAGTGACAGAGGAGTGCTTTCCGTCGAAGGCGTTGCCGCGGCAATGGACGAGGAAACTGCCGGAATCATGGTTACCAATCCGAATACGCTTGGTTTTTTTGAAGAAAACATAAGGGGGATCGCCGAAATCGTCCACGCAAGGGGTGGGTTGGTATATGCGGACGGGGCCAATATGAACGCCGTGCTCGGGATCGCACACATGGGGGACACGGGGATAGACGTTTTGCACCTGAATCTGCACAAGACCTTTTCGACCCCGCACGGAGGAGGCGGCCCCGGGGCCGGCCCCCTGTGTGTGAAAAAACACCTCGAGCCTTTCCTGCCGATACCGCGCATCGTCGACGATAAGGGGAGTTTGAGGCTATCGGGCGACTTCCCCCGGTCCATCGGCAAGCTGCATGCTTTCTACGGCAACGTGGGGATTATGATACGGGCTTACAGCTATATCCTTAGCCTTGGGCCGGAACTAAAAAAGGTTAGCCAGTTGGCCGTGTTGAATGCCAATTATGTAAAGGAAAAGCTCAAGGACGTCCTGCATCTGGCCTATGACAGGCCCTGCATGCACGAATGCGTTTTTTCCGACAAGCTCCAGGCCCCTCTTGGAATATCTACCTTGGACATGGTGAAAAGATTGATTGACTACGGCTTTCATCCTCCGACAATATATTTCCCGCTGGTCGTCAGCGGGGCGCTCATGATCGAGCCCACCGAGACGGAGTGCAAAGAGGAGCTGGACTTGTTTGTGGAAGCGTTCAGGCAAATAGTTAAAGAGGCTGGTGAGAGCCAGGAGTTGCTCCACGGCGCACCATGGCGTACGAAAATGCGGCGGCTGGATGAAACGGGGGCTGCGCGAAATCCGCGTTTAACGTGCAAGTAAATCGGTTAATGAGTGAAGCGGTGGAGGTGCGAGGTACTATATGGGTAATTGCAAGTTTTCTAACACGAGGGATGAGCGCTTTTTTGAGGACTACGAAGTCGGCTGCGTGTACGAGTTCGGTTCGATCGGGGTGGAGGAGGCGGAGATAATTGAATTTGCCAAACGGTTCGATCCGCAGATTTTTCATACGGACCCGGAAGCTGCGAAAACGACCGTCTACGGCGGCCTGATTGCCAGCGGGTGGCATACGTCCTCTCTGATGATGAGGCTATTTGCCGATCACTTTCTCCCTTCGGCGGCAAGCCTGGGTTCTCCAGGCGTGGACGAACTGCGCTGGATAAAACCGGTTCGCCCCGGAGATGAGCTTGCCGTGCGAGTAACGATTATGGACGCCAAGCGTTCGAACTCGAAACCGGACCGTGGCATTATTACGTCCTTTGTCGAGGTGATCAATGGAGATAAGAAAACGGTGATGACCATGAAGGCGGTGAATTTTCTGCTTTGCAGGGATGCCGGGTGAATCGGTGAATCTGTAGCGGAGGGCCTTAGGACCCTTTCCATTCACCGCTCGCCCGGGCTCTTTAAGGGGTATTGCACATGGAAAAGCCTCAACGGACTGTTCTCTACGACCGGCACAAAGCGCTGGGGGCTCGTATGGTGGAATTTGGCGGGTGGGAGATGCCCCTCGAATACCCTTCCGGTGTCGTGGAGGAACATCTCGGCGTGCGGAGCAAGGCGGGGGTATTCGATGTCTCCCACATGGGGCGGTTTCGCATTCGCGGGGCCGGAGCACTCCGGTTTGTGCAGCATGTGCTCTCCAATAACGCCGAAGCTCTCGACCTTGCTCCGACCGGGGCCCAGTATACGCTTATTACAAGCAAGACGGGGGGCGCAATCGACGACGCCTTTCTCTATCGCTTTGTCGAAGACGAATACCTGCTTGTCGTAAACGCCGCGAACCGCAAAAAGGACTGGGAATACCTTCAGTTTCACGCGGGGTCGTTCGCAGGGGTCGAACTGGTCGATCTGACCTACGATATGGCAATGTTCGCCTTGCAGGGGCCCAAAAGTCGAAAGATAATCGAGGCTTTGGCCCAAGACCGGCCGGGGCTCCCGGAGCCGTATCGCAACAGCGTCGGCTTTGCCTCCATTGGAGGCGCCAGGGTAATGATCTCTCGCACCGGCTACACCGGTGAACCTCTTGGTTTTGAACTTTTTGTCCCCGGCGCGGACGCGCCCCGGTTATGGGATCTGCTTACAGAAAAGGGGGCCGTTCCCGCAGGGCTTGCCGCCCGCGATACACTGCGTCTTGAGGCCTCGCTTCCACTCTACGGCCACGAATTCGGAATCGACCGGCAGGGGCGCGAGATCCCCTGCTTTGCCTTCCCGATAGCTAAGTGGGCAGTGAGTTTTTCCCCTCTTAAGGTGGATTTTGTCGGCCGTTTGGCCCTTAAGAAGCAGTTTGCGGCCTACTCCAAAATTATCGCCCGCGATTACTCGTCCATTTCCGACCTGCCGCGCATGTTCAAGTGTGTGGCCGTGACCGGAAGGGGGATCGCGCGGGCCGGGGCCGGGGTCCTAAAGGACGGTAAGCCTGTCGGATATATAAGCAGCGGCACGATGGTCCCTTACCGGCCGTTCGAAGACAAGGGGCTTATTTCCAGGCAGGCCGGAGAACATAAATTTCGCGCGATATCTCTGGCTTTTCTGGATAGCTACGTCATAGAAGATGATAGAGTGGTCGTAGATATTCGCGGCAAGCCGGTAGATGCGGTCGTCGTGGAATACCACCTCCGCTCCGATGCTCCCCCGTATGGTCACCCCATCGTCTCGGGTCATAAAATCCCGGAGCTGCCCTTTACCTGTCCTCGCCGGTTTTGCAAGCGGGTCGAGTCGGCGCCGCCGTCCACCCTGCCGGAGCCAGCAGGGGCGCCGGCAATTGGTCCCGGCGCCCTTGTGCGCAAGGCGGTGGAAAATACCCGCTGGCGCCGGCACGAATGCATCAACCTCATACCTTCCGAGATGACTCCTTCCCCGATGGTCCGCCTGCTCTCGATAACCGATCCTGCCTTCCGGTACGCCGAGCATAAAGGGGCGAAGGCTTTCTACGATACCGAGATCTTTTATTACCAGGGGACGGATTTTATCGCCGAAGTGGAGTGGCTGCTCGAAGAGGAGTTCCGCACCTATCTTGGCTGCGTCGAGGCCGAGACCCGTGTGATCAGCGGGCAGATGGCCAACGTGACACTTTTTAGCGCAATGGTCGATTATATCAACCGCGCCGACCGTCGGAGCGAGCCGCACCGCATAAGAAGCGTCATGAACAACCACATTGGCAAAGGGGGCCATCTTAGCGCGCAGCCCATGGGGGCGCTTCGAGACTTTGTAGCCCGCGACCCGCACACCGAACGGCCGGCAGTGGTAAATTTTCCCGTGCTGCCTGAAAATCCGTACAAGATCGACGTCCCTGCGGCTTGTGAGCTGATCGACTCCTGCCGGCCGCAACTGATCATTTTCGGCAAGAGCGTGATTTTACACCCTGAGCCGATTGCACAAATCCGCAAGTATCTGGACGAGGAGCGGATCGATTCGGTCGTTATGTATGATGCGGCCCATGTGCTGGGGCTTATCGGCCCGTACTTTCAGAGCCCTTTCGCCGAGGGGGCCGACCTTGTCACGGGATCGACCCACAAGACCTTTTTTGGCACGCAGCGGGGGGTAATCGCCAGCCGTTTTGAAGAGCGCGAGGAAAAGTACGAACTGTGGGAGGCCGTACGGCGAAGGGCCTTCCCCGGGGCGGTATCAAACCATCATCCGGGAACGCTTGTCGGGCTTCTTATGGCCGCCTACGAGATGAACTTCTTTAAAGACCACTATCAGCGGAAAGTGATCGCCAACGCCAAGACCTTCGCCAGGGCCCTAAAGGACTTGGGCCTCGAGGTGGCGGGAGACCCGGACATCGGTTTTACCGAAACCCACCAGGTTGTTGCAAACGTCGGCTACGCCCGGGGGCCCGAGGTTGCCCAACGGCTTGAGGCAAACAATATCATTTGCAACTACCAGGCGCTCCCCTCGGATGAAGGCTTTAGCGCCGCAAGCGGTATCCGCATGGGGGTAGCGGAAATGACCCGCTTCGGGATGGAGGAAAAGGATTTCCTCGTGTTGGCGGGACTGATAAAGGAAATAGTGGTCGATGGCCAAAACCCGCTCGATGAAGTGAAGGCTTTGCGGGCGCCGTTTGGTGAGCTGCGGTTTTGTTTTGCAGGAAAAGAGCACGCGGATTTACTGGAAAGCCTTCGCAACCTGGTGTAAGCGGCTGCTGTCCCAACCCAAGTTGATTTTTTCAAAATCATACAAAAAAGGCAAATTGATTTTCCCTGTTTTATCAGCGTTGGCGGCATCAAAGCCATACATTGACCGTCTAGAGATTTGAGGCCTTGCGAATGGACTCAGTTACCGATTGGATGGCGAGCCGGAAGATTCTCCGCTCCGTAGTATGCCTCGGGCTGCTTGCGATGCTCTTTACCAGCCTTTCGCCAAAAATAGTTGACCCGGATGTCTGGTGGGAGATGGCCTTTGCTCGTCAAACACTCGCTTTGGGACACATACCCCTCCATGACCATTTTGCATACACGCCCACACTTTTCCCCGTAATGAACCACGAATGGGGAGGGAGTATGATCGTCTACTGGCTGGCCGGCCATTTTGGACGAGCGGGAATTGTGGCGGCTACCTATCTTTTCGGCATACTTATCTCCTTGGTCGGCATTCGGTGTGCGCGGTTAAGAGGGGCCGGCTTCGAATCCCTCGCCGTGATGGCGCCGGTATTTATTGCCTTGATTATTCCCGGATTTTCCCCCATTCGTTCCCAACTGTACTCTTTTTTGTTTTTCGCTGTCCTGCTCGTGTTTCTGGAGCAGGACAAAACGGGTCGCAGGGGCTGGCTCGCGGCCTGGCCTGGTGTCTATGTCGTCTGGGTGAACCTGCACGGCGGGTTTGTGGTCGCAATCGTCATCCTGGCCGCCCATTGCTTCGAGCAGGCATTGCGAAAGCGGCCATACGTTCACCTTGTCATCCTGATTGTCGCTATGTTTGGACTGATTGGGGTAAATCCATACGGCTTTCACTATTACTCATATCTCAGGCGCGCGTTATTCATGTCCCGTCCATTTAGTGATGAATGGCATCCTCTATGGAGCATCGGAAAATGGACTCAGGTAATCATTCCATTGCTCGTCCTTTATTCCTTTGCACTGGTTTTGTATATCGTTAAGACTTTGGGAGTAAAAAACCTTTCCGGCATCGTTATCTTTTTGGGCGTGGCACTTGAGGCGGTCCTCCATAAACGGATGCTTCCCTTTTACGCCATAGCCTGGATTTCTTATGTGCCGGGCTGGATCGGACTAACTCCTATGGGAGAGGTGATCTCGCAGTTATTTGAGCGCCGGAGGGCCATCCTGCTCTCAGTTTTTCTGGCCGCAACCCTATTTTTCACCGGACGATTTATCAGTTTGCGTTCCTACAGGCTCCTGGCGCCCGGAGATCTGAGAGCGGACGGTCTACACGCTTACCCGGTAGGACCGGTGGACTATCTTAAAAAAATTGATTTCAAAGGCAATCTCATGACTTTTTTCGACGATGGGGCCTATGTTTCCTGGGAGCTCTACCCGAATGTCCTGGTTTCGATGGACGCCCGATACGAGGTCGCCTACCCCGACCGGACGGTTGAGGAAAACGTTTGCTTTTATACTGCCGGTAAAGGATGGAAGACTGTCCTGGCCCGATATCCCACCGATCTCGTGATGATTCGAAAAAAAATGCCAATCGCAAAGGCATTATCCAAAACCGACTGGCGAAAGATTTACACCGACTCGACTTATGAACTCTACGAGCGCCCGGGATTGTCTTTGCCCCCTTTGGACTGCTCCAACCGCAGCTTTGAAGGAAAAGTCCCGTAATCCACATCTTAAGACCCAAGGATTGGGAGAAGATCATGAAAATCCAAAAAATTGATCACATCTGTATTGCCGTAAAGGACCTACAGGAGGCTCGCAAAAAATGGGAGCCGCTTCTGGGAAAAAGCGAACCCGATGACTCCTATGAGGATGAATCGGAAAAGATCCGGGTCGCGCGGTATTACGTCGGAGAAGTCGGGTTTGAATTGATGGAATCAACAACCCCTGAGGGCGATGTCGCAAGGTTCATCGAAAAGCGCGGCGAGGGGGTTATGCTTATTGGCTTCAACGTGGAAAGTACGCGCGATTCCATAGCAGAACTGCAGGCAAAGGGGTATCCTTTCCTGGCCGATAAACGAGGGAAGTTGGCACGGCCGTTTCGAGACGGGGAGTTTTCGTTCATTCATCCCGGGAAACTAAACGGGGTGCTAACGGAAATTATTGATGATCACGGTAGAAAAAGGTCAGGGGAAAACGGGTGATAATATTTAGCCGGATTATTGTTAAAAATTGAGCCTCTTGCAAAAGTGCTCAGAACAGCGCAGACAATTCCTGTCCGATAGATCCAGAAGGATCATTTTTACAGCAAAAGCTACAGATCATTTGCAACAGTTCGAATTTACACTATATTATCCATTTTAACGACGCAGC
>JARLHO010000135.1 GCA_031292215.1 Syntrophobacteraceae bacterium | reverse complement strand
TCCGGAAAAAATCCGCCTGGTCATGAACGATACCGCCTTTACCCCCAACTCCGGTCCCTCCGGCGGAAGCCGCCAGCAGGTGGTTACCGGAAACGCCATCAAGGCCGGCTGCGAGATGCTGCTATCCGCTATGAAAAAACCGGGCGGCGGCTACCGCGCCTACGAGGAAATGATCGCCGAGAAAATCCCCGTAAAATATGAGGGCAAATGGGCCGCCTCGATATGCACCGCATGCGATGAAAATGCGCAGGGCAAGCCCTTCTCCGTCTACATGTACGGGGTCTTTATGAGCGAGGTCGCAGTCGAGGTCAAAACGGGCAAGGTAAAAGTCGAAGAATTTACGATATTTGCCGATGTCGGAACGATCTGCAATAAGCTTGTCGTAGACGGACAAATCTACGGGGGCATTGCCCAGGGCATAGGCCTTGCCCTCTCCGAAGACTTCGAGGATCTCAAAAAGCATACGAGTCTTAACGCCTGCGGTATCCCGTATGCCAAGGACATCCCCGATAACCTCAATATCTACTACGTGGAAACCCCCCGAGAGCACGGTCCCTTCGGAGCCGCCGGGGTCGGAGAGCTTCCGCTTACCTCGCCGCACGCATGCATTGTCAATGCAATCTACAATGCTTGCGGCGTAAGGATCACCAAGCTTCCCGCGCTGCCTGAAAAAATCCTGGCCGCTCTTGCGGGTAAGCAACCGGTTGCAAAAGCCTAGAAGACATTGCCGCCCGCCTTTGTTGCGGCGGGCGGCAATGTGCGCTTAGCGTTTTCGACTGGCTCTTTTCCGAAATGAAGCCGGCAGCGGGTAACTATGTTTGTTGGGCTAAGGCAGCGCAGCCCGACAAACAAAGGGGCTTGGCTCAATCGCCCCCCTTTTTTTCAACGCTGACAATTAACCGCACATACCCCCACTTACCCCTTAGCGGAGACTCCAAAGAAAGGGGCTTGCCCTGATCGCCCCCCTTTTTTGCAAAGGGGGGTTGGGGGGATTTACTCTCCAGCCGCTTGCAATGACGCGCATGGACCGGCTGGGCTCGCTCGCTCCCCTTATTTGCAACTTTGCAAAAGGAGATAGGTGGGCGTATGAGCGGGTAATTGTCAGTTTTCAAAGGGGGTTGGGGGAATTTCGACTCTGTTCGTACAGCACGGAGTAAATTCCCTCCCTATTCTTAAGCCCCTGAAGCTTACGGTCAATACCCGGTTGGGGGTTCTCACCCCAACCGGCTTGCTCACCGGCCGCCCTGTTTTCACACCTTTTCATGCATTTGGGTGTTTCAAGGTATCAGTGAAACACTGCGGCGGAATTTTCTTTTGTTTTTGGTTTATTTTCTTTATTTTTATTCTTTTTCTAAAAAGAGTTCTTACATCATGGACCAGGAAGAACTGTCTAAGCTCGAAGCCCGGTGCATTCAGGAACAGCCCGCTGCCTGTGTCGCCGCCTGTCCGGTGCACGTCGACGCCCGCGCCATGGCGGCGGCGATTGCCAAAGGGGATTTTGCCTCTGCTGCGAAAATTTTCAAAAAAAGCGTCCCCTTTCCCGGAATCGTCAGCCGGATTTGCGACCATCCGTGTCAGGCCGTCTGCAAGCGGGACGAGGCGGGAGAAGCGGTCTCGGTAAGGGCTCTCGAAAAATCGTGTCTGGACTGGGCCGCAAAGACCTCCGATTCATTTTTTTTACCTCCCGCCAAAGCCACGCGAATCGCCATCGCCGGAGGGGGGCTTAGCGGGCTGACGGCGGCCTTTGACCTCGCCAAAAAAGGGTATACGGTCGAGGTGTTCGAAAAAGAATCGCGCCTTGGCGGCTCTCTTTTCCACCTCTCCAGGGAGCAGTTGCCGGAAGAGGTCATTGCGGCCGATTTACAAGCCCTCGAAAAGGTCGGCGTCACCATCCGGACAAACGTCGGCGTCGGGCAGGACATCTCGCTTGAAAAGCTTTGCCGCGATTTCGATGCGGTCTACCTCGCTTCGGGGGAGCAACCCGAAGGCGGGCTTAGCCTGGGTGTGGACGGCGCCGGACAGTGGATAATAGATCCGCTAACCCTTGCCACGACCAACCCGAAGGTATTTGCCGGCGGCAGCCTCCGCCGTTTGCCGCAGAATCGCTCCCCCATCGAGTCAATCGCCGACGGGAGAAGGGGAGCGGTCTCAATCGATCGATTCCTCCAGAAGGTATCCCTTAGCGCTTCGCGAACAGGGGAGGGCTCGCAGAAGACACGGCTTTTTACAAGCCTTGAAGGCATCGAGCCTTTGCCCGTCGTCGCCATGTCTTCCGGCGCCACGGGTTATTCGAAGGAAGAAGCGATCCTGGAAGCAAAAAGATGCATCCAGTGCCAGTGCCTGGAGTGCGTGAAAGTCTGCGAATATCTAAACAGCTTCAAGAGTTACCCCAAAAAATATGTCCGCCGGATATACAACAATCTTTCCATCGTTATGGGCCACAGGCATGCCAATAAGCTCATAAATTCTTGCAGCCTGTGCGGGCTGTGCAAGGAGGTGTGCCCCGAAGATCTCAACATGGCCATGGTCTGCCATGCGGCCCGGGAAATCATGGTGGACTCCGGGAGGATGCCTCCTTCGGTCCACGAGTTTCCTATCCGGGACATGCTCTTTAGTAACAGTGAAAAGTTTGCCCTGACCAGGCCTCAACCGGGAAGCAGCGCCAGTACACACCTGTTTTTCCCCGGTTGCCAGCTCAGTGCCTCCTCTCCCGACCACGTGAGGAAAACCTACGACTTCCTGTGCGAAAATCTGGATGGCGGGGTCGCTTTGATGCTTCGCTGCTGCGGGGCGCCGGCGCAGTGGTCTGGCCGGGCAGAGCTTTTCTCCGATTCCTTTAAAAATATCGTTTCGCAGTGGGAGCAAATGGACAGGCCCCGGATTATCCTAGCCTGCTCGACTTGCTATGAGGTCTTTAAGACCCATCTTCCCCAAGCCTCGATTGTCTCTTTGTGGGAAGTTTTTGACCGCTCCGCTCTTCCTCGTGTCGCGCGCGATAGCTCCGCCCCTGTCCGCCGGCTGGCCATCCATGACGCCTGCAGCACAAGACACGAAAAGAATATCCACGACTCGGTTCGAAATATTTTACAAAAGCTGGGCCTCGAAATAGAAGAGCTGGCCCTTTCCGGCGAGAAGACCGAATGCTGCGGCTACGGCGGCCTCATGTTTTTTGCCAACCCCGAGCTCGCCCGAAGCGTTATCACCAGGCGCATCGGCCAGAGCGAGTGCGACTATCTGGCCTACTGCGCGATGTGCCGCGACTATCTGGCGTCTGCTGGAAAAAGGACCTGGCACCTGCTCGATTTTCTTTTTGGCCCGCCCCCGGACGACTTTGCCCGGCGAAAGGGACCCGGCTACTCGGTTCGCCGCGAAAACCGAGCGCGGCTAAAAAACGCGCTTCTCGAAGAACTGTGGGGAGATACGCCGGTTGGGAAGGAAAAATACGGAATGATTCGCCTTAAGATTTCGGAGGAGTTGCGAGAGACGTTGGAGCGGAGGCAAATCCTGGATTCGGATATCCGGCAGGTGATAGATTTTGCCGAAAGCAGCGGAACCAGGCTTTTTAATTCCCGCACCAGCCATTATCTGGCCCACTGGAAACCCGCCGCGCTTACCTACTGGGTCGAGTACGCCCCTTCCGAGGGCGAATTCACCGTTTTTAATGCCTACTGCCACAGGATGGAACTAACGGAGGGGGTAAGGTCGTGAAGGAAAAAGAGGCTGTGCCGGCCCAACCGGAGTGGATTTGCTCCAGGTGCGGGATCGCCCTTGAAGTAGGGAAAGTCGATGTGGGGTATCTTGGGAGCGTGTTTCCCGTAGACCTTTACAGGTGCGCAAAGTGCGGCCAGGTATTCGTTCCCGAGGAACTTGCCGAGGGGAAGATGGCCGAGGTCGAAAAGCTGCTCGAAGACAAGTAGCGACGCAAATCCAATACTTAGGGCTTGTCCGTAAATATAACCCTTGCGCTTGGCATTCCTGCTTTTGGCCTTTTGGGGGCGCTTCTCCGAGTCGTTGATAGAACGCCGGACGGCCACCACAGAACCCATGTCGCCGAAGGGGACTTGGCTCAATCACCTCTCTTTTGCAATGACTCGCAAGGAGAGGCAAGGCTCAATCGCCCCCCTTTTTTTCAAAGCCGACAATTACCCACATATGCGCCCACTTACCCCTTGGCGGAGACTCCCGGGAAAGGGGCTTGGCCTGATCGCCCCCCTTTTTTGCAAAGGGGGGGTAGGGGGATTTCAAGTCTTTTCGCATAGCACGGATAAAACTCCGTCCTATGGTAAGAGCCGAGGCGCAACCCATCAAGCCAATCTTGAACGTAAACTGGTATAAATCCCCCCCTGTGCTGTTTTTGGTTCTTTCACCATTCATTATTCAATATTTTTACTTTATTATAGGCGGTGTCGTAGTATTTGCGAAACATGGGCGCCGCGTCTTTTTTTGAGCTATCAAATCTTGCGCGCTCAAGGAGCGCCCGCTCGTTATGGCGTTTCCTAAAAAGTTTGTCCGGGTCTTCCAAAGGTCGGGAAACAGGGTTTTACTATGAGTGAGCTCGAACGTATTCAGGCGCTGATCCTGGAATCTACGCCCGTTTTGGGCCGTGAAATGGTCCATATCCTGGGTAGCCTCGGCAGGGTGCTCTCCGGTGACATAGCCGCCACAGAAGATGTGCCCTCCATCGATATTTCCGCAGTGGACGGATTCGCTGTGTCCCACCTCTCGCTGGATGGGGCCTCCAAGGAAAACCCCGTGGTGTTTACCATCATCGGGGAATCCCCCGCGGGAAGGCCCTGCGGGGCGGCCGTAGGCTATGGGGAAGCCGTCCGGATCATGACCGGGGGCGTTATCCCGGAAGGCGCCGACGGAGTCGTAAAAAAAGAAGATACCGAGGACCGGGGGACAACCGTGGTTTGCTGGAGCAACCCGGGAAGAGGCGGTAATATCCGTTTACGGGGCGAAGCGTTTACACGGGGCGACCTGGTTTTGTCGGCCGGCGATATTGTCGGCCCGGTCGAGGTGTGCGAACTGGCAAGCCTTCGGCGCGCCTACGTTCACGTGTATCAAAAGCCTGTTGTGGCGATTATGTCAACCGGAGACGAACTAAGCGATTTTCACGAATCCTCTTCTCCCGGGAAAACCATGTGCTCGACCCTCTACGGCCTGGCCGCCCAGGTGCTTGAAGCGGGGGCCGTGCCGCTTCTTCTGGGGATTGCTCCGGACAGCTCTTCTGAGCAGCGGGAAATGTTGTCCGAAGGACTACGGGCCGATGTCGTCATCACCTCCGGCGGTCTTTCCAGGGGCAAGTACGACTTTGTCCGGGAAACGTTTGACTCCATGGGCGTGGACATCAAATTTCGAAATATTGCGCTAAAGCCCGGAAAGCCCGCAGTCTTTGGCGCCATAAACGGAACCCTGGTTTTCGGATTTCCGGGAAATCCCTCCGCCACAATGATATCCTTTGAACAGTTTGTGAAACCGGCCCTTCTAAAGATGATGGGGCGAAGAGCCGCGGGCGTGGCCCCGGAAAGCCCGTTTAGCGCAATGGACTCGTTTAGACTGGATGTCGTGGGGGGAAACTCTCATCTAAGGGCCTCTCTTGTCCCGTGCAGAAAGCCGGGGGCAGGAGACGGAAAACACTAAACCGGGAGGGCGGACCGCATGGATATTTTTAAACGCATACTCGAACTGCTTATGGCGGGCGAAGATCTCGTGCTGGCCGTTATCGCCTCTAAGGCGGGGTCCGCGCCGCGGGGCGTAGGCGCAAGGATGGTGGTCCGAGCCGACGGCGCCATTGTCGGGACGATCGGCGGGGGTCTTATCGAGGCGCAGGTGCAGCGCCTGGCAGCCGATGTTTTCACCGACCGCGGAGCCGTCTTCAAAAAGTTCGTCCTCTCGGCCAGGGATGCCGCCCAAATGTCTATGATATGCGGAGGAGATGTCGAGGTCTTGATACATTTTCTCGAATCTTGCGATCCGGCCGGCCGGCTGGTTTATCGGCAGGCAGCCGAAGCGCTGCGCCTGCGCGAACGCGCCTTTCTTATCACGGAAATCCCATCTGATGGCAAACCGGTGGCCCAGTGTCTCGTAAAAAATGACGGAACGGTTGAGGGTAGCCTGGACCCAACCGCCGCCAAGGCGCTCATGCCTTACCAGGGCTCGGCGGGGCTTGTCTCTTCTGCACGCGGACTTTTTCTGGTCGAACCCCTTTCCAATGAGGGCGCCGCCTTTATTTTCGGGGCAGGCCACGTGTCGCAAAAACTCGCCCCCCTCACCCGGATGGTCGGGTTTCGAACGGTTGTCCTAGACGATAGAAGTGAATTTGCAAACAGGGAGCGCTTTGACTGCGCAGATGAAATTATTGTTCCCGCCTCGTTTCAAGGGGCGATGGACGGCCTGGATATAGACGAAAAGAGCTACATCGTTATCGTGTCCAGGGGCCATGTCGACGATAAGACCCTCCTGCGGCAGGCGCTTAAGACCAATGCGGGCTACATCGGCATGATCGGGAGCCGCAAAAAGCGCGATAAGACATATGAAGCGCTCGCCAGTGAGGGATTTGGGGCTGGGGATTTCGACCGTGTCCACTCGCCCATCGGAATCGCCATAGAGGCCGAAACCCCCGAGGAGATCGCCGTGAGTATCGTCGCCGAACTCATCCTGGCAAGGGCCAAGAAAAATCGGTCCAACGAAACCCAACAAATGAATCTTTAATACGAAGTTACGTTCAACACGCGTCAAACAGATGGATTCCACTGCGTTTCACCCATCCTGCAGCCGTTCTCGACGGGTTGGCGTAGCATGGCGGGGAAGCTCAAAATAGTCGCGCTCACCGCCCCCTGTTGCAATGACGCGCAGGAAGGGGCTTGGCTCAATCGCCCCCCTTTTTTTTCGAACTGACAATTACCCACGCGCGCGCCCACTTACCCCTCAGCGGAGACTCCCGGGAAAGGGGCTTGGCCTGATCGCCCCCCTGTTTTGCAAAGGGGGGGTGGGGGGATTTACTCTCCAGCCGCTTGCAATGACGCGCATGGACCGGCCGGGCGCGCTCGCCCCCCTTATTTTCAAATTTGCAAAAGGAGATAGGTGGGCGTATGTGTGGGTAATTGTAAGTTTTCAAAGGGGGCGGGTGGGGGGATTTCGACTCTGCTCGTACAGTACGGATAAAAAATTCCATGGACCCCGGCTAAAAGCCTGCGGGGTGAGGTGTGTACTTAAAGTTTCATTCTCGTTCAAACCGCGTCCGAGGACGTGGCGAGGCG
>JARLHO010000016.1 GCA_031292215.1 Syntrophobacteraceae bacterium | reverse complement strand
GCCTTTTTCAATCCAAGGCCTTCAGCCTCGGCTATGGTAAGAATGGCTTCGAATCTCTCCCTTAACCCGGGCATTTCATCCATCCGCTCCTCAAGACTCTTTTTTGGATCACTCATGGGGCCTCCCTTTCCTTATGGTTTCCCATGATGACCTAGTCTATCTTGCCGAGAATGTCCAGCTAATTGTTTTGACACGCAAAATAATTCCGCCAGCGGCAAAAAACCGCGTATCAGTTTGAATTACACCCGGGTTGGGGGGATTTCAAGACTGTTCGTACAGCACGGAGTAAACTCCCTCCCTATTCTTAATCCCTCTGCTCTTTTAAGATACAAGGTTGGGGTGAGCAGGAGCGAACCCCAATACGGGTAATGGTTGTAGACCTCAGGATGTTGGTGTTGGGGTTGCGCTCGCTCACCCCAACCGGCATCACTGCATTCACCCCGTCGTGTGCCGCACTGGATGATGGTCTCTTTTTAATCGCTAATCCGCCCTAGCGCAAGCGCAGCAGGAGTAACTCATAGTACATGAGCTTCAGGTATTGCAGCACCACTTCCTGCCGACCGTGCCAGGTCGCCGCCCACGCTTCCCGCCCCGCCGATCCCCACACCGGATAGGTGCTGACGGCCACTCCGAGTTTTCCAAGGACCCTGCCGTAGACCAACCGGGTTCGCCTGCTCCGTAAAGCCAGGGTTACAACCAGGACCGAATGGATGTTACGATGCCCTTCAATAAACCGGCCGACCTGGCGGGCGACATTTAGCGTGAACGGCTCAACCAGGCGAAAGGGCAGAAGGCGCCAGGATTGGAGTCGGGCCTGCCCGATCATGACCCCGACAATTTCGCCTGTCACAGGATCCGGCCTGCCGGGGTCATGATCCGATGAGCGGACCGGAACAAGCACCATCGCACGGCCGTTAAGTTTTTCGAGCGCTCCGGCCTCTTTAAAGAGCGTGTAATCGGAGACCAGGTTGTCTACAACGATCATGTCGGGCTTACAGGCGCCCGGTTCCGAGACCAGGCCCCGCCCAATTGCCGGGAGCCACCACCCGCGAGTGGCCACAGCTATTAGGAAAAACAAAGCCGCAACCACAAGGCGCAGTTTCCACGTCGTCTTGTAGATGGTGGTTCGATAGAGCGCCCAACCCATCCAATCCGGCGCTTCGATACGACTTTGCCCCACGCCTTGCAGGTAAGAATTTCGCCTTTTCACCGGGTCTTTTCTTTTCCTTGCCTCAGACGGCGGTCCTGTTCGCTTTTACAACCATCGCATCGCGGATTTCCCGAGCGTCCTGAAATATTTTCCACCCGGTGAGGTAGCCAAAGACAACCAGATACAGCGCGGTTCCCGCTCCCAGTTTCGTTGCCAAAGAAAACCAGGAGATAACTTCAAACCGGTCGAAAACGGCCCCGAAGGCCGTAAGAGCGCACCCGGCCAAAAGTGCTGCGCGCACGGAACGAAATACGGACGGATACGACAAACCAAGTTCCCGGCGAAGGACCGGGAAGTAGACAAAAACCTGCAGCGCGTAAGAGAAGGTGACCACAAGGGCAACGCCGTTTAGCCCCAGATATTTTAAGGCAGGATAGAGGCACGCGACCTGAAAGCAGGTTACGACCGCATTGGACTTGAGTATCAGACTTGGCCTTCCTATGGCCGTAACCATCGTGCCAACCGGCTCAAGAACTGCCCTCATGCCTCCGTACACACACAGAATCCGCAGCGCGGTCAAGGCCGGGAGCCATTTTCCGGTCCCCCCTCCCAGCACAAGCGTCAGGAGTTCCCTGGAAAGAATAAACAAAAGCACGTTTGCAAGAACTGCCGCAAAGCCGACATACTCGAGCGCCACGAGATAGCCCCGCTTTAGCCTCTCGGTTTCGTGCTGCAGCCGTGAAAAGGTGGCGAGTAGAACTCCTCGGACGGCGGCGTCGATGAGGCTGCAAGCCTTGCTGCCCCAGTTAAAGGCTATCGAATAGAACCCAAGCATTGCCGCCCCGCCCACAGCGCCTATGATAAAGTTATCGGAATTAAACAGGACAAAGGCCAGGAGCCAGGCCAAAAACAGATGGCTTCCAAATCTCAGGTGCTCCGCGGCGCCTTTTGGGTCCCACTTAAACCTTATCGGCGTAGGACAAAGCACAATCACGATCGCAGTCGAGGCAATGCAGGAGGCAACGCTCCCCAGAACAAGGCTCCAGTAACGCAGCCCCATGTACGCCGCGCCAATGGCCACGGCCGTTGCGACGACCTGTCCGCCGATCTGCGGAACGGTCAACCGCTTAAATTTCAATTCGCGGGATAAAAGTGTGGTGGGGAGAAACCCCAGGGCGTTTATGAAAGAACAGGTGGAAAGGACTACGATTACAGACCTCACGGCAGGATTATCGAAGGCTCTTTGGCTCAAGCTCCCCCATCCGAATGAGACCGCAAAAATCAGAAGGCCTAGAATGACTTTAAGAGTAAACGCGGTGTAGAGCTCGTTTTCTCCTATGGTTTTTTTCTGTATTATACTATCGGTTACGCCGATGTCGTTGAACATCCCCAGAAAGACTACGAATATGCTTGCAAAACCTACGATGCCGTAATCGCTGGAACTAAGGTTTCGGGCAAGGACAATCGAGGTGGCCGAGGAAAGAAGAAACATCAGCAGCCGGCAGGCTGCGTTATACGTAAGATTTACTGCGGTCTTGGATCGAAGAGATTCATCCATTTATAAAGTTCTTACCGTCCCGTTAAACTAAGCATCGGAAAGACATCGGGAATAGAACCGCTCGTGCCTTCGGACCAGGCCCTCGAAGCTAAACCTTGTCTCTACGAGCCGTCTTCCTCGCAACCCCATCTCTTTGGCCATGGCTGGATCGCCTAAGATCTCATCGATTCGTAGCCCAAGGGCGCGATAGTCTCCAACCGGCGCCGTATAGCCGGTTTGCCCATCTTCCATTGCCTCCGAGATGCCGGCTATGTCGTAGGCAACGACCGGCCTTCTCATTGCCTGAGCCTCGAGCAAGACCCTGCTCAACCCTTCCGAATACGAGGGTAAAACGACCACATCGCAGGCGCCGTACCAGCCCCGTAGCCCCTCGGGATCGAGTTCACCCTGGAAAATCACATCGTTTTGCATCCCGCTTTTTCTTATATAGGATTTGAGAAGGCGGCTAAAGGAGGTGGAATCCTCCCGGCCCGCAAAAACAACCAGGGGCCGGATAGCCGGCAAACCGGAAAAAGAGAGGGCGCGTATTAAGTCCATATGCCCCTTGGAAGGGGTGATGCGGGAGGGCAAAAAAACGATTGGACGTACATTTTCCACTTTAGGGCGACATCGATCCTGGCAAAAAAAATCCATATCTATGCCGTCTGCGAGGTTGATAAATTGGCCCCGCAAGTACCCGGGGACATTCGCGTTTGAAACCCCGGCACATCCCCTGGCGTGGCCGGCCCATTTTTTCATTGCAGGAAGTTCGTACCTCCTGTTGTCGAAATGATTTATGATAATAAACGGGATCTTCTTTAGCCGGACCTGAGCAATTATATTTTCAGAGCGCTCATCCATCCAGTGGAATGCAGCCAGATCGATCTTGCATGCCTCGACAATTTCAGAAATATACCGGTTAACGACTTCATAATAATAAACGTCCGGATTGTGCATGTATCTATGATTTCTCAACCGAAAAGCTAGAGCCGCGCTCCGTAGCGACATGGCATTTAACCATGCGCCTGTCGCTCTTTTTATAAACATTTTATAGGCTAGGGGACCAGGTATCACCGACTTTTTAAAAATCAACGGGACCCACGCCAGGCTGCCTTTGCCTATCCTCTCGACCTCGATTGCGGAAGCCTCGTTTTCTTTAGCCGAATAGACCTGGATTATCGTCATTGCGAATCGTTCGATCATGGCCCTGTTGAGCTTATCGAGGTATTGCTCTACGCCTCCTCCCGTTTTTCCGATATTGCAATACCTGAGAATGGTGCGTCCACGCAGGCGGGCCGATTCTTCGGCAAAAAACATCGGGTCCTTCGAAGTCTTCATCTTTTACTCCGGCAGCCGCTGCCATCCTCTAATTCCAGCCGACAGGAACCGGCCCCCCGTGCTTTTCCACAGGCTAAGAGCGTCATTTTCGGTCTCCATGTCCAATTCCCGTTCGGGGATTTTTACGATCGCAAGGATAAACAGCAGCCATAAATTACTCATTGCGTAAAATGAGGCCTCTGTATAATTATATAGGGCGATGACAACGATAAAAGAAAACATCAGAGCGCCGGCCGCATTGTCTTTGGCCAGGAGCTTGCGCACCCTGAAGAGTCCAAGCACCATCAGTGCTATGACAAGGGCTACGCCAATATAGCCAAGGTCTAGATATTGCTCCAAATACCCGTTGTGAGCCTGAATGAGGTGGGCCCCCGTGTTTTCCCAGAGTTCCTTTAGCCTGTCGCCCAGCCAAAAGCTCTGGTAGCCGACGCCGATCAGGGGATTGCCGGCCAACTTCGATGTAACGGCCCATATAAACGTCCGGTCCGTAAGGTCCGGCCTTCGCCCCAGGATATGTAGTACGTAGCCTTTTATCCCGGTGGTGGCGTCCAAAACAAAATACGATAAAGAAGCAACGGTCGCCAGGGTTACGACTCTTCCGGGCGAAGAAGAGGTTGCACGGGCCGCCAGAAACAGCGCGACGGCTACGGCCGCGCAGACCATGGAAGTAGCGCTCTGGGACATACGGAAAAGCCACAGGAGCATCGCCGCCAACACCAGGTGGATTATTTCGCTGGAAACGTCCCGATCATCTGGCCCACGGCTGTAGGAATTGTTTGCGCCCGAAAAGCTGCGGCCCGTCCTGCCCCGAAAAATAAAATGCCAGCCATAATAAAAACAGCAGATAAGGCACAGCCCCCCCAGTTCATTTTTCTGCATGCCTATGCCTGTAAACATCTGGCCGCCCTGATCGGTGTAGCCCCTCCCTAACGCAGGATAATACTTTATGAAAAGAACCGACAGGGGGAGCAACAGGTAACTTAGGCGCCTCAACGTCGCCGCGATGGCATCCAAAGGGTGGTCTTCACTAAGGATCAGCAAAACCATCACCAGGTTGCCGGCCTCCTTTACCCATCGCTTAAAGGCGATGAACGGATAGGGCGACCAGCCTACACTCAACAGGCAGTAGAGTAGATAGAAGCAGATCAATTTATTTCCGCTCAGCACCTCCGCCCAATCCATTCTCTTCCGTGATGCCAATACGACCACTCCGATAACGATAAGAGCCAGGAAAAATACGAGATTTAGCGTGTCACCCGCCTGAAAGCTCGCGCTCAATTGCTTCTCCGGGCCCAGATGCACCCATTGCGATAAGGAGCGCCCGGAGGAGAAAAACATCCACAGAAACGGTATCCACAGAGCGCGGGAAAAGCGTTGCCCTCTTTTCATGTCAATCCAGAAGAGAAAAACGATAAAAATAATACAAATTGGGGAGACGATTTGAGAGATCATATCTTAGTCTCAAAAGGGGAATTTTCTTTTACTCGGGAAACTGAATCTCCCGGCACTAAACCGGGTGCGACTTAAAAAATTCAGCGGCTACCGCACCCTGTGGCTCATTCTACGGTAACCCGACAGCAACCACTCGGCGCCTCCGACAACAAGAGAACTAATCGTGCTGTCGACCACCTGAAATTTACCCAGCATCTCGACCTCCATCCCGGCTTTTCCCGCAAGTTGGCGCTTAAACTGGTAGGTGCCCGGATTTACTTCCGGGTTTATCCCGTTTAGGTCATAGTAGAGAAAACCATTTTCCTTTAGCCATTTGATAAACGCCCAGTGCACCAGGTAAGAGCCGTAGGTTTTCATGCCGCGATTCCCGGTCGCCCCGGTAAGATAGATCCCGGTCGAACCCATGGCGGAAAAGATGCCCCCGGCGCACGCGAGGCCACCCAGCCGGCAAACGATGATTTTTAGTTTAAGCGAGGGAGGCAGTTCTCTTTGGACCTTTTTTAAGTGAGCGATGTCGTTTAATTCGAAAAGCCCCTTGCGGCTTGCCATTTCCTTATAAATTGGCGCGATTTCGTCAATCAATTCCTCACCCTCGCCCAATTCGAGTTCCAGCCCCTTTTTTCCCGCGCGGCTCAGATGATTTCGCCACATGGGGTGCTGTGCGGCCCGCAACTCCTCCAGGGAGTGGTGAAGATCGACAATCAGAGTCCGCCTGCTCCTCGCCCCCTCATAGCGTTGATAGCCCTCCTCGGCAAGGATCGGCTTTAAAACATCGTTTCGCCCGCTAAAGGCCAAAAGGTTCAATCGTAGAGCAAGGCCTCTTTTTATGGACAATTCACTGCGAAGCGCTCGCAGCGCCAGGCGAAACGTCTGCGCGTCTGCTGCTTCCTCCGTTCGCCGCCACATTGGGCCCCAGAGCACATAGGCCACCCCGGCCCTTGTCCATGGCAGCCGCTTCACCCTGGCCTGAGCCGCCGCCACAGCCTCGTTTCCTTTTTTCAAAACCAGGTGTAAAACGGATTTGCGCCCATAGCGCACCATGTCATAGGACCACGCCTGGTAAAGGTTAGCATCCTGGAAGCTCCCCATAATTTCATGCCAGGGCCCGCTTTCCAAACAACCGCAATCCACCGTGTAGTTTTTGTCCATGGCTCTACTGAAACGTCCTTTTGCTGACCGGCTTTATGCCGCAACAGGCAAGCAGTTTCCCGAGGTGATCGCAATCCCTTATCAGGTATTTCATGAAAACATGTTGGCCAACCAATGCCATAAAGGGCAGGGATAACGAATAGGCAATGACTGCCGCAACGGATTTAAGTGTCGCCAGGCCAAATAACGGGAGCTGATCGGCATTTATTAGCCCCCGTATCATTGCGCGTTGTAAATGATATGCCCGGCTTTGCCGTCTTTTGGGCACCGCCTCGTGTACGACCGCCTCGTTGCACCAATAGAACCGGCGCCCCTTTTTCATCATTCGGTCGAAAAAATCGGAGTCTTCCCCCCCGGTTAGTCCGTAGCGCGGATCGAACACCTGCTCCTCGCCTTCCGAAATATTTCGGCAAATCATGACGTTTGCGGTGCTCATGTATCTTAGGTTGGTCAAATTGGCCCCGGTTTCAAAAGCCCTGCGCGCGCAGAGCCCGCTTTTTACCAGCCACTTCGGGGGACTGCCTTCGTAGTAGGGAATAACCGGCCCCAGGAAACCATCGGCCGGTATTTTTCCGAAGGCCTCAAACATCTCCTGGAGCCAGGTGGGATCGGGGTATTCGTCGTCATCGATAAATGCTATGAATTTTCCCTCACCACTGGCTACCGCCCGGTTTCTAGCCAGAGAAATATTTTGCACCGGCTCGACCTCGTAGCGGATAGGAACCGATGAACGTTCGCGCCATAAGTCGATAACATCCCTTGCCGACTCCTCGGCGTCATTATCTACGACCACTATCGAATAGGAAAACCCCCGGCTTTGCTGGTTTTGCATCGCCTCCAGACACCGGTTAAGCAGCACAGGTCTTCTAAAAGTCGGGACGCACACCGAAATATGGGGCAGATCGGACTGGGACATCCTCGATCCCTCCGCTGAAATTTTCGTTAATGTAAGGGGTTCTTGCTGTATTACTAGATTGTGTAGGGGAAAAACTCCGCAGTGAAGTCAAAAGCATACAGATTGGCCGCCCTGCGGAGTGTTGCGACTACTATATAAGCTGGAAAAAAGGGTGGAAAGTAAAAGCGCCTCGGAAAGTCGGGAGTGGAAAGCCCGGGGCTTCCCACTCCCGCATTATGCCGGGGATTGGGGTATATTACATATTTTCGTGCAACCCCTTCTCTACTGACCGATCAAACGGACCCCTGAGGGGGCTGTCAGGCTGCTTGGAGAAGAAGTTGCCAGGCAATTGGGCATCTTTCCTTCCGCATAGCACGCTTGAGCCGGGATAGTATGCACATGGCCCGAAGTGTCGTTTCCGCCCGTTACATCCGGTCCGATCGCAGGAAAGGCTGTAGAGCCGAAAAAGGCCGGTTTTCCACTGAGATAGAGCGAACTCGGAAGAACGTGGTCGGAGGAATTGGGGTCTTTGTACCCGCCGTAACCCCAGTTAGTCGAGCCGTCCGCATAAGAATAATCGCCCTGGATGATGCCGGTGGTATACGCCTCGGTGTTATCCGAACACCACGGAGAGCCGGGATAGCCGCTCGAGCCGCAATTCGAATAGGTCCCCGAATCTCCCGCGCCGCTTCCGCCAAAACCCATCGAGTAGCCATACGCGGTCCCTGAGTACGCACGACTGACCCCCTTTGCCCAGACCACCATCTTGGTCATCTTCATGAGGTTAAGAAGCTGCGTGCTCCCAACGACATTTCCGGCCATGTTGTTGGCTGTGCTGAGGTAGCCGAAAGCCATCGGCCGGTTCGCCTCATTTGCCCACCACGCCTTGACCCCGCTTGCGCCGTAGGTCCCGACCGGAGAGGTGGAAACGGTTCCCCGCGTGTTGTTTATGGGGCTGCATATGAGGGTGGTGCCAACAAACCAGTTTCTAAAGTAGGTTTCATCCGACGAACTGCCCCAGATGCTGTCGTCATTTACCATGTTGGCGACGTTGCCCTCAAAGAGGTTGTACTCGGGATGGGCGCCGTGAAAACCTATCGGGTACATTAACACCGTGGTCGAACCGCTGTCGAAATCCCCATCGAAATAATTATAGGCGGTCACATTGCCCGCCACCCCGTCTCGTAGCATCACCGAGCAGTGAAGCCGTCTAAACACGTTGTTCTGGATAAGGTTTGCCGAAGACCAGGTTTCAAGCGCCAGCTCGGAATCTGAGGTTCCCGCCGTATGGACGAAACTGTCGTGAAAATAGCTGTCGGCTACCGTCACATGGGTCGAATAGTCGATGTCCACATGGTCTGCATCCGAATAGTTGCTTTCCACATTTTCTATCCAGCAGTTGTATGCTCCCTGGAACGAGAAGTTGCTGCTACGGCCGGAGTTGTTGTCATAGACCTGCAGGGCCTCGACCCCCGCGTCATGGGTAGGCGAGTTTGTAACCAGTATCGCCAGCGGCGAAAGGCCACCGTTATAAGTCGTATTCATCGGCGGATCGATCCCGATGGTCTTGCCCGAAACCGATGTCACACGCACGATCTGTCCAAGGTTTCGCGTGCCCCCCAGTCCATCGTCGCACCACGTGCACTTGCCGCCCCCGCCATAAGGCGTTACCGGGACAGAGGAATCGTTTAACTCGCTTAGCCACACCAGGCTGCCTGCTGCAAGCCCCGAAAGAGAACCGTTTAAAACGACCGAGGAGGACCCTTTTGTGTACCCGCTCGATAGGGCTACGGCATTCGATGAGCTTGTGGCCGTCGTGCCATAGGGGGCCAAATGGGTCCCGATCTGGATTCCTATCCCCTTCCCCGTCATGCTAAGAATCGTACTCTGAGGTCCTGAGCCGCGCAGCGTCACATTTGAGGGAACTTTTATCGTGCCCGCGATCTTGAAGGCGCCCGAGGAAAGCACCACCACCTGCCCTGCCGGACAACTCGAAAGAGCGCTGTTAATCGCACTCGTGGCATCGGTTGAACCAGCTCCGTAAGAAGATGCCTGTATCGTTTTATAAATCGTGGTCCTTGACGGGATTCCGCCTGTTACGCCCGCCGTGGACCAGTTGACGACCCTTGAAGCCGGAAGCGAATAAACGGCGAGCGCCTTTTGCGAAAAGACCGCCGGTAGCGCCAGTGCGGCAAGGACAATCACGCAGTTCCTGATTGTTTTGCCCCTGGAAGTTTGGTTATTGAAATTCATCTTGTCTCCTTCTTCTTGATTACCCGGATTTAAAAAATGTGCCTTTCGAACCCTGCCTGCGGTCCGGCACGGTTCGGAGCCTTAGGGAAAGCATTAAACGTGCCGGTAAACGCTTTCCACCACCTCCGGGCGAATCAATTAAAAAAGAGACCCATTTTAACGCGCCTTACGTCCTTTCGATAAGACACCTCTGTATCAGTTCGGCAGTAAGG
Organism: Syntrophobacteraceae bacterium; assembly: GCA_031292215.1. GTDB lineage: Bacteria > Desulfobacterota > Syntrophobacteria > Syntrophobacterales > Syntrophobacteraceae > SbD1. The sequence continues at coordinate 4,119 of JARLHO010000016.1, read as the reverse complement.
GCCGCGTGAATCTCGCCGGTGTAGTTGCGAATGCCCTTAACATGGGCGTTTACGACCTCGGAGAGCCCCTTTCCGTCGATGTATGGCCGGGCAAGACTTTGCGGGTCCAAAAGAACCTCCATCGCATACCGGGACAATTCCCTGCGGTACCACACACGAAAGTGATAGAATTTCTGCCGGCCCAGAAAAAGCCTCTCCAATCGCAGAGGCGACACCACATGGTCAACGGCTGCCAGCCACTGCGGCATGCCATAGTCGTAGGCATATTCGGCCTTGTAGGAAAACTCCCGAAAGGCGTGCAAAACCTCCGAGACAACGGGCAGGGGCCGGTAGCTAAGCCCGCGGTCCGTTGGGATCTTGCCAAGGCGCTCGCATCCGTCCGCAATGAGGCGAAGCGATAACTCCGAGCTCTGCGCAAGGCTTGCCGGGGCCTGGTAGGCCAAGGACACCAGATCGTTTTCCAGAAATGGCGAACGCATCGTGAGTTGAGACTGCTCGACGCTTAGCCGCCCCAGGTTGTGCCAGGGCGTTTGTTTAAAGGCTATAAATGTCAGCTTATGGCCCCTTCGCTCCTCTTCATAAATTTCGGACCCCTTTCGAACGAGCTCTGCGAATTCGGGAGAAAACATCGCTTCCAAAGGTCTCCCGGGCTTAAAAGCCACATGGCGCCTTAAGATTTCCGAGCCGTAATTTCCCGTAAGACGCACAGGACAAAGCCGCGCGGCAATCCGGTTGACAAAGAGTTCGACCGCCCCGGATACATCCATCGCGCCGTCGGACACATACACGGTCTTTTCGGATAGCTCCGGAAATTGCGAAAAAAAAGAAGGGCCAACACGAATGGTCTCGTGAGATTGGCCGCACAGTTTTGCGACCCGCCTCGCGATTTTTACGTCGGCGCAGTCGCGGTAGAGGCCCCCGAAGGTATAGCAGGGAAGATTTACCGATCGCCAATCGGCCCGCGCCATGATCAATCGGCCGTCAAGCCCCCCGGTAAGAGACATCGCCACGGGTTCTCGAAGATACCGTGGAAGTATTCGGGCAAATGTTTCCTGTAGCTTTCCGTAGTACTCCTCATCGCCCAGAAGAGGCTGGTTTTCCCATTCCCCGGGATGAAAGTACGTCTCCTTTTTCGGAGCGCTCGAAAAATCGAACGACCACCGCGATGCCGGCGGCAGCAAATAGATCTTGGGAAAAAGAGTCCTGTTTCCAACCACGCAGCCCATGGAAAAAGTCTGCGCAAGGGAGCTTAAGTCAACCTCTCGCAATTCGGGCAGAGCCCGCAGAAGCGCTTTGGCCTCCGAGGAAAAATAGAAGCCCTCCCCTTTTTGGTGATAATAAATCCGGCCCAGGCCGTAGCGGTCGTTAAAAAGAATAACGAGACGCCGGCTAAAATCTGCCAGAATCCCGGAAAACCAGCCATTTAGTGTCTCCAGGAACCCGGGACCCTTTTCTTCATAGAGGTGCACCAGGTACCCGGCATCGTCGGGCCGGCATGCGTGGCCCCTGGATCGTAGATGCAAAATTTCGCAAGGATCGCGGAAATCCTCGCCCGAAAATATCAGGCAGACATCTTTTTTTTCATTCCATACCGGCATGGACTCGCAAAAGGAACCTTTGTGGGCGGTCCAGCCAAGCCGCAGGCCGAGGGGCTCATTTACAAAGATGCCCCACCGGTAGCCGGGCTCATGTCGCATCGAACAAAGCATCTGGTGGAGTTGAGCCGACCGCTCCTCGGGCAACTCTTTTGCGATTATTCCAAATATGCCCGGCATCGTTTTATCCTGGAGTGGTAAGTGTCGATCATGGTATTTTTTCATTCACTATTATTCACAAAAACATATGCAAAGTGTATTTACTTGAAGCCGGCGAAAGGGTTCGAACCTCCATCTGCTGAATACTTTTCAGGCACTCTAACCAATTGAGCTACACCGGCGAAAAACCGTTAACACTGGTTGAGGCGTTTATATCTTCTTCACTAGTAACTATTAACCACTCATCAGTAACTTGTTACTATCAACCAGTAACACTTCACTACTCACTACTCAAACGTCTTTTGTACCAGTTGGCCCTCGTCTTTAGCAATCTCTTAGCAAGACGGGCTGGAATCATCCTTTTTATGCCATGATGAAGATTTAGCTTCAACGCTACCTTGCCCCATTCGGTAAGTGGCACAAAGTAGATCGGAAAAGCAATCATCTCGAACCCCATCCGCCTTTTGAATTCGATTAGCGGGCTGCTGAAATTGTCGTCATAGATATAATTTCCATAAACGAAATACTTAACATTTCTGTTCGCACAAACTTCGACAGCTTTGGCAATGAGCGCGTTTGTTGTGCGTTTATCCTGATGTTCGTTCATGGAGAGGATCTGCATGACATTTGCGACCTCGCCGACATAAACTATTTTCATAAAGCCTATCAAACTGTCGCCATAGTATGCGCCAATGAAATCGGCCCTTTCCCGAAATGTTTCATTGATGCTCTTTACCGCGTTAAGATCTTTTCCGTAATGCCAGAACTTTCTTCCCTGCCTGATGGGCGTTTCGTTGTAGATCCTTACAATGCCGCTTAGCAATTCGTCGTCAAAGGCTGCCACCTTGCACGTTACACCCCGTTTTGCCGCCCTTCTCACATTCTTTCTGGAGACCTGGGTGATTTGATCGCTCCACCAGCTCTCATAGCTCGTAATGCAAACGACTGCCAAATTGCCGCACTCGATGCGATAGGGGTATTTGGGAATGGTATCGGGAATTTGCTGGCAGAAAGTAAAAACATCTGCTCCAAGGCCCGATTTTCCAATCTGCTCGATCAGGTACTCAGGAGCTGTGGCGCTGTCTTGCTCTTCCCACTCCTCGTCCATAACCTCGGCTATTTTTAGGAGCTTTCCTCTTGAAATAAGAGTTTTGGCCCCCACCTGGATTGACGGGACCCCGACCTTTTTGCCTTGAACAGTTAGAAGGGTTTGTCCGACTTCGACCATTTTTGCCTCTACACAACCGTTTACGCTAAGAAATTCGTCCTGCCGGCGAGGAAAACTTTTGCCTTAGCCTTCTCAACTGCTCCGCCCGGATGAACTGCAAAAGCTCTTCGGGTATGGGCCTTTTGGCAATCCTTACCAAAGACCACACATATCCCGACATGATGAGAAGGCCCCGGATGACATAAGGCTTTCCCCCAAACTGATAGAGCGCTCTAAAAACTTCCCAAAGCGGATGGTTGCCGCAACTGTAGTCTTTTTGGCCCTGTTTGAAATGAACGAGCAAACCGCTCGAGTTGCCCGATCCCATTGTCCTGTGGTGAAAAAAGGACCTTCCGGTAAAGGTTCGCGTCTCCCAGCCCCGCATCCTGGCAGTCGTTACGGCCACCCAGTCTATGCCGCCGCCCTTTATGGGCGTATAGCCGCCGATATCTTCGAAACACTTCCGCCTGAAGAGCTGGCACTGCCCCGAGACGTGTTCGATGTTTGTAAACCGGTAGTCGTAGTGGCCCCCGTTTTCCACAAAAGCCGTCCCGGCCACGCCAAGGCGCGGGTTTTCCGCAAATCTTGCCAAAAGATACTCGAAATAGTCCGGCCCGAAAGTGATGTCCGCATCGAGGTTTGCGATAATGTCATAGTCAACCCCCTTTAGGAGATCACGCCCCGCCTCGAAGCACTCCACCTTGGCTGCGAAATTGCGTCCCCGGTGTTCCGCCATGCGTATCAATTGAATATAATCCCGGTTCCTGGCATAGCTTAAGACGATCTCCTCGGTGCGATCGGTTGAACCATCGCTTACAATGATCCATTTGCGGGGAAGAATACTCTGGGAAGCAACCGATTCGATTACCCCCTCGATGTAGTCTTCCTCATTTCTAGCCGGAGTGACCAACACATAGGAATATTGCATTGGAGGGTTCTCCTTGAGGTCTTGTACCAGGTCGCGGTCAAGCCCAGCCGCCACGACCTCGGACGCGGTTTGAACGAGGATGAACTTGAAGTTTCCTATACGATTAATTTGTTGGGCTGCGCTGCGCTTAGCCCAACCTTGTATCTTAAAAGAGCAGAGCATGGGTCAACCGGAGTGCCAGTTACAGGGCATCGGTTGACCCGACAAGAACGGGCCTTTAGGTTTAATTT
>JARLHO010000134.1 GCA_031292215.1 Syntrophobacteraceae bacterium | reverse complement strand
TCTGCACGTCCGGTCCGACGAGGGGGAGGGCTCCATAAGCAGCACGGCCTGCACGCCTTTTGCCACGACGCCCGAAAGGGCAGATACAATGGAAGCGATGTGGCCTAAACGTCTTATGGCGCCCTCTCTACTCTACTGGTTTGCTTTGGTTTTGTCGCGGCTCACCAGCGCAGAGAGAATCAGGGGAAATAGGGGTCGCCTAAGGCGCAGGAACCGGCGACATCTCCAGCAATCGAACCGGAGGATTTCAATCTGAGAACCCGTCTCTATACCGTATTGTTTAGTATTTACAGCTTTTTCGAACGGGAAATACCAAATAGCACCCACATGTCAAAGCGCTGGACGTACTTAAATTGTGTTCAGACCCCAAGAGGTCCTATGGAGTAGCCCGATAAACATGCTCTGCGGAAATACTCAACGGAAAGGGGAAGATATTCTCCGGGGAAGTTGAGAAAATAAGCGGCGATGAACCGAATGCGGCGAAGTCGGGGAGACTGAACGATCACTTGGGGTCTAACCTTATTGAAACCTCGGAAGCTAAAACCGCAGAAGCCGCCTATTCCCTTTTCCTTCATGGCTTTCAGTTTTTATTCTCAAGTCTTAGATTTATCGGAGACGCTTGTTCTACCCGGCAATCACCTGCAGCACCCCACAAACCAGGCAGTAAGCCGGGCCACTCCTTATCCTTCAAGGTAGCCGCTGTGGATTTTTATTTCGGACAGGGGAAATCTCATGATAGGGAATAGAACGAACCCGCCGGCATGGCCAAGCTACTTAGTAAGTGTTACTCTAGTCATAATTGCCGCCGCCATCCGGTGGCAGCTCACAGAAGTTCTTGGTTTTCGCGCCACCTTTTTGACATTCTACCCTGCGGTAGCGATTGCCGCCCTTTTCGGGGGATTTGGGCCGGGGTTGCTGGCTACAATTGCCTCCGCCGTACTCACCGACTATTTCTGGATCGCTCCTTTCGGCCACTTTGCCATTGCAAAAACCGTCGACCTTATAGATCTAGTCCTTTTTCTCGCCGGCGCCATTCTGGTCGTCTACCTGATCGAGATAGCATACCGCAACCAGGCACGGACATACAAAGCAGAAGAACTGGTAAAGCTTGCCGCCGAGAGTGAAAATACGCAAATGGAGAGGAAAAGGCTCGTTCAGGTGCATCTGGACCTTATCGACTACGCTGCCACGCACACGGTAGACGAGCTTTTCGGCAAGACCCTCGATGAAATCGGCGGGATCGCGGGGAGCCCTATTGGATTTTATTATCTTGTACAAAGAGATCAAACGATGCCTCCTCTTCAGCAGTGGTCTACCCAAATCTTGACCACCTTTTGCAAAGCCAGGAATAAGGACGGCCATTACTGTCTCGATCGGGCCGGCCACTGGGCGGACGGCATACGGCAGGGGAGGCCTGTCATACTTAACGATTGCGATTTCCTTGAAAACGAGAAGGGGATGCCGGGAGGCCACCCGCGGGTCGTTCGAGAGCTGGTTGTCCCTGTGATGCGTGAAGGTCGGCCCGTGGCAGTTGTGGGCGTTGGCAATAAACAGATGGACTACACGGAAAAGGATGCGGAAACCGTGGCCTACCTTGCCGACGTTACGTGGGAGATCCTCGAGCGCAAGCGAGATGAGGAGGAACTGCGACAAAGCGAGAAACGTTCCCGTGCATTGATTGAGGCCAGTTCTCAGGTGCTCTATCGAATGAGTCCGGATTGGGGACAAATGCGCCAGCTCAAGGGTGGCGGCCTTCTGGCCGGTACGGAAAAGCCAAATCCCGACTGGCTGTTCGACTATATTTATCCTGACGACCAAAAGTGGATGCTCGAGGCAATCGCCAATGCAATACGAACGGGGTCTGTTTTTGAACTCGAACACCGGGTCAGACGCTCGGATGGGACCCCGGGATGGGTGTCCTCACGGGCCGTCCCCGTGCGGAGCCACGATGGCCAAATCGTTGAATGGTTCGGGGAGGCGAGCGACATAACGGCACGTAAGCTGGCAGACCAAAAACTCAGGGAGAGCGAGGCGTTTCTGGCCGAATCGCAGAAGATAAGCCACGCTGGTAGTTGGAGCTTGGATCTGAGAGCTAACAGAGTGACCTGGTCAGATGAGGTCTATCGAATTTTCGGGCTTGAGCCGCAGGATTTTGACGCAAGCTATGAGGCATTCCTTGAGGCCGTCCATCCGGATGACCGCGAAGCCGTTGACACTGCCTATTCCTCCTCCATCCAGGAAAAACAGCTCTCCTATGAGAGCGAATTGCGCATTGTCCGCAAACATACCGGGGAAATCCGCCATGTTCTAGCGAAATGTGTCAATCGGTTCGACGCCGCAGGCGAGGTCGTGAGGTCCGTGGGCGTGGTGGTCGATATCACCGAGCGAAAAGAGGCTGAAGACGCTTTGCGGCTGAGCCGGGCCCGGCTCGATCTCGCGCTGCGTTCAGCCGGCATGGGGACGTGGCAATGGGACATCTCCGCCAATAGATTTTCCGGTGATGAACTGGGGTGTCATCTCTTGGGGATCGACTCGCCAACCTTCGCAGGTACGCAAGAGGAGGTCTTTAGGGCCATACATGTTGAGGACCGTGACAGGGTCCGCAGGTCGCTGGGGCGAGCTCTTAAGCAGGATATGCCGTTTGAAGCCGAACACAGGTCTGTCCAGACCGATGGGAAAGTGATTCACATAGCCGTTCGAGGAAGGCTTGCCCGCGACACTCAGGGGCGGCCGGAGAGGATTAACGGACTCGTTTGGGATATCACCGAGCGCAAGCAGATGGAAAATGAGCTGCGCCGGTCGCGTGATGAACTTGAGTTGCGCGTCAGGGAACGAACGGCCGATTTGAAATCGGCCAATGAGAAACTCCGCCTGGTCCCTTCGAGGCTTATTGAAGCCCAGGAAAGCGAGAGACAAAGACTGTCGATGGAGTTGCATGACAGCGTCGGCCAGACCCTTGCGGCCCTTAAGTTTCGGATCGAGCATGTGATCGACAGACTGGAAAAAAAGGAATATAGCCGGCCACTCGATCTGCTCCGCCAATTTGTTCCTGTTCTTCAGCGTTCTCTTGATGAAACCAGAGCGATTTATATGGGCCTAAGACCCACTATCCTCACCGAGCATGGCATCCTTACCACTCTCGACTGGTATCGCCGGGAGCTCCTTAAGCTCTATCCCAACCCCCATATAGAACTTGAGACGAGAATCGAGGAAGAAGATATCCCCGAAGACTTAAAGATCGTGATCTTCCGGATAGCTCAAGAGGCCATGAATAACGCTTTAAAGCATGGCAAGCCGGAGTGGGTCGATGTTCGTCTCGCCTTACACGATGGCGTCCTTGAGCTCGAGATAAGCGATGACGGGATTGGGATGGACTTGGATTTGATCATGGAATCGCGCGCTGCAAAAAGCCTGGGGCTCATGGGGATGAAAGAGAGGGCCGAACTCTGCGGAGGGCAATTCTCGATAATATCAGCCCCCCGCGAAGGTACTACGGTCAAGGCGGTTTGGCGAAATCTTTAAGGAGCCGCAGCGATAAGGCAATATCCGCGGCGTGTCGCCGCAGGCGGGTTGCCAAGCCCCGAGCTGCCCGACTGGCTGCGCCGGCGCCAGCTCGGACGGCAGTCCGCACCGCCTGCCGGGTGACCTATTCGCCGAAGTTTCGTCCTCGATAAAACCCGGTCTAAAAAAAGGGGCGGCCGGGCTCCTGGAGCCCCGGCCTATCTATCGCCGCCAAGACGAAGACATAAGAGGACATGTCTTCTGCTGCTTCCTTGCCCTGTGAGGTTCAAGGCGCGAGTCGAAAGCGTATCCCGGGCCAACCTGGAGATATCCCGGGCAGTGGCGGCCACTTTCAACGGATTCATTATCGGATGGCTTTATCTTCATTCCAATCCTCGGGAAGCGATGATTTCTGTGGAAGGTGATTCAAATTATGCGTCACGCGAAAAAAAAGCCAATCAGTGGGGCAGACTGATCGGCTTCGAGGAGGAAAGAGTTTTTTGTTAGTTTCCGATATGAGGAAGAGCACTTTTCGTGCCATACATCAAAGAAATGATGTTATCCTATAACTACGCATAGTTATCAAATGGATGCGGATAATTATTTACGACTAAATACAGCCACAATCCCGCCGGGTTTCCAAAGAATAGCGCCATGATTGCGCCAATGGGTTTATTGCCTATTGTATTCGACCTTCGTTGGCTTAGCGCTTCGTCCGGTCGGACGATTCGGATCGGTTTTGTGCGAATTGTCACACCTTCGTAAACCACTCGGATCGAGAATGCAGTAATTGGAGACTATAATTTATTCAGCTTGGGGGATGGTCGCCGTCGGTGCGGTTATAATTACCGTACCGTGGACCGATCTCGTGGTGGATTGCGCATACCGGCGACTCTCCACGACGCATGGAGCGTAAAAATTTGCGTTTTTTTCTGATTTGGATATCATGAAGAATACTAAAGTCTCGTGCCAATGGGACCAAGAGGAGATGTTGTAATTTGAGCACTGAATCGATGGCAAATGGTAACGGCGCAGGAATGGAGATTAGTTTTTCCGGTCAAAATGAGCAGATCGATCCTTTGATCGACCAGCTCATAGGGCTTGTCGGCGATGTATGCCATCCCGCAATGGTGAGGGAAATGATTCTCACCGTTCTAAAAGCGGGTAGGGAGAGCCGGGATAGAGCGGGACTAAAGCTCATGACCTCGACTCTAAAAGAGTTGCGCTACACCGCCAAGGTATTCGAACAATACCGGGGGGTGAGAAAAGTGACGATCTTCGGGTCGGCGCGGGTCATGCCCGATTCGGGTAGCTACCAGTTGGCCAAGTCTTTGGCGAGCACTCTTGCCCAGTGTGGGTATATGGTGATCACCGGCGGCGGCCAGGGAATTATGAGGGCTGGAAATGAAGGCGCCGGCGAAAAACACTCCTTCGCCGTAAATATTCGGCTCCCCTTTGAGGACGGCGGCAATAATATTATGCATGGAAGCCCTCGGAGCATCACCTATAAATACTTTTTCAACCGGAAGGTGGCTTTCATTAAGGAAGCAGACGCCGTGGCGCTCTTTGCGGGAGGCTTTGGCACGCTCGACGAAGCCATGGAAGTGCTTACCCTGGTGCAGACCGGAAAACGCTATCCCATTCCCTTGATCCTGGTCGATCAACCCGAGGGAACCTATTGGTCAAACTGGAAAAGTTATGTCGAACGCGAATTGCTTGCTCGTGGCTATATTAATTCGGAGGACCTGAGCCTTTTTACCATGGTCGATTCGGTAAAGGACGCCGTGGAGGTAATAAATCGTTTCTACTACCGTTATCACAGCCTCAGGTTCTTTGCCAACCGACTTGTCATTCGACTCCAGTCAACCGTTGATGCGGAAAATATCTCCAGGTGGAAAAAAGAATTTTCCGACATACTGGAACCGGGTGGAAATTTCTGCCTCTCCCAGGCGCTCCCCGAAGAGGAGGACGAGCCGGAAATCTTTCATCTTCCACGGTTGATTCTTGATTTTAACCGCAAATATTTCAGCAGGCTGCGTCAGTTAATCGATGCGATTAACCGGGCATAGCCTCCTTGGCTGAAAACAAGCCATCCCGCAGGCTAAAAGTCACGATTGATTTGGATATTTTCACCGCAATCGCATGCGGAGGCCTTCTGTAGGACGGGTGGAGCGCAAAGAGACTGTGTCGTAAGAGAAATTCGCAAACTGTGCTATAGGGCGCCGAGGCCCTCAAATATTGTTTGCCCTAAGCGCATGAGCAGTAATTTAGAAAGGGGCTTGGTTCAATCGTCCCCCTTTTTTGCAAAGGGGGGTTGGGGGGATTTCAATTCAAGTCTGTTCGTACAGCACGAAAGCCTGAGTACTGATAGCCCTGAATTTGCAAGGGCCTTGTCTCTGATCTCATCTTTTGCCCTGCCATCAAGGTCTACCACCAACTTCACGCTCGGACAGGTGAAGTCAACAATATAGCTGCCGATGGCTTTCTGAGAAAAGAAAATCCGACCATTGATTTGTTTTTGCCTAACTTTGGACCAGAGAGCCTGTTTTGCATCGGTCATCCTCTTGCGCAATTCTCTCGCGAATGGTTTGAGGCTGCTGCTAAAGGGAACCATTTAAAAAATCTGTAATCGTTCACCACGAAGAACCGCCGGGGATTTTTAGCCCGACCTTTGCTCTTCCTTCGTGCTCTTCGGTACGCCAGGACAAGTCTGGCCGATCTGTCCGACTGAAAGGTGTCGGACATGTTAATTGCTCGTTCAACATG
>JARLHO010000133.1 GCA_031292215.1 Syntrophobacteraceae bacterium | reverse complement strand
TCTGCACGTCCGGTCCGACGAGGGGGAGGGTGACATAAGCGGCACGGCCTGCATGCCTTTTGCCACGACGCCTGAAAAGGCAGATACGATGGAAGCATGTGGCCTAAACATCTGATGTCTCCCTCTCTACTCTACTGGTTGACTACTGACCCGGAGGTCTGAACTGAGAGCAATACCGGGATTCAACCACGAAGAACACAAAGAGCGCGAAGGGAAAAATGGGGCTTCGTGGTGAACGCTTACAAAATTGGACCTTGGGAAAACGCAACCTTCCCTGATCATACTACAAGTATTCGCGATAACGCAGCTTTACACCGGTGTTACGTCATGAAAATGGCTGCGACGTCTCTCAGCTCTTCACTGTACTTTAGAGATTTATAATACCTGTAGTGTCCTCTCCTCTCCACAGGGTGTTTGAGTGGGCCGCGTTTTTCACCCGGGATGTGTGGTTTGCCCGATAAACTCAACTTCTTTCTTATCTCCTTCCCTGGTAACATAAAATATTCAGGTCTATCAACGCTCCTCAAGATCTGAGTTGATGGTTGCCACCCTTCTTTTCTCACGGCAACATTCCGGAAATGTCCGACGAAACTCGTTCATTCGTTGAGCAGGTTGAGAAGGTAAGGATTGAGAGCAAACAAGCATATATGAGCGCCTGCATCCGGGTGTTTCTTACCAGCGACATTGGCATGGACAACAACCCCTGGACGAGTGTCAACGGTTGGCGTCAAGTGGATATCGAACTTCCCGACAAAGTTCAGTTTGAGGCTCTCAGGGTAGCGACAGGTGAAACGGCGGAACAACTCGGGCAGTGGAAATGTGCAGATCTCAAGGAAGCAGCGAAGCGATACCTGGACGGAAATTTACCGGAGAAAGAGTTTCGAGGCTGCTGATTCTCAACGAAGCGACCCGGAACGCGGTTTATGAGCTCTTTGGGAGGTTTTTGGGAAGAGATCATCGCGATATGCGCGATGCGTCGGGCGGGCCCGCGGCGGTTGTCACAACAAAAGGCATTGACATCCGCGCGATGATCCCATATAGGATCTCTTGAGGCACAAGTCCGCAAGGCATTGAATAGATTAAGTATCATCTGGACTTTAAAACTGAATGAAAGGTCCGTGAAAATGACGCAAAAGATCTTGATCGTTGACGACGACGAAGATCTGCGCACCATGCTTGAATCCATTCTGATGGCCGATGGGTACGGGGTTGATCTGGCGCCGGATCTGGATGGGGCCTTCAAACTGATGGCCTCCGGGGACTACGAGATCATGCTGCTCGACAAAAATATCCCGGGGATCGACGGGAATCCCCTTGGGGGGATCGATTTGTTAAAGCACGTGAGATCGCTTTGCCTGCCCTCCGAGGTGATCATGATGACCGGGGATCCGACGGTTGAGACCGCCATCGAGGCAATGAAACTCGGGGCCTTCGATTACATAATCAAACCGTTTTCACTAAAAGATCTCCGGCTTAAGATAAGGCGGCTGTCGCAGTACAGAAATTTTGTCAATCCGGAATACACCATCGGGTTCTACAGGCGGTTTCAGAGAAAACTGCTCGATGTGGTCGAACGGGTGTCAAAAATGTCCGATCGTGAACTCGAGCTGGCCCTGTTGTCTTTAAACGATGAAATTGACAAATTGTTCTCCCTTCTAAAGGAGAGCGAAAGAATCATTTTGGCCGAGCGGGAAGCTCTGTCGCATATCGGTTCTCTGGCTGAGAGTCTAAAGGGGAGCCTGCAGACAAAAGATGCACGCTACGAACTTGTGGATAAAATCTCGCGCCTGTCCAACAATCGTGTTTGAGCCGTCACCTCCGCTGTCGATACCGGCCGCTTATCGAATTTTTTGCCTGCAAAACCGTCCGTGGCGCTAAAAGCTGCCGCCCCTCTCCGGCGACAAGGGCGGTATCCAATCGAGCCGGGCTCAGCCTGTGAATTTCCGGGAGGTATTTGAGGGGGAACGGTCACGGGTTCATCGGCGGATATCTCCAAAACAGAGGATAATTCGCAGATCGAGTAAAAGAGGGAATACTCCGTATGTACAGAGATAAAAAGGTCGTCGTGGTCATGCCTGCCTACAATGCGGAAAGGACATTGTTGCGGACCCATTCGGAAGTGCTGGCCCAGGACTATGTCGATCTGATTATAGTCGTCGACGATGCCAGCCGTGATAAAACCATCGAGATAGCAAGGGGTCTTTCCCGGACCAAGGTGTATATCCATGAGGCCAACAGGGGCTACGGAGGAAACCAGAAGACCTGCTACCGGCATGCGCTCGATGAAGGGGCGGACATAATCATTATGGTCCATCCCGACTATCAGTATACCCCGAAGCTCATTCCGGCATTCGTATCGATGATTGGAAACGGCCTCTACCATTGCGTCCTGGGCTCGCGTATTCTCGGGGGGGGCGCACTGAAAGGAGGCATGCCGCTGTGGCGATATGTCTGCAACCGGGCCTTGACCTTTGCCGAGAACCTTTTGATGGGGGCAAAGCTTTCGGAGTATCACACCGGCTATCGGGGGTTTTCGCGGGAGTTACTCGAAAGGATTCCCTTCGATACGAATTCCGACGATTTTGTCTTCGATAACCAGACGATTGCCCAAATCCTGTGGCTCGGCTATACGGCGGCCGAAGTGAGCTGCCCTACGAGGTATTTCAGCGAGGCCTCTTCGATAGACTTCCGGCGAAGCGTAATCTATGGGGCCGGCTGCCTGAAGACGGCCTGCCAATACCGTCTGGCGAAAATGGGGTTGATCGATTCGAAGGTTTTTTCATGCACGTAAAGAATGGCGCAGGTCTGGTTACTGAGGGCAGGGGGATAAAATATGAGAAATTCCTGGAGATCGCCGATACGATCGTTCTTGTTGCCCTCGTAGTCTGGTCGCTCTTTACGCTGTGGCGGGCATCCTCTTTTCCGGGCCGGCCCTTTGGCGGCGATTACGGATTAAACCTGGAGCAAACCCTCCAGGTGATCGATCTGCATACATTTCCTTACGGATTTGTCTACCCCCTGCCATGCATTCTTCTTCGCTATTTTTTGTTCAAGGCGGCAGGAAATTACGGGGGCGTCATCTGGGTCTTTTCGATAGCCCTGGCCTTTGCTTTCAGCGTTCGCTTCCTCCTCGCGGAGCTCTACACCGGGGACGGGCGCGTTACATACCTGTACTTCCTATTGGCGTTTCTGCCCGTTGCCTATTACATCCAGTTGGATATGACGATGCTCAATTGCAACCTGATTGTCTTGAGCCTTGTCCTCTTGTCCATGTTGTGCCTTAAGAAGGAGGGCTGGTTTCTGAGCGGTCTTTTTCTGTCCTTGGGGATCGCTCTCAAGTTGTACCCGATTGTCATAGTCCCCTATCTACTTTTCAGGAAAAAATTCCGTGCAGCCATCTTTACCCTGTTATGGAGCGCTGTTTTCTTTGTCCTCATCCCGGTCATCGCGCTGGGCAGTTTCTGCTTTATCGAACTAACAGGGAAATGGCTGCAGGCCGTCTCCTCTATCGGCGCTCCCGATTTCCTGGTCAACCTCCAGGCCCACAAGATATCGATGCACTATGCGATATTGTCTCTTTTGGCCCATGGCGACCCGATTCACCTTTCGGCCCGGGGCATGTACGAGGCCAAGCGGATAACTTTTTGGCTCAAATTGCTGGTTGCGGGCTCGGGGTTGATTTATCTCGTCTTCGACCTGCGAAAGCCGTGTCTTAAGGTGGAATCATACCATATCCTCTTTAGCACGGTCCTTGTCCTGTCGGCCTCGTTGCTATTTTCGGACCTTCTGCAGCCGCATCATGGCGTGGTTCTTTTGGGTTGCTCGATGATAATGGTGAACGCGGCGCTAAACGGCAGTCTCCCGAAATTTGTTCGCTGTCTCCTTTTGGGCGTCGTTTTCTTGCCGTTTGTGGCGCTAAGGATCGCATCTCCTGGAGTGCAGAAGGTGCTTGCGATGAACTTTCATATAGTTATTTATGTTCTTTCACTAGTGTTCCTGCGGTTTTATCCGAAGGGATGCAGCCAGGCTCAATCTTTGGCATCTTCTACATTGTAATCCTTACTGTTTTCACGAAAAGCTCTCGGGATCCGGCGCCTGCCGCTAATCGCATTTTTTGCCGGCGATAGTTAACTTTTTTTCGTCAGCGTAAAACACGAATGTGACCGGGATGGGAAGCGGAGCCCGGGCTCCGGGAAAACCGAACGGCCCGTGGTGCTGCTACTAATGGTTTGGCTATGGGGTGGTGATCGGAATAGTGAGCGGGGTCGCGGCCGGGGTGATGATTTATCTGCTGCAGTGGACCTCGTTTTTTTCCTCACCTATCTTGCCGGTGCTAGACATTGGCGCGGGTCTGCTTCCGTTCCCCTACCTGGCACGGGTCTTTTTTGCCGCTGCGCTAAACTGGACCATCCGGCGAATCAACCTTTGTATGGCCCAAACCCTGCCGGTCTTCCTGGCGGGCTTTGTTTCGGTCACGTTCTTCGGAAAAAGTGCGGCTAACGATGTCGTCGAGGTGTTGCAGGTAAGACTGTACGGCTTCTTTTTTGGGGGATTTTGCCCACTGCGCCAAGTCTTTTAGAGTCGCACGAAGTCTTCGCATGACCTGAAAAGAGCTAGCCCCATAGAAAGAGATCTCCTCTATGGCGAGCGATAAATAATCTTCCCATTTCGGAGTTGGAAAAATCAGGCGAACCATCCCCTCTTCGTCTCGCATGCGACCGACATCGAGGCGACTTGCCGCCAGGCAGCGCAAAAGATCTTCTATCTGATCGATGGCCTGCACCGCTGTGGTGGGGTCGTTTATTGCCGGCGAGAGGGCTTTGATGGCAATGTCTACGAGCAGTCGCATGGGATATTCCGGATCCTGGTCGAAAGCGCGCTCCCTTGCGAGTTTTATCGTCTTAGCCAGAGCCGAGTCGGGTAATCGCTTCGCACCGCCCAATATTTGCAATAGCTGGGCGCCTTCCATCACTGCGTCTCCCACGGCGTAGGGCAAAACGATCAGCCCTTGGGCTTCTTTCGCCAGGCGAACCAGGGAGCGGGTGTCGATTGCGGCAATCACAAGCGGTTCCCCGTAAAAATAGAGCGTTTGAGAGATTGGCATATGTTGCGCCCCGGTCGACAAATCCACACCGTTTTCCGAAACGGAGAGACTGTAGGTGTTTCGAATGGCCGCGCGCCCCCTGCGGCCGATTAACTGCAAAACGCGGGTAACCTGCAGCTCCGATACGCCCCGGATGAGCACCACCAGGGAAAACACGCTGGAGATAAGCAGGAGAAGCACCACCCATGTGCTTAGGAAGGGCACTTTGCCCGATCCGTTCCTGTCCACCCACCCAATGGCTGCCAATGCGTAGAGAAAGGTTGCCGAAAACAGTCCCAGGGAGTGAAAGATAGCGGGACTTTCACTAAACCAGGAGACCAGGCGTGGCGAGTAGGCGGAGCTACTGAATTGAACCATGACGAAGGCAATCGAAAATACTATGCCTGTCAGGGCTATCATGCCCGAGGCTATCGAAGAAAATATCGCGATTGCCGACGAGGTGGTCATTTCATGGTTAAGGCCGGGGAGGAATTTATACTCCAGGGGCGGAAGGGTGAAGGCCAGCATAATTGTGGCCGCCACATAGACAAGGGGAATCATCCACGGAAAAATCGAGCGGGAAAAAGTCGAGCGCATCGGGTTAGCGTTCCTTAAAAAAATGACAATTCGCACTTATCAGGTTTGCCCGCGCCCGCCTCTTAGTCTTTGGCACGCGGTAAAGAGCATATTGGGCGGGACCATCAGGGCCATGAAGGCCACCGTCGCCGTTTGCACGTTCCTGCCGGGAAAGCTCGCAGCCGCTACCAGGAGGCAAAGCCCCGCATTTCGCATGCTCGTCGCTATGGCGCTCACCTGCCTTGCGCTCTTGTCGGGTCCGCCCAGCCGCCAGCCAATCGCCATGGAGAGCAAAATGAGAAGAGCCATGGCCGTAAGGGCAGCCCAGCCGATCGAGCCGGCCGCCTTACGCCTTAGCCCCAGAGTGAAAACGATGGTGAGTACAAAAGAGATATTGGAGATAAGAAGCATCGGTTTTTGGAGTGCACCCGCAACCTGCGTGGCGCCACGCCCGAGTGCGAAACCCGCCAGCAGGGGCAGCAGAAGGAAAAGGACAATAAATCCCACCGCGTGCTGCCAGGGAATTGTCACCCCTGTTTCGACGGGCAGGATGAGAGCGGCCAGAAGCGGGGAGACGACAATACCGGCAAGGGAAAGGAGAAACAGGAGGGCAGCGGCCAGGGCGATATTTTTACCGATTTTGGCGGTAAACTGAATGGCTTGTGTCCCTCCCGGGACAAACGCCAGGAGCAGGATAGCTGTCCGGGCATCGGCCGAGAGCGGAAAGAGCTTTACCAGGACCATGCCCAGAATCGGAACCAGTATAACATTGGCCACCAACACGCGGGCAAGGAGGCCGCGGTTTCGAAGAGCACCCCGGATTTCGTCTGCTCTCACCGTTAACCCGATGGATAGCATCGTTGAGACAAAGAACACATAGGTCGCTATCACGGCGGTCCGGGAGGCAAAAGAAGACGTAAGAATCCGGTGTAGTTCCATCCATGCACCTCAAGGGCAATGGGGGGGGCGACGGCTTTGGGCCAAAGACAAAGGCAACAAAATCAAACCACAGAGGCACAGAGAAAACTCTTTTTTGGACCGGCCGGGAGACGACAGCCGGTCCAAAGGGCTCTGCCTTCGGCGCACTCATCGACCCCGAAACCGGCCCACAACGGTTCCCGACATTTCAGTTTGCTTTGCAGGACATGAGATTTACGCTCCCGCTATCCAGGTCGTATTTCGCGCATACGATCCTGACCTTGCCCGAAGCGACAAGCGACTGGATGAGCGGGGACTTTTTCAGCAAAGACCGGGCACTGAGCTTGATGTTGGCGTCGATCGCGGCTTCGAGCAGTTTCGGATTATTGCTCCCGGTTATCTTTTTTTGGGCCAGCCGAACAGCCGGGGCGATTTTTTCGATTATCGCGCCGATGTTTTCGTCCTCCCGTCCGGTTGCGTCCACGGCGGCCTTTACCGCTCCGCACCTGGTGTGGCCCAGAACCATGATGAGAGAGGCGCCGAGGTGTTCGACGGCATATTCGATGCTTCCGATCACGATGGGGTCGGGGATGTTGCCCGCATCCCTTACAACGAAGATTTCACCCAGCCCCTTGTTAAAGATGACTTCGGGGGGAACCCTGGAATCCGAACAGGAAAGGATAACGGCAAAGGGGCGCTGTCCCGGGACAAGGGCGCGGCGCCTGGCGGGGGTGCTCGATTCTCTTACCGTCAGGCGGTTTGAAACGAAACTGCGATTTCCTTTAAGTAACAGCCTCAACGCGGCGTCCGCGCCGATGCGAGGTGGGGCCTCGGAGGCAAGGGCCGCGACATCGGCCAACAGGAATGCCGCTATCAGCAGAAAAAACCTGATTTTGGTCCTCATTTTGCAAATCCTCTCCTTTTCGAATACTTCCCGCCCGAAAGGGCACTCCAGCAAGCCCGGTAGACAGAGCCTGAGCAGGACAAGCGCCAAACCGAAATTCCTCGGTCTGTTTTGGGGAAAGGCCGCTCACGCGACGGCGAAGCGATAGCTGTCTGCGGCGACACGCCGCCGGCAGGGGGTGCGGACCGCCGTCCGAGCTGCCGCGGGCGAAGCCAGTCGGGCAGGTCGGGGCTTGGCAACCCGTCTGCGGCGACACGCCGCGACCCGCTCCGGCCGCAAGACTTAAGGGCTAGGACTAGCGACCACGCAGTAGCTGACTTCCGCGCCCTGGTAACACGGTTGATAATAGGCGCCGTTTGCGACGTAATAAGTCTGACTGTTTACCACAACCGTTTGATAGGCAGACGGGAGCGCAGCCACAGCCGTGCCTACCGCAACCCCGGCGGCGACCCCCGCGGCTACGGCGCCCGGCCTGTAATAGCCGCCGTTCCAGGCGCCCCAGCCACGATTGACGTTTACATTCGCATTGTAGGCGCCTCCGGCGCCACGGCCGTTGACATAGGTCCCGCCGGGTCCTCTGGCGGCCGTTCCTCCCGCCGGCCCCCTGGCCGCGCCGTAGCCTCCGGGGCCCCTAACCGCGGCCCCCCCGCGAGGACCCACGGCAGCGGCCCCCCCGCGTGGGCCAACAGCCGCCGCCCCTCCTCGCGGGCCGGTGGCATACCCTCCGCCTCCGCGGAAACTGCCGCCGCTAAACCCGCCGGCGCCAAAGCCTCGGGATGCGCCACGCGCGCCGCCAAACCCCCTTGCCTCAGAGTTTGCCGGAAAAGATGTAAATCCCGCCAAAGTCAGGGCCAAAGCCACGATAAGCAACTTGAGTCTAAAGAGTTTCATGATTTATTTCCTTTCCCGCTCTCCGGAGCCGCCGGCTGCTTGCGAGGAACGAACTTGATCTTCTGTACTCCCGGGGGCGGACTAAACGTAAACAAGTCATCCGATAGCTTCGCAGTGGTTTTCCAATCGCTTAGATACGCGCTCCACTGGGGCTCACCTTCCACTTTTTTTTGCACGAAGACCACTTTCATCGGCAACGGCTTCTTTCCGGCGTCAATCCAGACCTGGAGTTCCACATTGGGCCCATCGAAGGCAAGATGATAGCAGGACAGGCCGCGCACCTCGGTCTTGCCCACATAGAGCGCGTTTTGAATTCTTCCCGATAGCATTTTCCAAAGATGGGGGTTGGCGAGTTCTGTTAGCGATACCCGCAGGTTGTATTCATTATGGGCTTTGGCGAGCGCTCCCTCGATGTTTGGCGGGACCCGCATGTCGGCGTAGACGTTTTTGCTCTTGTCGTAGAGAGTGATGGCGCCCCCGTTTAGAAAGAATTCTTTGTCCAGGATGTCGCCAACCGCATCGACACGAATTTTATCCGGCCGCTTCACATACGTTTCCAGTCGAGCTTCATATTGCAGTTTCTTTCCCTCGGAATAGACCTCGTCGTAGGTGGCCTCGGCACGAAAGGAAAACTGCGAAAGCGATTGGAGGTAATCGCACATTCGTTGCAGGACCGCCATCGGGTCCGGTTCGCTCGATGCGGCCCCGCTTTGGGCGTCCGCGCAAAAGGCCGGGGCGGTCAGCAAAAAAAGCCCCAGGAAGGTAACAACCAATACTTTATTCGATCGCATTGTAATTTCCCCTTTCGAGATTGGGTTGGATTACTGCCTCGCAAGGACCATCCGAACCTCGGCTTCGGTGTCCTTTATCAGTTCGCCGCCAACATCGACCGTCACGCTGTGGATTACGCCCGTAAATGGAAACGGCGGCTTGTAGGCGGGGTCCACCGGAGCCCCTGCGTCAGCGCCGCAGACAATACTGCTAAGCAGGCCGAAGGTAAGGGGGTTGGTGAGTTCGATATCGCTTTGTCCGGTGAGTTTTCCGTCGAAGTAGAGCTGACCTTTTCCGGGCGCGCCCCTGCCGCTTGCGATGTCGGGTTTCCCGGTCACCTCGAATTCGAAGCGCAGCTTGTGGCGCCCGGAAGGGACGGGATCAACCGATTCGACACAGTAAAGGTTTCGGCCGACGTAGTTGTAGGCATAGCGGAGCTTGCCGTTCCGGACGTATAACGAAAAGCCGCCATCGTTTCCGCCCTGGGAGAGCAAAACGCCCTCGGCCCCCCCTTGGGGGATCTCGACATCGGCCGTGATGCTGTGCGGGCGGTTGAGTACGTTTACGGTGGCGCTTGAGGGGACCCCCTGGGTGCCGGGGTAAAACACGTACGACGTTCGCGCGAGCGAAATCTTTGGCCGCTCATCGGCAAATCGCAGGACGCCGCGCGAATCGATGGGCATGACGTTGTACTTTCCGGCCTCGACATACCACATGGCGATCATCTCGATAAGTTTTGCGCGATTGTTTGGGGCGATATCGTGGTTTTCCGCGAAATCCTCGGCCACGTGGTAGAGCTCCCAGGCGGTGGCGTCGAGTTCGGTCAATTTGTCCTTATCAATGGGGGCGCCGAAAAATTTGCCCGATTCCGCAAACGAGGTCCCCGGCCATGGGCACACCGCCCGCCAGCCGTCGTGGTAGAGGGACCGGTGGCCCATCATCTCGAAGTATTGGGTGAGATGTCTGCTCGCGGCCCGGGCGTCACTAAAGGTGTGAGCGAAGCTCACTCCTTCCATGGGCGATTGCGTGACCCCCCGGATGGAAGCGGGCGGTTCCACGCCGAGCGCATCGAGCACCGTTGGCGCCATATCGATGGCATGGGCATATTGGGTGCGCACCTCGCCTTTTGGTGTAATCCCCCCGGGCCAGTGGACAATAAACGGGTCGCTTATCCCCCCGCGGTAGGTCTCGCGTTTCCACCTCCGGAAAGGAGTATCGCCGGCCCAGGTCCAACCCCAGGGGTAATGGTTGCAGACCTCGGGTCCGCCGAGTTTTTCCATTGCCGCAAGGTTTTCCGCGAGCGTTGACTGCACGTTGTTAAAGAAAAGCGCTTCATTTATCATCCCCTGCGGTCCTCCCTCGGCGCTCGCGCCGTTGTCCGAAAGAACCATGATGAGGGTATTGTCCAACTCCCCGAGCTTTTTCAGAAACTCTATCAACCGCCCGATGTGGTGGTCGGTATGGGTGAGAAAACCTGCGAAGACTTCCATCATACGGGCGTAGAGTTTTTTTTCGTCCGCGGATAGCGAGTCCCACGGCTGGACGTCGGGGTCGTTTCGGGACAGTTGGCCATCGGCTGGAATGACCCCGAGTTTTTTTTGGCGCTCGAAGACCTGCTCCCTGTAGGCCTCCCAGCCTGCGTCGAACTCTCCCTTGTACCGGTTGGGCCAGGCTTTTGGCACGTGATGCGGGGCATGCATCGCGCCGGGGCAAAAATACATGAAAAACGGCTTGCGCGGGGCGACCTGCTTTGCGTCGGCAATGAAGCTTATCGCCTTATCCACCAGGTCTTCCGTTAGATGATAGCCCTCTTCGGGCGTTTTGTCCGCTTCGACGGAGTGGTTGTCATAGACCAGTTCGGGGTAGTACTGGTGAGTTTCCCCGCCCAGGAAGCCGTAAAATCTTTCGATGCCGCGCCCAAGGGGCCAGCGGTCGTAAGGGCCGGCGGCCGAGAGCTGGTCTGCGGGCGTCAGGTGCCATTTGCCGAGTGCGTAGGTATTGTAGCCGTGCTGGAGGAGAATCTCCGAGAGGAATCCATTTTCGAACGCAATGTTGCCATTGCTGCCCGGATAACCCGTTGAGCCCTCGGTGATGCAAGACATGGCGTTGGAATGATGATTGCGCCCCGTGATTATACAGGAGCGCGTGGGGGAGCACAGCGCGGTGGTGTGCATGTTGTTGTAGAGAAGCCCGTTTTTTGCGAGCGCATCGAGGTTTGGGGTCTCGATGGGACTGCCGTAGCATCCCAACTGTCCGAAGCCGGTGTCGTCTAAAATGATAAACAACACGTTGGGCGCACCCTCTTTGGCGCGAAGGGGTTCGGGCCACGCGGGAGAGGATTGATCGAAAGTCCTCCCGATCACGCCGGGAAAGGCTTTCCCTGGCTTGTATTCCTTGAGCGACATTGTGAGTCTCCTTCTCATTTCGATTGGATGTTCGCCGTATTTTTCAGTCAGTCATTGCAAATGGGCAGCTCGCCTTTTACAGCCGACCTTTCCCTGAAAAAAAGCGAGGCGATCCTCTCGGTACCCAGTACTCGTCCCAGTTCCTTGAAAGCGAAAAAGGGTATGAAGGAAAAAAAGACGACCAAAACCCCCGCCAGCATTTCATCGAGGTTGCTTCCGACCATATGAAAGCCTCCGATGAGGCCCTTTCCGTGCAGGAGTCCGTCCACCATGCACTCGGCGGCGTTAAAAATAACCACCCAGAGCGCGAAAACGCACGCTTTATACAGGGTCGTCACAATCAGGGGACTACTCTTAAGCCGCCTCGCAAGGCCTAAAAAGTCTCCGATCATGATGACTTTGGCTAAGACAAGCGCTTTAACGAATGCATACCCGTAATGGAGGTAAGTGATTTTATACTCAGCCAGAACCAATCTGCGGTACATGGTGAAAACGCCGAAAAAGAGGAAAAGATAAGCGAAGTTTATCCAATATTCCGCCAGCTCGCGGCCGACTTTATGTTTCCAGGTATTATTTTCCATTGCCTACTCGCTCTTTTGCGCCTCATTGTTTCCGGTTCAGTAAGATCTTCATGACGCCATCGGCTCTTTTTCCGCTGTAAATCAACTCCGCCATGATCTTTAGAGCTGGGGCCGCGTGACGAAAGAAGGCCCTATAGCCGGCGCACAGATAACTCAGTCCTTTTTCTCCATCGGGTGAGCGAACGAAACGGTTCTTTGGGCATTCGCCGTTACACAGGGCAAGAAATTCACACCTCCTGCAGTATCGTGGCAGGGTGTCCCGCTTGTTTCTGCCAAACTTTTGCCGCCTGGCGAAGCCACGAGTTCGATCAGGGGGGCTTTAAGAATGTTTCCCAAAAGGTAAGCGGGTTCTACGAAATGGTCGCAGGAATAGAGATCGCCGTTATGTTCAAGAGCCAGCCCCAGGCCGCACGCGGGGGCGAAGACGCAAACCGTTCCGGGGATGCCCAGTAGGCCGGCCAGCGCTCCTTCGAAGTTTAGGACAAATGTGCGGCCGACATCCCGCGTCACCCATTCGTTAAAGATTTCGGTTAAAAATCGGCCAAACCGGCCGGGGTCTACCGAGCGGTCCGAAACGGTATCGCCCTCCCGGCAACCCGTTTCGCTTACGCGCTCCACAACAGGGATGAACTGGAGGTAATCGGCCTTTAGTTCGTCGCGGAAAAACCGGTAGACTCGAAGGGGACGATCGCCGTTTTTCGCAGTGACGGCACAGAGGATATTGAACTCGACCCGATGTTTTTGAAGCAGTCCGGCAGCCCGCGCGACCCGCTCGAAAGTCCCTCTGCCCGCTTTGTCCTTTCTATAGAAATCGTGCAGTTCACCGGGACCGTCGAGGCTAAGACCCACCAGGAAATTATTTTCGCGAAAAAAACGACACCACTCGTCGTCCAGGAGGACGCCGTTTGTCTGGAAGGTGTTTTCGATTCGAACGGCCGGCTTACGGTATTTCCTTTGAAGTTTCAAGGAGCGCCGGAAAAAATCGAGCCCCATAAGCGTCGGCTCCCCGCCCTGCCAGGCGACTGTGACACCTGGTCCCCGGTGGTATTGGAGGAGTTGGCGGATGTAGGCCACGTGTACATCCTCGCTCATGCGGAAGTTGCTGCCGGGATAGAGGTCCGCCTTTTTCAGAAAAAAGCAGTAGTCGCAACGCAGGTTACAGGCAGAGCCCGAGGGCTTGGCCATAATATGAAAGGCCCCGGGCGAAGATACGGCTGTCATCATGTTTTCCTCGCAATATCGAGGCCATAATTTTCTCTTGTTTCTTTGGGCCCGGAGTATGGCGCGGTTGCGCATAAACGATTGGAAAACTCAAAATCCTGTAAGAAACGATAAATATGAAAGCGGACCAGTCAAGGGCCGCCCGGGCAGGCATAACAGCTTACAATTACCCACACATGCGCCCACCTATCTCCTTTTGCAAAGTTGCAAATAAGGGGGGCGAGCGAGCCCAGCCGGTCCATGCGCGTCATTGCAAGCGGCTGGAGAGTAAATCCCCCCAACCCCCCTTTGCAAAAAAGGGGGGCGATCAGGCCAAGCCCCTTATTGGGAGTCTCCGCTAAGGGGTAAGTGGGCGCATGTTGTGGGTAATTGTCAGGCATAACAGGGGAGGGATGCCGGCAGCCGTTTTCCATCCTGAAACCTTTACATCTCTGGAGAAAATAGAGCAAAAATAGCCTTGACTGTGGGAAGGGGGGCGGCTAGAATTGTTCACAATGGAGGACATGTTCAGTATGCAGAACAAGACGTCGCATGGCCCCGCAGTGGAAAGGGCGCTCTGCGCGTTTTAGGGATCGGAGGTCGCAATGGAATTTTCGGAGTGGAGGGTGGAAAAGTGAGAGTTATTCGATTCACCTTGAACGGGGACCCGGTAGAGACGGGGGTTCGGACCGAAGAGACGCTGGTGCAGACGCTCAGGGAGCGCTTCGGACTTACCGGCACAAAGCAGGGGTGCGATCTGGGAGATTGCGGGGCATGCACGGTCCTTTTCGACGGGGCGCCGGTTTTGTCCTGCCTAATGCTTTCGTCCGACGCGGAGGGCCATTCGGTTCAGACCATCGAAGGATTATCCAACGGCGAAAAACTCCACCCCTTGCAAAAGGCCTTCCTGGAGGAAGGAGCGGTCCAATGCGGCTATTGCACGCCCGGGATGATCCTTACCGCCAAGGCGCTTCTGGAGTCCAACCCCGATCCGAGCGAGCACGAAATTCGCCGGGCTCTTTCCGGCAACCTGTGCCGGTGTACGGGTTATACGAAAATTGTGAGCGCGGTGAAAAAGGCGGTGAATAGCGACTAGTGATTTGTGAATAGAAAATAGGAAATACACCGGCCACCGGTCACTAGTGTTGCGTCCCGAAAATTCAACGATACTGAAAAGCAGTCGGTGGGCACAAAAAAGCTGTGCCCACCTTACGTCGTTGGCTTGTTGGCAATAACATATAACTTACGGGACGTAACACCAGTCACCAGTCACTAACAAGGTGCATGATGAGCAAAGAATTTCAGTGGATAGGAAAGCCGACTCTTCGATATGACGGGGTCGCCAGGGTCACCGGCCACGCCCTGTACGCAGACGATCTGCGTCTTCCCGGAATGCTGGTGGGAAAGATCCTTCGCTCCCCGCACGCACATGCCCGCATACGGAGCATCGACACCTCGAGAGCCGAGGCGTTGCCCGGCGTAAAAGCCGTGGCCACCGGGCAGGACGCTCCGGTGACCTACGGGATCTTGCCGGTATCCGAAGATGAATACGCCCTGGCAGTGGGCAAGGTGCGCTTCGTAGGAGACGAGGTCGCCGCAGTGGCAGCCGTTGACGAGGAGACCGCACTGCGGGCGCTATCCCTTATCGAGGTTGACTACGAGGTCCTTCCGGCGATTTTTGATCCTCATGAGGCGATGGTCCGAGAGGATGTGAAGATTCACGAGGGGACCAAGATCGCCAATATCGAACGGCAGGCGAGCCTGTCGTTTGGCGATGTCGAGGCGGGGTTTGCCTCGGCGGACTACATAAGGGAGGACAGTTTTTTTAAGGGGGCCGCAACGCATGCCCCGCTTGAGCCTCATTCGGCCATGGCCCATTTCCAGGACGGAAAACTCACCGTCTGGACTTCCACGCAGGTGCCTCACTACCTGCAGCGGTACCTGTCCAAGGTGCTCGGGTTGGCGCAGGACCGGGTGCGGGTGATAAAACCGGTCCTTGGAGGCGGATTCGGGGGCAAGGGAGAGCCCTTGCCGCTCGAATTTGCCGCGAGCATCCTGGCCCGAAAGTCGGGTCGTCCGGTAAAAATCACCTATACGCGGGAAGAGGTGTTTCTCACCCACAGGGGACGCCACCCGATGCATATGAAGCTTAAGACCGGCGTAAAATCGGACGGCCGCATCACAGCGCTTCATTTCGAAAGCTTACTAGACGGCGGGTCCTATGGCTCCTACGGCGTTGTGACCCTCTACTATTCGGGGCAGCTTCTAACGGGTCCCTACGTCATTCCGGCCTACAGCTTCAAGGCCACCCGCGTCAACACCAACAAACCCCCCTGCGGCGCTCAGCGCGGCCACGGCGCGGTCCAGCCCCGGTTCGCCTTCGAGGTCCACCTGGATCGGATCGCCTCCGACCTTGGGATCGATCCCCTCGATATTCGACTAAAAAATGCGATGGAGTCCGACACGCGCACCGTAAACGAATTAAGGATCACTTCCTGCGGGTTTCGGGAGTGTTTGGAGCGCTCCGCCGAAAAAAGCTCCTGGAAGGAGCGACGGGGGAAGCTCCCTGAGGGCCGCGGGATGGGCATGGCGGGGAGCATCTACATAAGCGGCGCGGGCCTTCCCATCTATTTTAACCCCATGCACCACTCGAACGTGCGTATCGAGGTGGACCGAAGCGGAAGGGTCACCGTGTTTTGCGGGGCATCAGATATCGGCCAGGGCTCCGACACCATGCTTGCGCTGGTGGCCGGGGAAGTCCTGGGTGTTCCCCCCGAGCTGGTGCGGGTGGTCTCGGCCGATACCGACACCACCCCGGTCGATCTGGGCTCCTACTCCAGCCGCGTAACGTTTATGGCCGGAAACGCCTGCCACGCGGCGGCAACGGAGGTGCGAAAGCGCATCCTTTTCGCTGTTGCCGAAGAGCACGGGGTATCTAGCGAAGAGCTCGATTTGCGCTACCATTTGGTGGAGATCCCGGGAAACCCGCCGAAGACCATGAGTTTTGCGGAGGCCGCGGCGCTGGCCGAAGCCAAAGGAGGAATGGTGTGCGGGTCGGGAGGGTATACCCCGCCAAAACTTGCCGGGAAATATAGGGGGGGAGGCGTGGGCCCAAGCCCTGCGTATTCTTTTAGCGCTTATGTCGCCGAGGTCGATGTGGACAGGGAGACGGGAGTGGTGAAGGTGCTCAGCCTGGTGGCCGCTCACGACCTGGGGCGCGCTCTTAATCCTCCCGCCGCCGAGGGGCAGGTGCAGGGGGCCGCGGTGATGGGGCTGGCCGAAACGCTCTTTGAGAGAAACGACTTTTTGAACACCGGCCAACACGCGAGCCCGAGCCTTTTGGAGTACAAGGTTCCAACCGCCCTGGACGTTCCCGATGTTTTGCCGATTCTGGTTGAAAGCGTGGATCCGGAAGGGCCGTTCGGGGCCAAGGAATGCGGCGAGGGGACCCTTTGTCCCGCCATCCCCGCGGTCATTAACGCAATTTATGACGCTGTGGGGATCTGGCTACACGATGCGCCGATTACCCCGGAAGCCGTGCTCAATGCCCTGCGCCGGCAGCGACAGAAGGAATAAGCCATGATGGTTTTGCCCGAATTCAAACTGATGAGGCCCGCGTCATTATCCGAAGCTCTGAGCGCGCTGGCGCAGAACCCGGGGGCGATGGCGGTGGCCGGAGGCACCGATTTGCTGGTTTCCATGAAACAGGGGTTGTATAATCCGACGCACCTGGTAGATCTTAAGGGGGCCCCGGAGCTGCATCGCTTGGAGGCAGGAGAGGGCGGCGCAACCATCGGGGCGTGCGTTCGGCTCTCCCGGGTAAAAAACCACCCGGAGATCATACGTCGCTACGGGGCGCTTAGCCAGGCCGCCGATGCCGTGGCCGGTCCCGCCCTGCAAAACCGGGGGACGATCGGGGGAAACGTATGTCTGGACACCCGGTGCTATTACTACAACCAGAGCGATTTTTGGAGACAGAGCCTGGGGTTTTGCCTGAAAAAAGACGGCCCCGTTTGCCGCGCGGCGCCGGCTGCCAAGCGTTGTTTTGCGAACTTTTCCTCCGATACGGTTCCGGCCCTGATCGTGCTTGGGGCCCGCGTGCGGGTGGTCTGCGGGTGCGAGGGGGGGGTATCGGAGCGGGTCCTGCCCCTGGAGGATTTTTTCGTAGAAGACGGGATGAAGCGAAACGTCCTTGCGCCCGGCGAACTTGTGGCGGAGCTTTATCTGCCGGCGACTCGAAATGTCTTTTCCGGTTATCGCAAGTACCGGCAGCGTGGGGCGATCGATTACCCGCTGGTATCGGTAGCCGCGGCACTTTCCATCGAGGATGGAGTAATCAGGGGGGCGCGTGTTGCGGTTGGCGCCATGGCTTCGGCGCCGGTTGTAGCCCTTGAGACCATGGAGGCGCTCGAAGGGGCTGCGCCAACGCCCGAACTCATTTCCAAAGCTGCGGAACTGGTCGCCAAGAGGACCAAACCGGTCAAAAACCAGGCCGGCAGTCCCGGTCATCGCCGCCTCATGGCGAAGGTGATGTGCCGAAGGCTCCTGGAGGAACTATTAGGCTTGGGGCCGCTTTTCGGGAAGGCGGTTTGAACGCGCGTGAATCGAACACTCTTTAAGGTCGGGAGGCGCCATGAATAAAAGGCCTTTCAGGAATCTGACCATACTTTTCAAGGGGGCCGGAGATCTGGCCTCGGGAGTGGCGGCGAGGCTTTTTCGCGCCAACTTCCGGCGGATCGTCATGCTCGAAATCCCCGCTCCCATGGCGATCAGAAGATTTGTTTCCTTTAGCGAAGCCGTACACGACGATACGATGACGGTGGAAGGAATCGAAGCGGTTCGGGTCGGGGGGGAGAAAGAATTGGCCGAGGCGTGGAGATCGGGAAAAATTGCGGTCCGGGTAGACCCGAAATGGGAGAGCATCCGGGAGTTAAAACCCGATGTCGTGGTGGACGCCATCCTGGCCAAGAGAAATCTTGGCACCAATATCTGGGAGGCGCCCCTGGTCGTAGCGCTCGGGCCTGGCTTTACCGCCGGGCTGGACTGTCATGCGGTGGTAGAGACCAATCGGGGGCACAACCTGGGACGACTCATTTACCGGGGAAAGGCGGAAATCAACACGGGGATACCGGGAAATATCGGCGGATACACCCGGGAGCGGGTCCTGCGTTCGCCGTCCAATGGCCCTTTTGTCGTCGAGAAAAAAATCGGGGACTCCGTGTTTAAGGGGGAAGTGATCGGAAGGGTTGGCGGCTTGGAGGTCATCGCTTCGATTCCCGGCGTTTTGCGCGGCCTTATCCGCTCCGGTTTTCCAGCGACTCAAGGGTTAAAGATCGGAGACATCGACCCAAGAGGCGAGGGCGACTACTGCTACACCGTTTCCGATAAAGCCAGGGCTCTTGGCGGGGCCGTTCTGGAGGCTATACTTGGCTATTACGATCTCTACGACGAGCTGGACGCTTGCCAGGCGGGCGCCGGATTAGCGAATGGCGGGGAGGCGGATGGGGCAGCTTTGCGATGCGTTTAGTCTGCCGGGCGGGGGTGTTATAAGCCTCATCGGCGCAGGGGGAAAAACTACCCTGATGTTTGAGCTTGCCCGTGAACTGGGGGCCGAGGGCCGGTCGGTTCTTACCACCACGACCACCAAGATTTTTGCGCCCGGACCCGATCAGTCCCCGGAAATCATTTTGGCCAAAGATCTGCCCGTGTTGCTCGATCGTCTTGGCGGGCCGGCGCCCGGGGGATCGCACGTAACCGCTGCCGCACGGCAATTGCCCGAGCAAAAAAAACTCGTGGGCTTTGCTCCCGGGGTTATCGATGCATTGGATGAGGCGGGTTTATTTCAGTGGATACTGGTTGAAGCCGACGGAGCGCGCGGGCTTGCGCTAAAGGCTCCCGCCGAACAGGAACCGGTCGTCCCGCAAAGCTGCGGCTTAGTAATCGCGGTGGTGGGGCTCGAAGTCATCGGCCGGCCCCTGGGGGATGAGGTTGTCTTCCGCTCCTCTATTTATTCGAAGCTAACGGGAATTCGCATCGGAAGTCCGGTAACTGTTGAGTCCGTGGTTTGCGCCCTCCTGGCCCCGAAAGGAATTTTTAAGGGGTCTCCAGCGCATGCGCGAAGAATCGTTTTCTTAAACAAGGCAGACGATCCGGACCGTCTTCGCGTCGGAGAGGCAATCGCCGGCGCTCTTCTCGGGCAGGCGGGCGGAAAAGTACACCGGGTTTTGGTGGGCTCTCTTTTGCCGCAGGTACGGATAAGGAAAATTTACGCTTTAGAAGAGGACCCGGAACAGTAGGCGGCGAGGGAATAGGACGTGCCGCCCGCACGGACTTGAGAATGGAAAAAATGCCAACCGCTGGAATCATCCTCGCCGCAGGCAGCTCCAGTCGCCTGGGCAGGCCCAAACAACTGCTCGATATCGGGGGGCGCCCGCTGGTGGTAAGAACCGTCCAGACCGCTCTAAGCTCCCTTTTGGAGCGGGTGGTTTTGGTCCTGGGGCATGAGGCGGAGGCCATCCTCGCCTCCCTTGGCCCCCTTGGGTCCGAGCCGCGCCTTGTGGTAAGGGTTAATTCCCGCTACGGGGAGGGAATGTCCACAACTCTTCGCGAAGGGCTGGAACAGGTGGCCGACTTTCCGTCCGTAATGGTCATTCTCGCCGATCATCCCTTTCTGGATTATCGCCTCATGGACTTGCTGCTCACCCGTTTCCGGAGCTCCGACAAAGATATTTGCGTGCCGTGCTGCAAGGGTCGACAGGGATCTCCCACGATATTTGGCGCGAGGTTTTATCCCGACATTATGAAAATTCGAGGAGACGCGGGAGGAAGAGAAATCATCCGTAAAAATCCCGAAAGCCTCCTTCGGGTGGAAATAGAGACCGAGGATAGTTTCTTCGATATAGATACCGAGGAAGACCTGGTTCATTTGGGCCTTACGCCTCGTTAGCGAGGCGTTACGAAACCGGCCTGTTCCCGGCCCGAAATTTGCCGGGCCCCCTATCGGTTTCTTTGAGGGCGATGCGGATCGAGATATCCATCGGAGTAAGGGGTATTCCGATTATTTTCCGGATACGGTTTTCACTGCACACCACTTCATTTTTCAATCCTTCGATGAGAGCCGATACCATTCCAGCGGGAACCGGCGATATCAGAGCAACCCATAGAGACGCAAGCCGGGGAGTCAGAACGGGAACGGATAAAACGATGCGTTTTAGCCCACGCACTCCTGCGTAGATTCGGATCATTTCCCTGTAGGTTACGATTTGCGCTCCTCCGATATCGAACCGGGCGCCGGCCGTTGACTCCTCTGTAAAACACCCGATAAGGTATTGTATCGCATCACGAATATCTATCGGCTGGCAACGCGTGTCGATCCATCGCGGGGCTATCATTACCGGCAGTCGCTCTACCAGGTAGCGGAGCATTTCGAACGGGGCGCCGCCCGCGCCCATGATGTTGGCCGCGCGCAGTTCGGTCAGTTTTGGTTTTCGGGAAGAAAGTATTCCGGCCACTTCCTGGCGGCCGGCAAGATGTTTTGACAGCCGATCGCCCAACTCGCCAAGTCCGCCCAGGTAAACTATTCGCTCAACCCCGTGCTTTTCCGCGGCCCGGACGAAATTTTCCGCCGCCCTTCGATCCCGGTCGGCGAAGTCGCTGGAACGAAAAACCCCATGGCTTCTCATGGAATGGACCAGGTAATAGGCAAAACCGATGCCTTCGAGAGCGTGTTGCAACGATTGCCGGTCGAGGAGATCTGCTTCCACCACCGAGTACGCAATGTCGGGAGGAAGGCCTTTTATGCCGGCGCGCGAGCGAACCAGGCATGTTGGATTGTAGCCCCGCCTGCAAAGGGCCTGCACAAGGCGAGAGCCCACAAATCCGGTCGCGCCGGCAATAAGGATCTTCTCGCTCATATCACAAATCGTTGACCTTTTCCTTTCAGCGGGCAATCATTACCGGCGGGTGCGACTACAATCACACCCTAATCCGAATTTTAGCGAGCCGGCCACATGCTGATAAGAGAAGTAATCACGATAGAGGCCTCCCTGGAGGTCGTCTGGTCAGTTTTTACGTGCCTCGAAGACTGGGAAAAATGGAATTCAGTCTGCCAGGCGGCCTTCAAGAAAGACTCAACCGGCGCCAAGGCATGTTCGGTAAAGCCGATTTCACAGGGCGACTGCATCTCTTTTGCCATAACGCCAATTATCTTCCCGATAAGGATAAGGCCCAGGGTAACGAAATGCATCCCTGAAAAGGAGGTGGTCTGGGAGGGCGCCCGCTTGGGGATACGAGCCGCGCACACATTCACCTTTACCCGAAACGAGGAGGGATATGTTGTGGTTACAAGCACGGAAAAGTTAAGGGGGCCGGGGTTAGTCTTGAGCCGCCTCGTGTTCGTTCCGTCGCGTCTTCATCAACTCACCCGGCAACTTCTCTTCGCGTTAAAAGAGGAAGCCGAATCCAGGGCGCTCTCCGGCAGCGCGATAGAAGATTAGCGCCTTTCTTCAAGGGCAAGGATACAAACAAAATCAAACCACAAAATCAAACCACAGAGGCACAGAGGCACAGAGAAAACTCTTTTTTTGACCGGCCGGGAGACGACGGCCGGTCAAAAGGGCTCAGCATTGGGCGCGCCTGACACAAGAGACTATCGGAGGTAGTTTCTCGGCTCCGACTTTGGCCTGTTTCTGCTCAAGGCCTTGAGTTGCCGAAGCTCAGGGCGTATACTCGAAGATCTGGCATGGTGGATAGGGGGTATCGGAAAGAAGGCCGTCCGATGCAAGGGTACTCGGTTGTCCTTTTCAAATGGAGGAGATTTCCATGAACATTGACCGTATGGTGTTTCGTATCGCGGGGAGCTTCATTCTTGTAAGCCTGTTGCTTTCGCTCGTCTGGTCGCCGAAGTGGTTGTGGTTTACCGCTTTTGTCGGGGCCAACCTCATTCAGGCATCCTTTACCGGGTTTTGTCCGATGGCAAAGGTTTTGAAAGCGCTCGGGTTCAAGCCGGGTGAGGCCTTCAAGTAGAGAGGCGGCGGTTTTTTCAACTTCAGTGGACGCCCATAGGCGGGCCCTTGCGGAGGCTAACCTTTCTTAACGCCAGGGCCGCCGGGACACACAGAAGACTGCATACGGCCAAAAACCTGAAATCATCCATGTAGGCCAGGAGAGTGGCCTGCTGTACCGCCAGGGAGTAGAGGGACAGCACGGCTTTGTGGCCGGTGTGATTAGAGGCGCCATGGAGGGCGAAAAGGGATTTGAATCGGGTAAAGTATTGTTGAAAAACGGGGTTGTAGGGGTTGAAATGAGCTGAAATATAGGTCTGGTGCTCCTGGGCGCCGCGTGCGAGAATTGTAGTTACAATCGAAATCCCGAAACTGCCCCCGATATTTCTCATCAGGTTGAAAATCCCCGTCGCGTTTCCCATCTTCTCGTTAGGCAGGCCGGCCATCGTGGTGGTGGCAAGGGGTACGAATATCAACCCCATCGCAAGTCCCATGAGAAGATTGGGAAGGACAATATTTCCAATCGAGATTTGCAGGTTGAGCCCGCTAAGCATGTAGGAAGAATAGGCGAGCAAAAGGAAACCGCAGGTGATAAGCTTTCGGGAGTCCACAATCCCGATCACTCTTCCCACAAAAAATACGGCAAGGATTGCGCCAACGCCTCGGGGAGTAAGCGCCACTCCGCTCCAGAAGGCGGTATATCCCATAAGGTCCTGGACCATCAGCGGCTGCAAGGTGATGGTGCTGTAGAGCACCACGCCGACAAGGGTCACAAGGGCTGTGCCCACGGCAAAGTTGCGCTCTTTTAGCGCCCGCAAATCGACGATGGGCTCCTTTTCCAAAAGCTCCCAGATAATGAAGCAAACCATCGAAATCACACAAATCAGGGCCGCCCAGCGAATCCATGGGGTCCCAAACCAGTCGTCTCGTTCCCCCTTGTCCAGGATGATCTGCAGGGAGGCGAGCCAGATAGCCATAAATGAGAATCCCATATAATCGATCCGCCCGGCGGAGCGTTTTGCGGCAATCAGGTATGGCGGGTCTTCGACAAACATCTGGCAAAGATAGAAAGCGAGAAAGCCGACAGGAAGGTTGATATAAAAGATCCAGCGCCAGGTGTAGTTATCGGTTATCCAACCGCCAAGTGTTGGACCGATTATCGGGGCGACCACCACGCCCATCGCGAAGGCCGCCATGGCGACCCCGCGTTTTGCGGGCGGAAAGCTTTCCAGGAGAATGGACTGGGAAATGGGCTGCAGGGCGCCGCCCGCTGCGCCCTGAAGGATCCTGGCAACGATCAGCGCGGCAAGCGAGGGGGCCGCTCCGCACACGGCGGAGGCTGCGGAAAACAAGGCGATGCAGGTCAAGAGGAAGCGCTTGCGTCCGAACCTTATGCCAATCCACCCGGTAGCGGGCAAAACGATTGCGTTGGAGACCAGGTAGCTGGTAAGCACCCAGGTGGCTTCATCGGTGGTGGCGGAGAGATTTCCGGCGATGTGGGGCAGCGCGACGTTTGCAATGGAGGTGTCCAGCACCTCCATAAAGGTCGCCATCATAACGGAGATGGCGATCAGCCAGGGGTTAAAACTTGGACGCCATTGCATTTCGGCAACAGGGGGATTGTTATTGGCGCTCAAGCCTTGGGAACTCCTTTAGACATGCCGCCTTTTCCAGTTAGACCCGGTAAAAAGCGCCTGAAACAAAAAGGGGAAATCAGCGGCCTTGCGGCGACGCGCAGGAAATCAAAGCGGGTCTGCGACCCAGGGCCAATCGCCTTCTTCT
Organism: Syntrophobacteraceae bacterium; assembly: GCA_031292215.1. Taxonomy (GTDB): domain Bacteria; phylum Desulfobacterota; class Syntrophobacteria; order Syntrophobacterales; family Syntrophobacteraceae; genus SbD1. Next base: position 918 of record JARLHO010000133.1, on the reverse strand, counting down.
CTTAGCATCCCTACCCTGTTTACGATCATTTCCGAGGCCGAGGCAAAGTCGGTCGTTCCCGTATCGATCGCCAGGTGATAATTGCGGGCATCGAAGCGATCCAGGCCGGTGCAAAATCGAATGTAGCGGCTCCGCTCCTGGTCGCTTCGGTCGATCATTTCGGCGGCCTCTTTTTCGTCTTTTAGCTCATATTTGGCCATGACCCTTCGTATTCTAAAGCTTACCGGCGCGTGAATGAACACATTGAAAAGATTTGCCTGACCGCGAAGAAGATAAAAGGCGCCGCGGCCAACGACCACGCACGCTCCCCGGGACGCCAGTTCGCGCAGAAGGCGTTTTTCGGTTTCGATGAGGCGCTCGTCCGAAATCCAGCGCGGCGGCGGGATGTAGATGCCCTCGGGAGCACCCAGGGCAAAAACCGCTATGAGCTTATCCCAGAAGCTTTGCAGCCGCTCGTCTCGACCTTCGAGTTCCTCCTCGTGGCATCCAAGCTCTTTTGCCGCCTCATGCAGGATCTGATGATCGAGGTATGCGTAGCCCAGCCGCCTTGCCACCTGCATGGCGATGTAGGCGCCGCCGCTGCCCAGTTCCCGCATGAACGTTATGGCGATTGGACGATCCATCTGGCTATACCTCCAACCGGTTGGAAAGCAGGAAAATAACGCCGCCGACGGGAGGCGAAGAAAAACCGGCAAAGCGGGTCGCGACTTCGCTCCCATCATGAAATGTAAATCTTCTATACGTTTTTTGCTAAATGTCAAATGAAGACGGCTGCGCTGCACGGTTGATTTGTTCTCCTTCAAGGACTGAGAGCGACACAGGAGTTTTTCGTCATCCGCAAGTAGTCGAAAACCAGGCGGACACTGCGTGTTAGTTGGCGCATTTTTTGTGCAACGTTGGGTACCCCCTTGGATTTGA
>JARLHO010000132.1 GCA_031292215.1 Syntrophobacteraceae bacterium | reverse complement strand
GGGAGACGACGGCCGGTCGAAAGGGCTGCGCCTTCGGACGCCCGATTGGCGAAGCCTCTTATTGCTTCCTTCTCCGTCCACGCGGGGGCAGGTTCTTTTTCAGAGCGGAGGCAAAGCTTAACTCGGCGGTGAACGGTTACCGCAGACGAAGCTGATCCCGCCATCCTGACAAACGTCCTGGTCCTGTCCCTGGAAGTAGGAACCCAGCAGGATGGACATCATTTCCGCCTTGACGCTCCAACCGAGTCTTATCTAAAATAACCAGTGGTTACATGGGTGACTCCATGTCAATGCGCAGGCGCCCCGAAGAGGTGGGCGGATGCTTGCCGACCGGGCGTTTGTTTCGCTCGGTTTTTGGCATCGCGCCCAGTATCTATCCGATATCCAGTGGATGAGGAGACGATCCGGTTTTGCGGCCGGTGGGAGAGTTTTTGCCACAGACTCTTTCAGGCCTACCAGGATCTGGCCCTCTACAAGGTTGAAAATTACTATGGTTTCCCCCGGGACATTTTCAGACCTCAAGGACCGGGAAAGAAAAAACCGGAAAAATTTAATGATCGACGCGGCGGAAAGGGTTTTTGCCTCCAAGCCCTTCGATGAGGTGAGCATGAGGGACATCGCGTCTGAGGCCGGCATCTCGCACGCGACCATCTATCGGTATTTTCCCGATCAGCAAACACTATTTGTCGACGCTTTGGTTAGAGGGGTCGAGCAGCTTCGGTCCCTGCTCGAAGAGGCGGTCGCAGGGAACCGGGATGCGCCAGTCGATACGGCGGCCGATGCATTCATCGGTTTTTTGTCCGAAAAAATCACTATTTCAAGATGATGACAAAGTTCATGCTCGACGGGGCGCTTAACCCGGACCTGTTGGAAAAGCTAAATTCCGCAGGAAGAGTTGTTCTCGATTGGTTCGAAGACCTTTTCGAGGGGCGGGGGGCCTCAGGGAAACCCGCATCCTCGCGCACGCATTTTTTGTTTCGCTAAACGGCATCCCGATCACCTTCAAAAACTTTCCCGGCAGAAGCGAAGAGGAGGCGCTGCGCCACATGAAAATGGTTGGCCGGGTCGTGGCTCGCCTGTTCGAGCATGGTATGGGATTAGGGGAGCTGCGAGATCGAAGGGAGACAATGAGATGAACCAGGTAAAATATTTTAACGCAAACGTGGAAAAATTTGGCGATAGAGACTTCCTAAGGGCCAACGGCAAGGGCTACACCTGGTCGGAAATCGGAAGGATGTCAGAGAGTGCCGCGGGATTTTTTCAGCAGCGGGGCATTAGGTCGGGCGACCGAGTCGCGATCATGAGTCAAAACACGGTAAGCTTTGTGGTCGCCTATTTTGGCGTACTCATGGCCGGAGGGGTTGTCGTTCCGGTAAACCACAAGCTCATGGCCCCCGAGGTGGATTACGTCCTGGGAAACAGCGGGGCGAAGCTCTATCTTTTTGACGGCACGCTTTCCGAGGTCGCCGAAAAAACCTCGTCGCGGGCCGGAAAGCTCGCGATGGAAAAGGCTGCTGCGGGTTTTGAATTTTTCGATGCGCTCCTTGTTAACTCCGCTGCCTTTTCACCGGTTTTAATCGAAGATGACGCAGCCGCGCAGATCCTTTACACCTCGGGCACGACCGGTAAGCCCAAGGGGTGCGTGATAACCCATGCGAGCACCGTTCTAAACGGGTTGTTCTGTGCGCTTTTGATGAAAATGGACGAAGGTTCCCGTCTTCTCATGGCCATGCCGATCTGGCACTCTTCCCCGCTAAACAACTGGTTTGCCGGAGTCCTGGTGGTCGGCGGCACAGTGGTTTTGCTGCGTGAATATCATCCCCTGCATTTTCTAGAAGCCGTACAGAATGAAAAGTGCACGATATTTTTCGGCTCCCCCATTTCTTACATCCTGCCCCTGCACCTGCCAAATTTCGATTCCTTCGATCTTAGCTCCATGCAGACGTGGATTTATGGAGGCGGCCCGATAAGCGGCGAGACGGCCAAAAAGATCATGTCCAGGTATAAAAGCGATAAATTCTATCAGGTCTACGGAATGACCGAGACGGGTCCCACGGGAATGGTGCTCCCGCCCGGAGACCAGTTGCGGAAGCCGGCCTCGATCGGGCGGACGGGAAACCCCGGGGTAAACGTTAAGGTGATGAAAACGGAAAATCGGCAGGCCGGACCCGGGGAGACGGGAGAAATCTGGCTTCAGTCGGAATGCGCCATGAAGGGGTATTACGAAAATCCGGCCGCGACCGCGGAAGTGTTTTCCGAGGACGGCTGGTACAAGTCGGGCGACCTGGCCCGCGTGGATGAGGACGGCTACCTCTATATCGTCGACCGGTCAAAGGATATGATCGTAACGGGTGGTGAAAACGTCTATTCCCGGGAAGTCGAAGATGTGATCTGCGCCTGCCCGGGCGTGCAGGAGGCCGCCGTAATCGGGGTTCCCCATCCCGACTGGGGTGAGACGGTCGTTGCGATTGTCGTCGGAAAAATTGACTTTGGGCTGGACGAAGGCCAAATCAAGGCATTTTTAAGCGACAAACTGGCCGGATATAAAATTCCTAAGGTTTTTCGATTTGTCGAGAGTCTTCCGCGAACTCCCAGCGGAAAAGCGATGAAGTACAAGCTGCGCGAAACGTTTAAGCAGGAACAAATCGACGCAAAGGGGATATGAGATGCCACTGGACTTTTTATATACCAGGGAACAACTGAAGCTGCGAGACGAGGTGCGAGATTTTGTCAAATGGGTCCCGCGGCAGATGATTTTGGACATGGATGCGGACAAGATCAAATTCCCCAGGGAATTCCTGGCTGAGGCGGGCCGCCGAAATCTTTTGGGCTGCCGCCATCCCGAAAAATGGGGCGGGCGTGGATCGGATTGGGCCACACAATGCATGATCTTAGAGGAGGTGGGGACCCTGGGGTACGAATTTGCGTGCGTCTTCGGGGTTGGCGCCGACCTTGTCTGTGAAGCCATCGCCATTCACGGAACAGACGAGCAGAGGCAAAAGTATGTAGTCCCGCTTTTGAAAGGAGAGCTCTTTGCCGCCGAATGTCTGACCGAGCCCCGGGGCGGATCGGATTTTTTTGGCGCAACGACCACGGCTGAGGATAAGGGGGACCATTTTTTGCTGACCGGTCAGAAGCGTTTTATCGTTGGCGGGGAGGGCGCGGACTATTTTCTGGTCTATGCCCGGACGGATTTACGGCCGGAGGCAAAGCCCGAGCAGGCGCTCACCTGTTTTATCGTGGACCGTGGGCCGGGGGTGGAGACCAAGTATCTCTACGGGCTCATGGGGTGCCGGGGGGGCGGGACGGCACGGCTGGTTTTTCGAAACGCCGTCGTTCCCAAGGACAACGTCCTTGGAAAAGTAAACGGCGCCTATTCTGTTTTTTCAACGATGATGATCCCCGAAAGGCTTGGGACGGCGGCCATGACCATAGGGGGCGCCCGCGTGGCTCTCGATGTCGCAACAAAATACACGGCGCGCCGCAAGGCTTTTGGCAAAACGATCAACCAATTCCAGGGGGTGAGCTTCCAGGTGGCCGAATCCGCGATGCTTTTGGATGCTGCCCGCTCGCTGGCCTATACGACGTCGCGCGCGGTGGATACCCCCGATGTGAGCCGGGACCGGGTTCGCCGAATGATTTCGGAGTCAAAAAAATTCATCACCGAAGCCTGTCAGAAAATCATTCACAACTCGATGCAGGTCGTGGGCGGCCTGGGCTATACGAATATTTTGCCCATCGAGCGCTTGTATCGAGACGTAAGGCTTGCATCCATCTGGACGGGAACGAGCGAGGTCATGTCGATGATCATCGCTCATGAATGGTACCGGGAATTTCAGAAAAGAAAGGATTTTGTGCGCGATTACGAGGCCGACGCCGCCGAGGCCGGCGCCCTGGATGAGATTGTGTACGAATGAGCGGGGGGGGGCGCTGGTCGCGGGCATGAGGGAAGCGAAGACAAAAGCAAACCACAGAGGCACAGAGGAGAATTTCTTTTTTGACCGGCCGGGAGACGACGGCCGGTCAAAAGGGCTGCGCCTGCGACATGCTTGCACGCCACTCCATTGGCGCTTTTCCACAGCTTTTTCTCGCGAAGGGGCGGGTTCAACCTCGAAAAGACTCGGGGTCACGAGTCTTTCCGAGGGTCTATCCTGTTAGCCGTAGAGCCGCACGGGGGCGGCAAGGGATGTAAAGCTGTCACGTGTGGGGTCATATTCGACCGCCATAAAGAGAATCTGCTGCATCCCCCGGGTGATGAGGCTCATCCAGCCATAGGCGGCATCTTCTTCCGAGTTGGCAACGCTTACGCCTGCGACTCCAAAGGAGCGCGCCGCTTCGGCTAAGTCGGCCCCCGTCTTCAGGGGAACATCTTCTTTACCTTTTGCGACATACAAGACTATTCCTTTTTTCATACACCCCTCCACTGTTGTTAGAACGTCCACATCGGGGCGACCCGAAGGGGCTGTCACGGCCAAAAAAAATCCCTGGAGCTAAAATTAGCCCCAAGGATTGCACCCTGATTAACTTGGTCCCTGGCCCGCGCACCCCGCATTTCCACGTACGGGTCCGCCATGCGGCATCAGGCAGGTCTTCTGACTAACGGATCAACCTACTCTCCGAACCTTCCCATTTCGCCATGCGAAAAAGTGGTATCTTTCGGATTTCGTCCCCGTTTACAGCGGCGGGACCGTTCCCGAATCTAACGGGATTCCCTATTAAGCTTTCGCGCCTGACCGCAAACAAATTTTCCAACGCCTGTTTGGTAGCAGAGGAGCCCTGGCAAGTCAATATGTTTTGGCTCGTATCCATCCTGAAACCTTCTGGCGGGCAAGATAGAGCTTTTGCCCATCCTACCCATCTTAGATTTGCGTTCATTTGCGGTGTTGAAACGCAAATATTGTTTGCAATTTCTGCCGGGGTCTGCTAAAAGGAGCGTAATCTTAAATGGAGACCGTTGTACGATGTGTAATGCAAACAATAGAATGAACTGGTGCTGGTGGCTTAGCTGTGGAGGCGCTCGCCTGACGGGATAGCCATCAGTTCGCAATGATAACTGGTAGGACCGTGGGCCGCGCCAAGGCCCACGGTCCTTTGTTTTTTAAAGGGATCGTGGATAAAATCCACGGTCCCTTTCTTTTTTTCATGGAACAGGAGGCCAAAGGTGCTTGTCGTAATGAAAAAAAATGCTGCTCCCGAGCAAATCGAGGCGGCTGTATCCGCGATAGAAAACCGGGGGTTGACCGCGAGGCCGATTCCCGGCGGAGAGCGGGTGGCGATCTGTATTCTTCACAACCGGGGCGCGGTGGATGCCTCCTTGTTTATGCAGCTTCCGGCGGTAAAGGAGGTCATTCCCGTTACCCGGCCATTTAAGCTTGTAAGCAGGGAGTCCCAGCCCTTCGATACCATCGTGGACGTTGGCGGGACGCCGATCGGAAATGGTCATCTTGTCGTAATGGCCGGCCCCTGCGCGATCGAGAGCGAAGCGGGGGCCCTTGAAATCGCACAAATTGTAAAGGAGCGGGGCGCCCATATTTTCCGTGGGGGCGCTTTCAAACCCCGGACATCTCCTTACGCTTTTCAAGGACTGGGAGAGGAAGGGCTAAAGATCCTGGCCAAAGTGCGCGCTGAGACCGGAATGGCCGTGGTGACCGAAGCCATCGACCATGAGGTCTTCGACCTGGTCGAGCATTACGCGGACATCGTCCAGATAGGGGCCCGGAACATGCAAAACTTCAGTCTCCTGCGACGGGCCGGAAAATCGCGAAAACCCGTACTTTTAAAGCGCGGCATGGCCGCAACCATCGAGGAGTGGCTGATGGCAGCAGAATACATCATGGAGGGGGGAAACAACCAGGTGATCCTTTGTGAGCGCGGTGTGCGCACCTTCGCCAGCCACAGCCGAAACACCCTGGATCTTTCAGCCATTCCGGTGGTGAGACAAGAGAGTCATTTGCCTATAATCGTTGACCCCAGCCATGCCGCGGGCTTTCGAGACCAGGTGGTTCCCCTGGGGCGGGCTGCGGTTGCGGTGGGCTGTCACGGCCTCATCGTGGAGGTGCACAACGCCCCGGAAAAGGCTCTTAGCGACGGGGCGCAGTCTCTTTATCCCGATCAGTTCCTGGAGCTGTGCCGGCAGATAGAGGCCATTTCCAGCGTGTATAAAACAGCGACCAACTACTAACAGGTTCGAACATGCCGTGGCGTGTGGCTCGGCAAGGAGACAGGTTATGCAATTGGGGTTTTACCCGGATAGAACGGAATTTCGGGCCATGGCCGAGAAGGGAAACCTTATCCCGGTGTGCATGGAACTGCTTGCCGATACGGAGACCCCTGTTTCCGCGCTGGCTAAAATATACGACGGCCATGGTCCGGTGTTTCTGCTGGAAAGCATGGAGGGCGGGGAGAGGTGGGGAAGGTATAGTTTTCTCGGGAGCTCCGCCACAAAGAGCGTGCGGGTTTTTCGAGAGGACGTCGAAATAGAATCCGAGACGGGTAAAGAGCGAATCGCGCACGAGGGCGACCCGCTAAAGGTCCTGCGCTCGCTTATGGCCGGGTACAAGCCGGTAAAGCTTTCCCGGCTTCCGAGGTTTTGGGGCGGCCTGGTCGGGTATTTCGCCTATGAGTTCATTTCGTTTTTCGAACAGATCCCCAACCGTCTTCCGGCAGATGAGCCCCTTGCCCATTTTATCCTGCCCGGACAACTGTTTATATTCGACAACGTGCGGCATACGCTTAGCCTTGTGGCCTACGCTCTGGTGGAAAACGGCGAGGCCGACAAGGCCTACGACCGGGCTCTAGATACTCTACATATTATGCAAAGTAAGCTGGAAGGGCCTCTTGAGCCGTTTCCACGACCTGAGCAAAACGATTTTTCCTTAAAGCGCGAGACAGAACCCGAAAAATTTCGGGCCGACATCGCCAGGATCAGGGAATACATCCGGGAAGGAGACATCATCCAGGCGGTATATTCGCAGCGATTCAGTTGCGCCACCCCGCCAGATCCCCGGTCTCTCTACCGTGCGCAGCGCTTCATAAATCCCTCTCCCTACCTCTATTTTCTCCATTTTGACGACACCATCCTTGTCGGCTCCTCCCCGGAGACCATGGTGCGCCTCGAAAACGGGGTGGCGACTCTTCGCCCCATAGCAGGCACCAAGCCTCGCGGAAAAACCGAACAGCAGGACCGCGAACTGGCTGACGAACTGCTAAAAGACGAAAAGGAAAGGGCCGAGCATCTCATGCTGGTGGACCTTGGCAGAAACGACCTGGGACGGGTCGCGGAAATCGGCTCGGTCCAGGTGACCGACCTCATGGTGGTGGAAAGATACTCGCACGTCATGCACCTGGTTTCCAACATCAATTGCGATCTTCGCGAGGGGCTGGATGCCTTCGATCTCTTTCGGGCCGCTTTCCCCGCCGGAACGCTTACCGGCGCCCCCAAGGTGCGGGCCATGGAAATTATAGCGGAGTTAGAAGATGAGCCTCGGGGGCCGTATGGCGGGGCTATCGGCTATTTTTCCTATACCGGCAACATGGATCTCGCAATAACGATCAGGACCGCCTGCATCCGGGACGGCGAACTGACGGTGCGGGCCGGAGCGGGGATAGTCGCCGATTCCGATCCGGAGCGGGAAAGGCAGGAGACGATCAACAAGGCCAAGTCGATACACAGGGCGCTGCAGATGCTCGAAGGGAAAGCCGGCGGGGCTTAAAAATCCGTGGCTTGGGAGCGAACTTGCACAGCACCCGGTAAGGAGCAGCAATCCGATGATATTTATGATCGATAACTACGATTCATTCACTTACAACCTCTTCCAGTATTTCGGGATGCTCGGAAGCACGGTCACGGTCGCCAGAAACAACGAAGTTTCCATCGATGAAATCGAAAGCCTTAAGCCATCGGCTGTCGTGATTTCGCCGGGTCCCTGCCGGCCCGAGGATGCAGGGATATCGATGGAGGCTATCCGGAGGTTTTCCGGCCGTATCCCGATACTGGGCATCTGCCTTGGGCACCAGGCGATCGCTGCGGCTTTTGGCGCCGAGGTGGTGCATGCCAAAAAACTGATGCACGGGAAGGCGTCAACGGTCAAAACCGATGGGAAATCGATTTACGCAGGGATATCCAACCCATTCCAGGCAATGCGCTACCATTCCCTGGCCGTTTCGCAGGAGAGCCTGCCGGATTGCCTGGAGGTAACGGCTACATCCGAAGACGGCGAAGTCATGGGGATCCGCCACAAAGAACACCTCACCGAGGGCGTGCAGTTTCATCCGGAATCCATCATGACGCCCGTTGGCAAACGGCTGCTTAAAAACTTTGTAACTCTTGCCTGCGGGCAGAAGAGTTTACGGGAGGAAACGGCATGATACAGGAAAGCCTCAAAAGCCTTATAGCAAAAAAGGATCTTGGCGAAGAAGAGATGGCCGGCCTGGTTGGCGAGATAATGTCCGGGAAGGCCAGCGATGCTCAAATCGGGGCGGTAATGGCAGCTCTAGCCACTAAAGGGGAGACTTTCGTAGAGCTCGTGGGGGCTGCGCGCGCTATGCGGCGAAAGGCCGCAAGGATCCAGACAAACGCCGACACGGTGGTGGATACCGTTGGGACCGGCGGCGACGGTTCGGGCACTTTCAACATCTCTACCACATCGGCCTTTGTCGTGGCGGGGTGTGGGGTAACGGTGGCCAAACACGGCAACCGGTCGATAACCAGCAAATGCGGGAGCGCCGATTTGCTCGACGCCCTGGGAGTAAACCTGGAGGCAGGGCCGGAGGTGGTGGAGGAGGTTATACGGCAGATTGGCATCGGGTTTCTTTTCGCCCCGCTTTTTCACGGCGCGATGCGTCACGCCGCAAGGGCGCGAAAGGAGTTGGGGGTGCGCTCGATTTTTAACATGCTGGGGCCATTGACAAACCCTGCCGGCGCCAACTGCCAGTTGATAGGCGTCTATGCGCCGGAGCTAACCGAAATGTTTGCCAGAGCCCTCCAGCGGCTGGGTTCCAGGCGGGCCTTTGTCGTGCATGGACACGAGGGACTGGACGAGATCAGCGTCTGCGCTCCGACCCGGGTGTCCGAGTTAAACGACGGATTGATCAGGACCTACGACATTACGCCCGAACAACTGCTGGGGCGAACGGCCCACCAATCGGATATGGCGGGGGGGACACCGGCTGAAAACGGTGAAATCACGCTAAAGATCCTGGCGGGGGAAAAGGGGCCAAGGCGCGATGTGGTTGTAGTAAACGCGGGGGCAGCGCTTGTGGCGGCCGGGGTAGCCAGGGATTTTGGCGCCGGTATGGAGATGGCTCGGGCATCCATTGACGAGGGAAGAGCCCAAAAGAAGTTGGACGCGCTGATACGGTTCACCAACTGATGGCCGGGGGGGGGTGAGCGCTTACCCCGGAGGGGGGGGCGATAATGTTTACTACCAGATTCAGGGGTTACCGCAATGTCGGATTTTCTCTCGAAGATTATCGAGCGGAAGAGGCAAGAAGTAAAAGAGGGGCAAAAATGCGTACCGGAGAGTTTCCTTCGGCGTGAGGCGGAGAAATCCAGCGGGAGGCGGGGTTTTGCGGACAGGCTCGCCATGCGTGGACCTCATGGGATGAATATTATCGCCGAAGTAAAGCGCGCCTCTCCTTCCAAGGGGAAAATAAGAGATGACGTCGATCCCGCCCGATTCGCCCGGATGTATGAAGCAGGGGGGGCTGCGGCAGTCTCGGTTCTAACCGACCGGGATTATTTTTGCGGAAGTGCTGAGGATTTACAAAAAGTAAGGGCTGCGTCCGCGATCCCCGCACTCAGGAAGGACTTTATCATAAGTACTTACCAGGTCTACGAATCCGCGGTAATGGGGGCCGACGCGATACTTCTTATAGTACGGGCGCTTTCGCCGGAACTATTAAGAGAACTCTTGTCGTTAAGCTCCGACATCGGTTTGGACGCACTCGTTGAAACCCACGACGAGCAGGAATTCGATATCGCGGCCAAAGCCGGGGCGCGGGTAATAGGGGTAAACAACCGCGACCTTTCGACCTTTCAAACCGATATTTCCACCTCCATCCGCATAGCGGGAAAAGCTGCCCCCGGGCAGGTGCTTGTGGCCGAAAGCGGGATTCATACCCGCGCAGACATCGAGCGGCTTCTCGAGGCGGGGATAGGGAACTTTCTTATCGGCGAAAGCCTCATGAGGTCGGAGGACCCCGTTGGGCTTCTTGCTGCATTGCACGGAGCGGGCTCAAAGACAATTCCACCGCAGAGTCCGGTCGTAGACGGGGCATGGAGAGAGTGCTGAGGAAATACTGGAAAGATAGACAATGGAGACTACTTAGTGACCGTCCGATGGTAAGTGGTCGCATTATATGGGTAATTTCCAGTCGCAGTATCGTGTGCGACGACTCTTCGGTAGATTTCAGTAGTACGGAGCGATGAAGATGACAGGACATAGTGAGATCGATTGTCCCGGGCCTTGCCAGGTAAAGGTGTGCGGCCTGACCGTAGCCGATGAGGCTCTCGGCTGCGTGGAACTGGGCGCCGACGCCATAGGTCTGGTCTTTTACCCGCCGAGCCCTCGCTTTATCACTGCGGTTGCGGCGCGGGAAATCGGAGCGAGCCTTCCGCCGGGGGTCCGTAAGGTCGGCGTCTTTGTAGACGCGCCTTTTCTGGAGATCATGAAAATGGCGCAATTTTGCGGGCTTGACTTTGTCCAGCTGCACGGCGGCGAGCCCCCTTCGATGGTTGAGGCGCTCGAATCGGCGGGGATATCCGTAATAAAGGCCCTCTTTTCGGAACGAAAGCCTCTACTGTCTGAGGCGCAAAATTACCGCGCTTCGGCTTTCCTTGTGGAAAGCGGGGCGGGGCCGATCCCCGGCGGAGCAGGGATTGGCTGGGAGTGGCGGGCGGGCGCCGCTCTTGCGGGTGAAAAGCCCTGTATCCTGGCAGGAGGCCTTACCCCTCAAAACGTTTCCGAGGCCATCGGGCAATTCGAACCGGTTGCTGTTGATGTCAGCTCCGGTGTGGAATCTGCGCCTGGCAGAAAGGACATGGAAAAAGTGCGTGCATTTATCGAGGCGGTCAGGAATTCGAAACAGCGTTCCGCGCCGGGGAGGATATTTCAATGAGAGCGGCTGAAAACAATTCACTAGTGAGTTCAATGCCTGCGCAACAATTGGTATTGCCCGATTCGAAAGGCCATTTCGGTCCCTACGGCGGAAGATACGTGGCTGAAACGCTCATGCCCGCGCTGATCGAACTGGAGCGGGCGTATATCTCCATATCGGCCGAACCGGCTTTTCAGGCCGAATTGAAATTGCTTTTAAAAGACTATGCCGGACGGCCCACCCCGCTTTTCCGCGCCGGGCGGCTAAGCGCGCATGCAGGCGGGGCTAAAATCTATCTCAAAAGAGAGGACCTTGCCCACACGGGGGCTCACAAGATCAACAACACGCTTGGCCAGGGGCTTCTCGCCAGGTGGATGGGCAAGACCAAGGTAATCGCCGAGACCGGCGCGGGTCAGCACGGGGTGGCGACAGCTACGGCTGCGGCTCTTTTTGGCATGGAGTGCAAGATCTTCATGGGCAAGGAAGATATTTCCCGGCAGGCCCCCAATGTTTTGCGCATGAAACTTCTGGGGGCGGAAGTGGTCCCTGTGGATTCGGGGTCCGGGACCTTAAAAGACGCGATGAATGAGGCGATGCGCTACTGGGTGGGCTCGGTGCTCGACACTTTCTACGTCATCGGTTCGGTTGCCGGTCCTCACCCGTACCCGGCGATGGTTCGAGACTTTCAGCGGGTGATAGGAAAGGAGGCGAAGGCGCAGATCCTGGAAGCCGAAGGCAGGACGGCCGACATGCTGGTGGCCTGCGTTGGGGGTGGCAGTAACGCCATGGGCCTTTTTCACCCGTTTATCCAAGATAAGTCCGAGATGGTAGGCGTTGAGGCCGCGGGGTGCGGGATCGCCACGGGAAAGCATGCCGCGACTCTCGGGGCCGGTTCGGTCGGCGTTCTTCACGGCTCGAAGTCCTACGTGCTCCAGGATGAAAACGGACAGATAAAGGAAGCTCACTCGATATCGGCAGGTCTTGATTATCCGGGTGTCGGTCCGGAGCATTCCTGGCTGCGGGACACGGGGCGGGTGCGCTACGAAAGTGTCGTGGACGAGGACGCGCTTCGGGCTTTTCACCTGCTGAGTTCGCTTGAGGGAATAATCCCGGCCCTTGAGAGTTCCCACGCGGTTGCCCGAGCCCTTGTGGAGGCAGCGCGCATGCCGGCTGAAAAAATCCTCATCGTGAACCTGTCGGGGCGAGGGGATAAGGATCTCGGAATAGTGGAAAAGCTTACAGCGAGGTGAGAAAAGCATATGAGCAGGATAGAAGAAACTTTTGACAAGCTGCGCTCAACGGGCGAAACGGCCCTGGTGGGCTTTATCACCGCAGGAGATCCGGACTTTGCCGTGTCACTGGAGATAACGCGACAGATGTGCGGTTCGGGAGTGGACATTCTAGAGCTTGGCATTCCATTTTCCGACCCGACAGCGGATGGGCCGGTCATACAGCGTTCGTCGGCTCGGGCAATCGAGGCGGGAATGAACATGAAAACCGCGATGGAAATGGTCCGGCAAGCCAGGGAGTTTACCGCGATTCCGATAGTGCTTTTCAGCTACTATAATCCCATCCTGGCCTACGGCGCCGAAACGTTTTATCGGGATGCGGTCGCCGCCGGAGCCGACGGGACGCTGGTAGTCGACCTTCCGCCGGAAGAATCCGACGAACTGACCGACCTTTGGGGTAAAGAGCTCGATTTTATCCGTCTGGTGGCCCCGACCACGCCGCCCGAGCGCATGGCTCGAATAGCTTCCAGGGCTTCCGGGTTTATCTACCTGGTTTCCATGACCGGCATAACGGGCAGCAGCGGACTAGACAGTGAAGCCGCCGCCTCGGTGGCTAAAGATTTAAAGAGCAATTGCAACGGACTTCCGGTGTGTGTGGGGTTTGGCATCTCCACGCCGCAGGACGCTGCGAAGGTGTCGGAATTTGCCGATGGAGTCGTTGTGGGAAGCGCTTTCGAAAGGCTTATCGAATCCGGTCTCGGAGATAAGGATATAGCGGAGAGGGTCGGGCAATTTGCCGGCAGGCTTAAAAGGTCGATGAAATAAGTACCGGCGAATGGGTGAATCGGTGAGCCTGGAGAGCTGGTCAAAAGATCAGCTCGCCCAGGACTCGTCGTTTCCCGCATTGTTTTGGCCGGGTCACATTTTACGCGACCCGGATTCGGGACAGGCTGCCCCACGTGGCAGTCTGTCCGTGCTTTTTGCGCTTCGCTTTAATGTTAGAAAATCCTTTTTCCTGGATCATTGCCCTGTTGGGGTTTCGGGCCTTGCGGCGCCTGCTTTTGATGTTGCGGCTGCTGGCGCTGTGGCTGCATTTGCTGATGCTGCGGCTGCTGACGCTGCGGTTGCATTTGCTGATGCTGCGGCTGCTGACGCTGCGGTTGCATCTGCTGATGCTGCGGCTGCTGACGCTGCGGTTGCTGACGCTGCGGTTGCTGCCCAGGATTGGACCAGGTGTGGGGTTGAGAATGCTGCGCCGGCGGCTGGTAATGCTGCTGCTGTTTCTGGCCAGGTTGAGGCTGAGGACCGTGCCAGGGTTGATAGCGCTGCGCGGGTTGCTGGTAATGTTGCTGCGGCTGTTGCCTTTGGCCATGTTGCGGTTGAATTTGTTGACCGCGCCCCGTTGGTTGTTGAAACCGCTGCTGCTGTCCATGCTGGAGTTGGGGCTGCCTGTGGAATCCTTGATGCCACCCGCCGCCTTGACCGCGATTGTGCTGCTCGTAAAATCGCTGGTTGTATCGCTCGCCTTCCCGGTGTTCCCTCCAGTAGGGGTGGTGCTGTAAAAAGCCGTGCCAGTAACGTGGATTTGATTGATACCAGGTCCACCATCTCGGAGAGTACCAGTTTCCCGGTCTTTCGATATAAGTGGGGGGATATGCGTAATAAGGCGCCCACCCATATTCGGGTCCGAAATAGTAGTAGAGAATGCCGTTTAAAAACCAATCGCCGTTGTAATAGACCCACGGCGTGTCGGCCCCTGCCCACGGCTGCGTATAGTCCGCCTCGGGAGGGGGGGGATTGTCGTAGTCCTGGGGTGGATAGTCGTTATCGTGGTAGGAATTGTCGTATTCCTGGGCGTAAGAAGGCGAAGAGGCCATGGCGAGAAAGCCTCCAGCCAAAAAGACCACCGCCATAAAAGCAAAGGCAAATTTTTTCATTTTCCACCCTCCTGTGAATTGTTGTGGGTAGGATAATCCAGGATGTCGAAGATCGCCAACTTGATGGCGCCCCCGCTTTAAGGCCCTCCTGACATTTCCTAAATCTGCTCATCCCTGGCCCTATTGACATTTTAGGGAAATAGGGTTCTTTAAACAAGATTTTTGTGACTGGCGCATCACCTGGTCCAGCCCGGGAGCTGAAAAGAAAGAGGCATATTTGTTCTTGGCGGCTCTTGGAACCCTTGTTGCCCAACGTAGTAATCGCTTCGAAAATGTGATATGTAACCGGGTAAATTTATCTGTCGATTTGCGGTCGCAGAGGAGATGAAGTCCCGGTTTAGATGGGTTTTTCATGCGAAGACGCGTTGTGGAAAAGGGCTTGGCTCGGTTTTTCGGGGGATTGCGTTACGGACGTGAAAAACTGTTTCCCTTTGCGCCCAAAGCGACTATAAGGGGTATCGGGGTATTATGGCGGCTATGAAGATGAGCGAAAGCAAAAAGGTCCTGCAGTTTCCGACGGTTTCACAGCCCAGCATCGACGAGGTGCTGACGCTCTTTCTAAAGGACCAGCAAAAACGGCTTAAACCCAGGACTTTCAATCGGTACGAAGAGGTTATAGACCTTTTGCGCCATTGTCTGAACGGGCACGGGTATCACGAACTCGACAGTTCGTCGGACGTAGCGCTCTACGAGAAGCTCTACTTTCAAAAGAACCTCGAGTTCTGTTTTATTTTCGGTCCCGAAAAGATTGTTTCCTCCCTGCCCAATTTTTTGAACTATTTTATGATCCGCAAGGTCATGGCTTCCGAGGCGCTGCTCCAGTCCGCGGGGGTGGTTGCGAAAAAGTTGGCCAAGTGGCTGGAGGAATGCGGGTATATCGACAAGGAAACGGCTATACGGGTAATAAGGATCGCGGCCGAGGCCGCGAGGGAGTTGCCTGCCGCCGAACGGCTCGCACGACTGATATACGAATATGCCCAGAGCCACGCTCCCCGGTACTGGACGGCCGAGTTGGACGACTACTTCGTAATCGACCAGATTCACCCCGGGATATTGATCCTGTCGGGCATGGCGACCTCCGGGATAGTCGAGGTGCGCGTACCCAAAGAGATAACCGACCACTGCCGCAAGGGTTGGCAGGTCAACCTGCTTCTTGGCAAGACCAAAAACGGGTGGTGCATCCTGGAAACGGGAAACGTCTACCCCAATTGACCTTGCGCGCGGGATAGCGAGATATTTAGGGCGGGCGTTTTTTGCCCGCCCTTTAATTTTAGGTCCCGCAGCGGCGCAGACCTAGGCCATGCGCGAATTCACAAAATTCCAGTCGATCAGCTTGTCGATAACCGCCTGCAGAAAATCGGGTCTTCTGTTCTGGTAATCGAGGTAGTATGCATGTTCCCAGACGTCGATGGCAAGCACAGGTTTCAAGCCGTGGGCGAGCGGGGTATCGGCGTTTGCCGTTTTCATCACCTCGAGCCTGTTGTCTTTTAGCACCAGCCAGGCCCAGCCGCTTCCAAACTGAGTGATGCCCGCATTTTTGAGGTCTTCGGCAAATTTTTCATAACTTCCGAAATCGGCATCGATCCGCTTGGCCACTTGTCCCGTGGGGCGACCGCCTCCGCCGGCTTTCAGGCAATTCCAAAAAAAGGAGTGGTTCCATGCCTGGGCCACGTTATTGAATATTCCGATCCTGGAGGCGTCCGCGGCGACTTCTTTTATGATTTTCTCCGGCGTCTCTTTTTCCAGGCCGGTCCCGGTGAGAAGTTTGTTTGCGTTGTCCACATAGGCTTTGTGGTGCTTTCCGTGATGAAACTCAAGGGTTCGAGCGCTAATATGCGGTTCGAGCGCGTTTTGCGGATAGGGCAGGTCGGGAAGTGTCAGGGCCATGATGATTCTTCTCCTTGTATGTTTCTGGCGTTTTGGCGATTATTTTGCGGCATCGGCCGGCGGCAAGCCAAATTAGTTGCAAACTAAGCACGCGGCGCGGGATGCTCAAGGCAGGGGGGGCGGGGCGAACAGGCAAATGTTATTGTTTTCATTCCACCGAAGGGTTGAAGTAGCCAAGTCTAAGACTGGGGAATTCTTCGCGGATCATCGCTATGAGGCGCCCCGCCCCGAGCTTTTTTTCGCGCAGATCGGGCTTTAGAATGTCCAGATACCATTCCGGGTCAATGTTTAGGTTGCGCATCTGAATCAGATCGAGACGGGTTTCGGATATCAGCTTTTTTAGGGAGAGCCACTCGCTCTTTTGATCAGTAAAGCCGGGGAGGACAAAATAGTTAATCGATGCAAAACCGCCATTGGCTTTTACTACGGAAAGGGAGCGGCGGGCCTCGTCGAAGCTAAATCCTTTGGGGCGAAAGTACTTTTCGTAGTATTGGGGGCGCGCGCTGTTCATGCTCACGCGGATGCTCTGAAGGCCCGCGCGGCAAAGCTTTTCGACGGCTTCCGGAATACTTCCGTTGGTATTTAGGTTTATCGTCCCTTTGCCGGTGGCTTTGCGTATCATCCGGATGGAAGCTTCAAGTGTTTGGGCCTGGAGAAGCGGTTCGCCTTCGCACCCCTGCCCGAAGCTTACGACAGCCCGTGGCGCCTTTTGGAGGTGAGGGATTGCAACACCGCTAATCTCTTCGGGGGAGGGAACGAATCCGATGCGCTCCTGGGTTGCGCTAAGGCCTGTCCCTTCCTGGCGGCTGATGCATCCGATGCATCGCGCGTTGCATTCCGGAGAAGTGGGGAGAGGGGCTTCCCAGCGGTTCATAAAAAGATTTTTGGCAGCAGGACAGCCGTAAGTAAGTGCGCATTTGCCCAGGTGCTGCAGGAGCCGGTTTTTACTTTCGGCTCTCATGCGCTTGCGGGCGTTTCGCTCGATGAGTTTTAGGTCGAAATTACAAAAATCCTGCCGCCGGTCGCTATCGATTCTTACCGCCGGGACCACAAAGCCGCCGTTTGCCCAGCCAACCGAGGTGTAGGCGAAAAGGGGCAAAATGGGGGCGCCTTCCTTTGTCCTGTATGCGGGTGAGAGGAGATGGGTATAGGCCGGAGAAATGAAAGCGGCCACGGCGCATACCGATTTGGCCGGGTCGAAGGGGTCGGCGGCCAAGGTTTCAAACCGGCGTTGCGAGCCATTATAGCCAACGGGCAACCGCTCGGGCAGAAGGAACAGTTCGGAGCCTTCGGGGAGCTCAATTAGTTCGGAAAAATGGGGACGAATCCATTCGCCCGCGCCTGCCCCTGCCATTTCCAGGGCGGGCCAGTCGGAAATGTTGCCTTCGGCGTCGGCGTAGACAAGAGCTGGTCGGTCTTTCATCGATTTTTTCGACATCTCCTAAGGGGAAAAGTTCCATTCGTTTATCGCAGTTTATAGCATATTCGAGTTCTCATAATCAGTCCACCAGGTTGGGGGGCCTCGAAAAGATAAAAGGCAAAGTACAAGCCTCGAAGAGCCTCGGGGGGGTTGTTATTTTTTTGGGATTTTCACTTTAGGGATTTTCACTTTTGTTTTTTTTGCCTTTGCCTTCGCAAAGGGAATCGGAATGGAAAAAGGGATAGTTAATGGAAAGCGATTGTAAAACCTTCGGCGGGGCTTTGAGCCGCCGTCTGAAGACCCGGATAACGGGCCCGGAGCACCGGTTTGCGATAACAGCTCCTCCGGAGCTTGCGCGGATATGTCTTGAGGAAGCTAAGGAGTTGGGTCTTTCGGAGCCGGAACTCAGTGAAGCGGGACCCGAATTTACCGGGAGGCTAAAGGACGCCTACGCCTGCAACCTTTGGCTGCGGACAGCGAGCCGGGTGCTGTGCAGGGTTTGCACCTTTCGAGCGGGTATTGCCGAAGAGCTCTTTTATAAAGCTTCCCGGGTCCCGTGGGAGCTGTGGCTTAACCCGGAGATACCGATCGATCTCCAGGCCCGCGTGGAGTATTCGCGGGTAAGTAACGAAGGCAGCGTGATCGAGGTTATCGGCCAGGGGATCGAAAAGCGCCTGGGGCAAAAAGTTTCTTTTCATTCGGCAGAAGCGCGCGGGGTTGAGAGCGAGCAGGATGCGGCCAGCCCGGAGTTTCGGCAAAAAATCCTCGTCCGGCTAATCGACAATCACTGCCTGATCAGCCTGGATATGTCGGGCGCGCACCTGCACCAAAGAGGCTATCGTCTCCGCCATACGGGCGCTCCCGTGCGCGAGACCCTTGCGGCCGCCATTTTGCTAAAGGCCGGGTGGAAGCCGGACGACCCCCTGGTTGACGGCATGTGCGGTTCGGGCGCTTTCCCGATAGAGGCGGCTCTTATGTCGCGGCGAATCGCTCCGGGGCTTGGCCGGAATTTTTTGTTTCAAAAGTGGCCTTCTTACCAGGAAAAGAGCTGGGAATATCTCAGGCGAAAGGCCCGGGAGACTTCCCTTGCAAGGGCGGTGCAGCCGATCGTTGGAATCGACATCGAGCCGGAGGCGATCGAAGTATCGCGGCAAAATTCGGAACGCGCGGGGACCGGGGCCGACATCGATTGGAAAAGCATGGACTTTTTCGATTTCATCCCGGGAAAAGAGGGGTTAAGAAAAGGCGTGGTGGTTTTGAACCCGCCCTACGGCGTGCGGTTTGCTTCCGAGGGAGCGGGCCTCTACGAAAGAATCGGCGCCCATCTAAGACTCCATTTCAAGGGCTGGCGATACGCGGTCCTGGCCAAATCAAGGCTTGAAGCAGCCGCGTTGGGCGCAGGCCGCATGCGGCTGTGGAACATCCGCCACGGAGGAATGAACATTACGGTTGCCATCGGCGCGATTTTGTCTTGAGGGGCTGTGGCCCAGCGCCTCGTTGCGGCCGCCCTTGGCGGCCTCAGTCAGTTTCTAAATCTCGCGTGCGCTCGGGTGTTTGAGGGTGATCTTTCTAAGCCGGCTGCACCGTAACGGACATATGCCCTTGCTCCGCCCCGCTGCGGTTTGAAGCCGGTTTAACAGAGACTTCCACGTGTTGGCCAAGGATCGTTAGAAAATCCATCAAACGCCCCACAGACACGGACACCGGACGGCAGCGCATTAGCGCGGAGACTTGCGCCTGCGTTGTGCCGAGCAGTTTCGCGGCTTCGGTTTGAGTTATTCCCCGATCCGTTAGAAGCCGAAAAATCTGAACCGCCGGCTTGGCTTTGACAAGCTCTTGCTCCGAGTTGAGAAAGCCGAGATCAGCAAACACATTGCCGCTGCTTTTTTCGTGATCCGTTGCCATGTCCGGCCCTCCTTAGTTCTTGCCCGTATAAAGGCCTTCGGCTCGCTATAACCGCTCGCGGATAAGATCCATGTCCCCGGAATTACTTTTTTCTTACTTTTGATCGCAAACTGCTGGCTTCCGCCAAGGGCGAGGGGCTGTGTCCTTGAGATAAGTTGACGATAAAAACAGCACATCGCGCGATCTGACAATGCCTCTTCGCTCATCCCTCTTATGAAACTTCAGCGGCCTGTCGCCGCAGACGGGTTGCCAAGCCCCGACCTGCCCGACTGGCTGCGCCTGCGGCATCACGGACGGCAGTCCGCGCCGCCTGCCGCCAAGGGTTCAATTTTATGGCTATTTCCTTTTGCAATGACGGGCCGCTAATAATGACGCGCATGGAGGGGCAAGGCTCAATCATCCCCCTTTTTTGCAAAGGAGGGCCGGGGGGATTTACTCTCCCGCCGCTCTCTCTTATGAAACTCCAAGTTTCATCCTCGTTCAAACCGCATCCCCGGAGGGGGCGGCTGGGCTTATATAGGTCTTTGCCCGTTATTTTTTGTATTCAGCAGTGTAGCCTGCGTCGATTCGAGCCTGACCATAAATATAAACGGCGTCCTCGCGTCGCCCATGCAGGAACCAATCGATCCCATGCCCCTGGATATCCCGGGAGGATGCCCAGACTTCCGGCGGGCTGCTCATCTGACTGGCTGAGACTCAGGCGCCCACGCTGCTTGACGACCTCAAAGCGTGCCATCCCGGGCGGGACGGCAAATGCAAACAGAGGGACCATCAAACTCGGATGGCTCCTGCTATTCCTATAGACATTTTCGATTTGACAAATAGGAATCGTTCGGTTATTTCTTCCTCCGCGTCTCGAAATTTTCCAAAGGAGTTCACTCCTGCAACAGTTTGTCGGCTATGGCTAAAGCAGCGCTTTTGAGTAAACATGACCGGGAACTCAAACGCATCGCCAAAGCCTGCTTGGAGAAGCCCCGGTAGACTCTGCGGCGGTGGGAGCGGATCGGTTCGTGGAGTTCAAACCAAATCGCATGAATAATTTCTGCTGCGGGGCCATGCCCGTTTTAAATATCAACGCGACCAAAAGGAGATGGACTTAAATGATTACCATATCTGAAAAAGCGCAAATTGTTCTAAAAGATTACTTCAAGGAAAAAGAGATAACTCCGATTCGAGTTTTTCTCCACGCGGGCGGGTGTTCGGGTCCCTCACTGGCGATGGTTCTGGATGAGCCCAAAGACTCGGATGACGTATATGATGTAGACGGCTTCACAATCCTGGTGGATAAAGAGCTGCACCAGCAGACCCGGGACATAACCGTCGATTATGTTTCCGGCAGCATGGGTTCCGGTTTCCAGTTGACATCCGAGGTGACTGTGGGGGGCGGGGGCGGTTGTGGCGGCGGATGCTCGTCTTCCTGCTGTGGTTAGACCGGGCCGCGCGCCTTTCGCATCGATTTAAGGGAAAGCACGCAAACCGGGGGATTTTTTGACAAGCAGGTTGCAATAATATTTATCCTGCGCCGCCTCACCCACTGAGGACATAATCGGTTCTTAGCGCCTCCCCGGTTTTGCATGCCTCCCCTTCTCTGTACGCAGTAACCACTCCTTCCCCGCCACTTTTGCATTTCCACAGCATTGCTAATGATTGGCGCCCCCCCCCGGCGACAACGGCGCCGGTTTGGAGCATAGCCTGCCTTGTAAAATCGACACGGATTTCCTTTGTTTTATTGTGATATTACTCTTGCGAAAACATGCCAGAATTGGCATATTATGCTCCATGTTGGCCAAATCCTTAAAACCTGTTAAATGGGTGGGCAGCAGCCGGAAAGACATGAAGGCCATGCCGGAAAGCGTGCAGGATATTTTCGTCTTTGCCCTTTATCTTGCCCAACTCGGCGACAAACATCCCGACGCCAAGCCGTTGAAGGGATTTTCTGGCGCAGGAGTGGTTGAGATTGTTGAAGATTTTAGCTCTGACTCATATCGTGCTGTCTATACCGTAAAGTTTGACGATGCAGTCTACATTCTGCACGTTTTCCGGAAGAAATCAACGCATGGGACCTCCACTGCGCCGAAGGAAGAGATAGAGAAAGTTAAAGCCCGTCTGAAAGTGGTCGAAGAAATGCAACAACGCAAGGGGGATAAACGCAATGAATGACGACAAAGAAATATATAACGGAAGTGACAATGTATTTGCCGACATGGATCTACCCGATGCCGAAGAGCGTCTCGCCAAGGCTGAGCTTACTCGCCAGATTCTCAATATAATTACCCAACGCCAATTGACGCAGGCCGAGGCCGCCGAACTCCTCGGCATCGACCAGCCGAAGGTCTCAGCCCTGACACGAGGAAAATTGTCCGGCTTTTCCATGGAACGTCTATTCCATTTCCTAAATCTACTGGATCGCGATGTTAAGATCACCATTAAGCCGAAACCACGGTCACGACAACAGGCGTATTTAAAGGTCACAGCCGCTTGACTTAGACCGGGAAACACACCCCGCCTAACCAAGAGGACTGGGGGAATGTCGCTTTGCATAAATCCCCTCTCCCAGTCCATCGCAAAGTTTTCGAGCGCCTTTCCCTCGCAGGGCAAACCGCTTTTAGTTAAAGAAACGTGGGTTTTCTTGACCGCCGTCGAGGCTCTTCTCCACTGCCGAATAATCAGCCTGTATGCGGTAAATTTACTCGATAAAGGAATCTACGTTAATATTTTCCGGTGGATATCGAGTATCTTTACTACCAGATGCATCATCTCGATCTACTACGCTCAAGTTTTTACAGACTATGAAAACCTGGTTCTCCAAAAAAGAGGTGCTCACCGAATCCGGACGCCAAGGTATTATGGAATATCTGCTGAGTGTTGCAAGACTGCACGTCCCGGCCTGGAGACATGCTTGACTGGTCCGGTGCTGTTCTTTTGGTCTCGCGCCTTGACCGTATTAGCCACTTGCTAAAGGTGGTTTCGTCAACTTGATTTGGCCCACTTTGATACTTTCATTTGGCCCACCTCCTAAACCAGTTTTTGGGATTGGTCTTTAAAATAGCTGAAGTCCTATTTGTCCCGGGATAGACCCCTCTGGTCTTTCCGCCGACTTCCCGTTGTCTTGGTCCAGCCCCAAAATTGGGGGTTGCCGGTGGAGGGGGTCGTAATGACAACTGAAAATTCCCCCGTCTCGATGGCCCAAAATTCCCCCACCTGAGTTTAGATTCCCGACCTATCCGGTCGGATCGACATCATTTCCCTTTCCTCTTTGGCGTCCCACAGATCCTCTATGCGCGTCCCGGGTTTACTTCTCCGGGGGGTGTTTTTTTGGGTGCAGGGGGGAGGGGGGGAAAATAAAAGACCCCCAGGGGTCGGAAGATTTAACCCCCACCCCCCCACCCCCCCTCGCCACCGAAAAAAATAAATCCCAAGCCCCTT
>JARLHO010000131.1 GCA_031292215.1 Syntrophobacteraceae bacterium | reverse complement strand
TCCGCTCATCAAGACTCTTCTTTGGATCACTCATGGGGGGCCTCCCTTTCCTTATGGTTTCCCATGATGACCTAGTCTATCTTGCCGAGAATGTCCGGCTAATTGTTTTGACGCGCAAAATAATTCCGCCAGCGGCAAAAAACCGCGTATCAGTTTGAATTACACCCCCGCTTTTATAACGGCCCATTGTGACGTAGCCGGGGAAAGGGCGGGTCTTTTACCCCGCACAACTCATATGAAGTTGCGTTCAAGCCACGCCGCCACGTCCTCGGACGCGGTTTGAACGAGGATGAAACCTGGAAAAGATGGGTTTCACCCATCCTGCAATGGCTACCGGCCGCAGGAGGGGTGGAGCGCAGGCGCAACCCATCGGGCAAATCCCGGGAACGCACGCGGGTATCAGACGCTTTGAGCGGTCGCGCTCCCCAAAAAGGACGCCATGCCGTGGCGCTCCCCCCTTTTGGCAAAGGCTTCCGCGGTAAGCTCCCGGGCGATAATCATGCGCCTAATCTCGCTTGTCCCCGCGCCTATTTCGTAGAGTTTGGCGTCCCGCCAGAGTTTTTGGACGGGAAATTCGAGGCAGTATCCATAGCCGCCATGTATTTGGATGGCCTGGTCGCAGACCCAGGTGGCGGCTTCTGCGGCAAAAAGAATCGCCGCGGCGGCAACCCGTGTCAGCTCGGTGCCCTTCCCGCCCCTCGCGGCTCTTTCGGCGCAATCGGCCGCCCGGTAAACCAGCAGCCGGGAGGCTTCCGTTCGGGCGTACATGTCGGCAAGCTTTTGCTGGATCATCTCAAACCGTGCGATCGGCCGTCCGAACTGCTCGCGCTCAACCGAGTAGCCAATCGAGTATTCAAGGGCCTGCTCAGCCATGCCAACCGAGCCACCGGCAAGGATTATCCGCTCGATGTCGAGTCCGCCGGTCATAACGTTTACCCCGTTATTTTCCTGCCCCACGAGATTTTCAACCGGCACCTCACAGTCCTCAAAGATCAGCTCGCCGGTGGGGGAGCCGCGCATGCCGCATTTCCCAAGCTTTCTTGCTACCGAGAATCCGGGGAAGTCCTTTTCCACGATGAAAGCGCTTATGCCCTTTGCGCCCATCTCCGGGGAGGTCTTGGCGTAGACCAGCAGGATGTCGGCTATGGGGCCGTTGGTAATAAACATCTTCGACCCGTTCAGGATATACCTGTCTTTGCGCCTTACGGCCCGAGTGCGAAGGCTCATGGCGTCCGAGCCCGCGTTTGGCTCGGTTAGACCCATGGCGCCGATTTTTTCCCCGGCAACCATCGGCGGGAGATATTTATTTTTGAGATATTCGTTTGCGTTCTTGCAAATGTTATTGGCGCACAGGTTTGAGTGGGCGGCGTAGGTCATGCCAAGAGCCGGGCAGATACGGCTCATCTGCTCCACGGCCAGGGTCTGCATGAGCACGTCACCGCCAAGGCCGCCGTATTTTTCGTCTATGGTGATTCCAAGAATCCCGATTTGGGCGCAACGGCTAAAGAAGTCGGGAGGAAACCAGTCCTCGGCGTCTATTTTTTCCTGAAGCGGACCCAGCTCGTTTACAGTCCACTTGTAGACCGTCTCCTTTATCATGCGTTGTTCGTCGGATAGTTGAAAATCCATGCCGTGCCTCCCGAAAATCCTTATCTGTAAGGTTTTGGGCAAAGCCGTTACGACTTACGAAGTTCCTGCGCGAGCTGTTCGTAGAAGTTCAGGGATTCGGGGTTGTTTAGCGCGTCTTTATTGGTAACGGGCCTTCCGTTGAAAATGTTTGCAACCGAGCTCTCGACCTTTTTCATGCTGAAAGTATAGGGGATGTCGGGGACAGAGACGATAAGAGCCGGAACGTGGCGGGGGGAAGCAAGCCTTCGAAGCGACTGGTTGATCCTGTCTTTTAGCTCGCCGGAGAGCTCAAAGCCTTCGGCCATCCGGACAAAAAGGATTATCCGCTGCTCGCCCCCAAAGTCCTGGCCGATCGCCATGCTGTCGGCTATGCCCTCGATGCTTTCCACGACATTGTAGATTTCCGCTGGTCCGATGCGCACCCCGGAGGGCTTAAGCGTAAAGTCCGAGCGCCCGAGAAATGTTATGCCCCCCGAATCCCCGTGGACGATAATCCAGTCGCCGTGGCGCCACACCGCCGGGTAGAGGTCGAAATAGGCGCTTTTGTACCTCGAAAAATCGGGATCGTTCCAAAAATAGAGGGGCATGGAGGGCGAGGGGGCCTCGCAGACAAGCTCGCCTTCCTTATCCGTAACGGGCGCCCCCGATTCGTCATAGGCCTTGATCTTCATCCCCAGGCCCGGCCCCTGCAGTTCTCCGGCATAGACCGGCTGGATGGGCGTGCCGATCCCGAAGCAGCCGTTAATGTCTGTCCCCCCGGAAATGGAGTTAAAGTGCATGTCCTGCTTAATTTCCGCGTAAACATATTGGAACCCTTCGACCGAAAGGGGGGAGCCGGTTTGTGACATGGCCCTAAGGGATGTGAGATCGAAGGCCTTTCCGGGTCGTACCCCGGAGCTTTTAAGAAAGTTCAAATAGCTCGCGCTGCAGCCAAAGATCGTTATCCTTTCGTCTTGGGCAAGCCGCCACATGGCCCCGGGGTCCGGATAATTGGGGTTTCCCTCATAGAGAACGATCGACGCACCCGCCCCAAGGGAGCCGATCAGCCAGTTCCACATCATCCAACTGGGCGAGGTGATGTAGAAAATCCTGTCCGACCGCTTTAAGTCCGTGTGGATAATCAGTTCTTTTAACTGGTTTACGAGAACCCCCGGCCCCTGGACCATGCATTTGGGCTTTCCGGTCGTACCCGAGGAAAACATGATGTAGACCGGGTGGTCGAGGCCAACCTGCTCAAATTCGATTTCCGAAGCTTTTTCGGCCATAAAATCCGACAGAAGCACCGCTTTATTTAGCCTGGAAATGTCGGGGTTTTCTTTCACATACGGGGTAACGACTATTTTTTCGATCGAAGGGATCTCGTTAGCGATTCTTTCGACATTGGGGAGGAGATCTATTTCCTTTCCCTTGTAGAGCTGGCCATCGACGGTGAAAAGCACCTTCGGGCCAATCTGGCCCAGCCGGTCAATTACGGCCGCAGCTCCCAGTTCGGCCCCACACGAGGCCCAGACCGCCCCGATGCTCGTTGTCGCAAGCATCGCGACAGCCGTTTCCATAAGGTTTGGCATGTAGGCCGCAACCCGGTCGCCTGCCGCCACCCCCATGGAGCGAAGCTCTTTGGCAAGGCGCGCCACAGAGTCGTAGAGTTCGCCGTAGGTAAGGGATGCGGATTTATTCCTTTCGCCCCGAAAGATAAAGGCCGGATGGTCGTCTCGAAATCGCAAAAGATTTTGCGCAAAATTTAGTTTTGCTCCGGGAAACCAGTTGGCTCCGGGAAACCGTGAGAGATCGCAGACCTCATCGTATTTTCGCGAGGCTCGTATTTCGACAAAGTCCCAGACCGCGGCCCAAAAATCGGGAATCCTTTCGACCGACCACCGGTGGAGGTCGCCATAGCCCTCGATAGAAAGACCATGGAGTCGGTTGACAAATTGGATGAAACGGGTCACGTTGGCCCGGCTTTTCCACTCGGCCGACGGGACCCAGAGCGGCTTTCTTTTGGTCCCAGCGGAGGTGATATCTTCAATCATGTCGCCCTCCTGAAGTCATCGTAACCTTTTGCGGCTTTTCGCCTCGCGCCCTACGTTCTCCAAATTTTCAACCCTTTTTCCACGCAACCGGCCCCCACTTTTCAGGCAAAACGGCCGCATCACTCCATTCCGGAGGCACAAGACACCCGGGTTTTTCGCCCAGTTTCTCGATGAGCGTCAAAAGGCCCGGCCGGGCGTATTCCCGGTGGCCATCTTTTACGGTGCGCCCGTTACACACCGCTTCCGAGCGCAGCCGTCTCCCGATCGTTTTTTCCATCTTCGCTCCCAGCCACAGCACACGATCCACATCGTAGCCGTGTTCGATCCCCAGTTCATCGATCATCACCACAAGGTCTTCGAGGGTGACGAGCCCGACATACCTGGCATCTTTATAATAATATTCACCGGTTCCCTTTACCGGGCAGTCGTCTAAAAAATTTGCGGGCTGGCCGCCCAAACCGCCAAGGGTTCCCTCAAAGCGGTGTATGCCGGCCTGGAGGGCTGCAAGAATCGATGCCGAGGCCACCCGTTTGGTCTCGTGGAGATGACACAGATGCGCTTCGGGATCGGGCATGGCATCTAGAATCATAGAAAAATAGCGGTACACCCGGGCCGCTGAGGCCGACCCGTCGTGGTCGGCGTGCTCTATGTCACAGGCGCCTATCGACAAAAACCGCTTCGTAAACTCGACGGCATCTTCTAGCCTTGTAGCTCCCGTGATCGGGCTCCCCCAGATCGTGCTGACCGTTCCGCACATCCTTAGCCCCGCATCGGCCGCCTTTTTTATGCACCGCTCGGCCTCCCTCCAATACTGGGAAAGGGTCGTCCCCGAATTTGCGAAATGGTGCTCGGGGTCTGTTGAGACCATCATGAGGACCCGGTCCGGACCAATGCCTCTTTTCTTTAGCTCGATCGCCCTGTCGACCGCCGCCTCCCGGATGGTAACGGCCGTCATGACAACCGCCCCCGGATCGATCCCCTTTCTTTCACACCGTTTTCTAAAAGCCTCGCTCCGAAGAGCGCCCAAGACCAGCTCGGCGTCTCTAAACTGCGGGATCCCCTCGGGGCTCCCCAGATTTGTCACCTCGATCTCCTTTGCCCCCGCAAGGATCATCTCCTGCGCATAGAAAATCTTGGCGTTGGTCGAGATGAATTTTTCTTCGTGCTGGAAGCCGTCCCGAACGGTTATATCTCCTATGGTCACCTTCTTTGGCATTCGTGGAAATATCTTCCACAAGTCGTATTCGGTCATGGTCCAAGGCCTCCTTGATTGGAATATTTTAAACCTTTAGATCTCCCCAGTCGGATTTTTCGATCGGTACGCGGTAGCAAAGCTCAAGGGCCCTTGCGAGTTTTTCGCGCATCTCCTTAAAAGCGATGATTCCGTCATGAAACAAAAGAGATCCCGTAAGGAAGGGGTGCCCTTCGGCATCGTAGCGCTCGATCATCATCTGGCGAAATGCCGCCATTTCCTTCTCATCGACCATCTCGCCTCGATCGGCCATGTTCTTCCTGCGAAGGGTTTCCATGACAAACCCCGCGGTCTTTCCCGACATCACTGTCGTTCGGCCTCTCATCGTGGTAAAGCAAAAAACCGGCTTAAAAGCCCTTCCGCACATCCCGTAGTTTGCCGCCCCGTGGTCCGGGCCGATCACCAGTTGGATTTTGGGAACATTTAAGGCGCTGCAGGCACGCACCATGTCCGCCCCGTATTTTCCGATCCCGGCCCATTCCTCCTGCTTTCCGACCATGTATCCCGGAGATCCTTGCAAAAAAATCACGGGGAGCTTCGAGTTGCCGCACCGGATCATCCACTCGCAACCCTTCTGGGCCGACTCGGCATAGATGATGCCGGACTCGTTGGAGGCCACAACCCCTACCGGCATCCCCTTTAGCCACATCTTGCCGCACACGATGGAGCGGCCCCTTGCAAGGCCGTACAAGGGCTTGTATTCATGGAAATAGGAGTCGTCGGCAACACTTTTTATGGTGTCCATTACGGGGATGGCGCTGTAGGTGCTAACGGGAGTAGAGCGCATCATGTCCCGGCAGTCAAACCGTGGCTCCCGGGAATCTCGCCTCTCGCAGCAAAGCGGCTGGGAGGGTTCAAACTCCATGATGTCTCGAAGCTTCCGGATGCCTTCTTCCTGGGATTTCACCAGGTGGTCGCACCCGCCCGAGTGCTGCGCGTGCACATAGGCGCCTCCGAGATCTTCTGCGGTAACCGTTTCCCCTATGGCCGATTTTACCATCGGAGGCCCCGCCAGGAAAGCGAAGGCGAGATTTTCGATCATAATCGATTCCGAGGCCAGATAGACGATATAGGCGCCGCCCGCAGTGTTTCCCCCAGTCGACAGGGTGTACTGTTTTATGCCCTGCGAGGACATGCGGCACATGTTGTAGAACATCGTGCCGAAATGGCCGTCATCTGCAAAACAGCCCAGTTGCAGCGGCAGGTTCACGCCCCCCGAGTCCGCGATGTAGATGCAGGGAAGCCTTAGCCGCTCGGCTATCGCCTGGGCCCTCATGTGCTTTTTTAAGGTTATCGGAAAATAACTTCCGGCGGCGAGGCGGTTTTCGTTGGCAAAAATCATGCAATCTTTTCCCTGAACCACGCCGATCCCGGTCACAACACCTCCTCCGGGGATGTGGGCCCTTTTTTCCGATCTGTAGAGGTCTCCCCCGTAGAGCGAAATGTCGCCGATGTTATAGCCCGCATCCAGCCCAAGCTCGAAGAACTCGCTTCCCGGATCTATTAGCATCCCGATGAGATCGCGCATCGTTTTTTTGCCCTGCCGGATAAGCCGCGCGATCTGCTTTTCGCCCCCGATATCGAAGGCCTCTTTTCGCCGCTCGAAAACTTTTTCGTCCTGCTCTTCCCAATATTTCAGGCGATGTTCCCGCACATCCTCTTCCATGGCAAGCCCTCCCCCAGGCTTCTTTATCAATAAAGCGCGCTCACGCGACGCCGCCACGTCCTCGGCCTTCCGATGTTTTTAAAGACGCTTTTGCCAGCTCAAGCGTTTTGCCGCAAAGTCCGCTTTCAACCACCCGGCTGTGCAGCCTGGTTCCCAGAAGTTTTTCGAGAAACCGTCCGCACCCGATCAGCCGATCGATGTCTATCCCGGTCGCAATCCCCATCTCCTCGAAACCATAGACGATGTCTTCGGTGGCCAGGCCGTGCGGATCGCGACGACCTGGAAAATCCGGCGAAATGACCGATCGAAGGTAGCCGTGGCGCCCCGCTCCGCCAAGACTCGACTTAAAGACGCGCACCCCCGATTCAAAGGCGGCAAAAACGTTTGCAAGCCCCATCCCCCGGTTGTCGTAGAAGTGAGCCGCAAGGTATCCCGCATCGACCTCGGCCAGGCATGCCCGAAGATGGTCGCCAACGGTTACCGGGTTTGCCATCGCGAGTTCGTCGTTTAGACACACCCGCCGGCAGCCCAACTGAACGAGCTTGGCGACCATCGCGCGCAAGTTCTCATAATGGCCTGCGTCTTCTCCCGGATAGCCAAAGGCCGCCCCCAGGTACGCATTGGTCTTTACCGCGTTTTCGCCTGCGATCTCGCAAATCGTGCTGATCCGTTTGAGGGTCTCGGCAACGCTGCGGTTTAGCGTGGAATAGCTCAGACGATCGGACAAAAAGATCCACACCGCTATTTCATCGGATTTGCAGGCGATCGCGCTGCGGCATCCCGTCTCGTTTGGAACAAGCACCTGCCTGATCCTTTGCGATCCGCCGGGGCCTATAGCCAAGAGCACCTCCACCGCGTCTTTCATTTGCGGGGCGACCTTCGGATGCACAAAGGAGGTCACCTCAACTTTTCGAAAACCGCAGTCAAAGAGCATGTTTGCCAGGGCGATCTTTTTTTGGGCAGGGATATACTCGGGGTGGTACTGCAGCCCCTCCCTTGGCCCGATCTCTATTAGTTCAACTGTATCCGTCATGGGCTTTGCGCCACTTTTTTTGGAAGAATTTCCGGGACCAAAAGAACCTGAGTTTGCCAAACGAGTGTAGGCTTAGGCAAGAATCGTTCCAGCTTCGCGTGGCAGAGCAAGCCCCCCGGCGTGAGCCTCATTAAAAGAGATATTTCGCGCGAAGCCGCGAAGACGCGAAGGAAAAAGGAGCGAAGAAAAGAAGAAGAGCTGCTTACATGGTGTATACAAAAGGAAACAAACGGAGGGGATGTTCCGTTTTGTAAACACTTCCGACCTTTCGCCGGTCACAACAGGCCGTGTTTTTTAAGCTTTAGCCTCGATTAGCTCTTTTTCAAATGAGCTTAGCAAAGGGCGCGGGCAACTCGACACTGTCAAGTCAGGCTTTGTCAAAGTAACGATTCAAATTCCTTTTCGGTAGATTGGCCTCTTTTGATGATCCGGACACACTTAACGCCAACGATCGCTACCCGGATCACGTTTACCAAAAACCGGAACAAGCCTTGGCCGATCCCAAGTTCGTTTTCGAGGAAACTCGATAAAAAATGCTAAATCTCACGGAAACAGACGACCTGAACCTGAAGCGCCGGTGCGGAATGGCCAGTCCGCCCCCTCCCACATGGTCCAGGATCACGGAGTATCCCCCCCCGGGGGTGGAGTGTGGAAACGGGCGCCCGGGGCATCCCCGGTGGTCTCAGTCACGTAGTGTCCATCAGGGGCATGTTGGCGTCGGCCGAACCTCCCAATTCGGGCCAGTTCAGATCATCTTTCCTTCCAGTAACCGGGCCTTCTACGCTGATGGGCGACTGCAACAATTTGAATCTTCGTTGCGTCATGTCGGTAGACAACAGAAAAGGGGAATCGCCTCAGGAAAAAGCGTCGAGTTCCATATCCGAACGGCGGCCACATGTCAGGATTGTCAATGATAGAATTGACGGCCATCTGGACTTCATCAATGAAGGCCATTCCCAGTCCGGGCAAATTTTTTTCATACCAGGAACGAGCTTCCTCAGCCTCGCGGTACGCCTCCGGATGGAATTCAACCCGCCTCAATCGAACTCCTCATGAGCCGCTCTCGTACTTCCTCCCAAGGAATACACGCAACCTGACCACTGTCCAGTTCAGAAATACGTCTTTCGACCTCAGATTGCCAAGCAGATTCCACATCAATATCCCTTTGACGGTCCAAACTTTCCAAAAGCCGTTGCGCTATTTCTGCCCGTTCTCTCGCCGGCATTTTTAGCGCCTTTTCGACGATCTTGCGGGTTTCCTCAACCATGGGACTTTTCCTTTCGCACCTCGTTGTGAACTGAGCCAATCGAGCATTAAAATCGGCGGCAATATCGCAAATCATCTCAATAAAATATAACCCCTCCCATCGCCCTTCTTCTAGCCACCTTAACCAACAGCAGGCTTTTTTGCAAACGGGAACAATACAGAGGGATACTACGTGATCCGGAACCTTGCGGGAGGGGTCGGAGGGACGTTCCGCAATCTAACGCGGTCGTTTATAAAGGTCGTCGTGTGACAGGATGCGCAAAAGAGCGATATTGCCGGACCAGTCCGGAGCCCCGGAGTCGAGGAGCTTATCCGGATCGAAGGAAATCCGGTAGCGCCTGTCCACGCGGACGCTCCAGGCTGTGGGATCGTTAACGATGCGTTCAAGGTTTAGCCCCGGATGGTGAGGATTGGCTTCCAGAAAGGTCAGGGCCTTGGCTATCTTCTTGAAGGTCTCCTTTTGAAACTTGAATGCCTCGATATCTTCAAGAAATTTTTCGGTTGGAATCAGCTTTGGCATCTTCCATCTCTTTCCCGAACCAGGAAGGCATCTCGCTTAGTCCACTCTCTCGGGCTTCCTTGAGTTTTTCAAGACCTTGTTCGCTCAGCCGGACAGTGGGATAGATTGCCACAGGCTGGAGGATAATAACGCCACCCTCTTCGACCGAAAGGTCCAGGTGATCTCCGTTCTTAAGCCCAAGTTCCTTGCGGAGCGCTGCCGGAAGGTTGATGCTTCCCCGCTTGTCTATCGCGATAATCATCGAAAACCTCCTTTCAATTCTCGATAAATATATCGTTAAATGTCATATTGTCAATATGACGCGCCCGAAAGCTTGTTTAAACATGCACCCCGGCGGTCTCAGTCACGTAGTATCCCTCGGGCGCGGAGTTGTTGATTTGTTTAGATCGCACTGGGTAACTGACGGCCATGCGGCGTACTATCGAAATCAGAGTCAAAGCTTACAAGCGTGAGGTCGTGTTCGACGGCCAGTACGTATTGACAGGCATCGTCAAAATCAAGTGCGTATCGCCGAGCCACTGCAATGACCTGTGTCAAATCAGCTGACATGATTCGGAGGATGTCGACGCTACCAGACTGTGCAGTGTCGGCCAGAAAAAGCATCGCCGACTCGGAAGCCTTACGGCGTAAAAGAATCAGGACAATTGAATGCAACGAAAAGTCGGACATGAATAACTCGTGGATGTCCGACTTCTGAAGCAATGCCCTGGCTTGCGCCAGGCATTTTCCCGGTTCAGCAGGACTTCAAGAAATATGTTGGTGTCAACGAGGCATCTCATCTTCAGTCCGCCACCGCTTCGCCTGAAGCTGAAGCTCCACCGAGGTGTATTCCTTTTGCATGTCCTCAAGCCCGCCGGCCCAGTCGCAAGACATCTTCCGGCGAGTCCTACCGGCCGCCTTGGACAGCAAAAACTCGACGAAGTCCATCACCTCAGTCCTGCGCTCGGGAGGCAACCTCCTAACCAAATCATCCAGTGACTGCATCGCCTTGGCCTTTCCAACTCAAAGTTTCACTTGCTATTTACCATAAACCGAAAATCTCAGTAATGCCAGTCCTGTTCATTAATTGCCGCTTTCCGGAAGAATTTTCGAGGCAGCAGTCCAAAATCGAGTTCGCCGTGGTTATGGTTCAGACAAAATTAGCTTCATGCTCTCTGAATGATACGGGAAATAGGGGACGCCCATGAAAATATGCGTTACCTGCTGGGGCCGAGGTCAGATCTTGCACTGTTTTCGGCTATTGCCGGCTCAACCCTGCCAACTATCTGCCATCGCGCTTCAATGGTATCGACAGATAAGTCGGCTCCGCAATCCCATGCAACGAAATATCCCCCGTTGAAAACCTTCTCAAATTCGGTGTGGTCTCCAAGGGATTCAAACATAATGTCCTCCAGAGCACCTTCGGTTTCCGGGCCGCGGTGTGGAATGACCGACCACAATCGGGCCGTCAACCACACCACGGAGGAGTCGTTGCTTATCGGAAAAAGACAGGTTCATGATTTTGCGGGTAACGGCTTTGAAGGCATCAGCTTCGGAAACGAACTTGGCAAAATCGGCTTCATCGGATTTTCGCTTCCGGAGTTCTTCAAGGCCCTTGCGGGTCTCCTTCATTTGGAAACATAAGGAGGGGGGGTGCGTTTTGTAAACACTTCCGACTCTTGGCAAGTCACAACAGGCAGTGTTTTTTAAGTTTTAGATAAAAGGCCCGGCGGCTCAGCCCAAGGGCCTCCATGGCCTTTGTCCTGGTGGGGTATCTTTTGAGGATCGCCTCGATGAGATCTTTTTCGAAGGCCTCCATTGCGGTTTTGTAGACAAAACCCGGCCGAAAGTTTTCCCGATCGCCCCCGGAGGGGGGAATGCGCCGGTCCATCTCCGATGTCCCCCCGGAGAGCAGCAGGTAGTGGGGCAGATCGGAGGGCTCGATCACGTTTGAATCGGCCATGTTGAGCGCATAGCTTACAACGCTTCTTAGCTCCCTGGCGTTTCCCGGCCAGGGATGGGCGAAAAAGATGTCGAGCGTTTCCCGGCCAAATTTCGCCTCCCTTTTGTACCGGGCGCAAAGGACGGCGAGGAAATGGAGGGCCAGCGCCTCGATATCGCCACTGCGCTCCCGCAGGGGAGGCACATGAATGGTCATGGTGTTTAGCCGGTAGTAGAGGTCTTCTCGAAACCTTCCCTCTGCCATCATTTTGCCAAGGTCTTTGTTGGTTGCGCTAAGGATGCGCGTATCAACCGGTATACACTTTTGGTCCCCTACCCGCCGAAATTCCTTTTCTTCGAGCACCCGCAAGATCTTGGCCTGGGTGCTCAGTTCGAAATCGGCCACTTCATCGAAAAACATGGCGCCCTTGTCACTTAGAGCAAAGAGCCCCTTTTTGCCCTCCCGCCTGCCTCCGGTAAAAGATCCCGAAGCGTAGCCGAAAAGTTCGGATTCGATAAGCGCGCCCGGAATGGCTGCGCAGTTGATGCTTACAAATTCGTGGGAGCAGCGGTTGCTCGCTTCGTGAATTGCGCGGACGAGCAGTTCCTTTCCAACGCCGCTCTCCCCGGTTACAAGCACTGAGAAGTCCGCCCGGCTCGCCTTGTAGGCCATGTAGAGCGCGGCCCGAAAGGGGCCGGAATCTCCTATGAGCTTAGAAAAGGGCGCGGGCAGCTCAACTGAGCGGGCCATTCCGGCATCGAGGCAGGACTCGACGTAGCGCCGCCTTGTCTCGAAATCTTCCCGCGCGCCCTCTCGCCGGACCCTGTTTACGATCGTAACGGCGCAGGAAAAATCATCGGGCGAGGGCAGGAGCAGCACCGAACACATCACCCCGCACTTTAGCGCTTCCACATACTTTCTAACGTTTACCACCTCGGTGCGATTGGCCATGGCCTTAACGGTCAAGGAATCGGCTTCGATCCCGGAGAGGTTTTTCCCGATCATTTCCTCTGCGGACGTCCCCATGAAAGGGCGGCACGCATCGTTTGCAAAGACCACCGTCCCGTCCCTGGAAGCTACCAGGACGGCGTCTTCGATATGCTCCAGGATACGGAGCTCGCCCTCGGACAAAAAGGACGCGCAAGGGGCGTTCTTTGCTTTCCCTTCCAAGGCCTGGCCCCTACTTTCCCGTGTATACCGGTTTTCTTTTCTCCCTGAAGGCGGTAAGCCCCTCGATGCGATCTTCGGTTGGAATCGTTACCCAGTAGGCATTGGATTCTATGGCCAGCCCGGAGCGCAGATCCACTTCCAGGCCGTGGTTTATGGCGTACTTGGCCTGGGTGATGGCAACGGGGCCCGCCTCGCATATCATCGCGGCCATTTCCAGACACTCCTCGATTAGCCGAGCTCCCGGGACCACCTTGTTTACCAGGCCAATCGAGAGGGCTTCGGCGGCGTCCACCCGCCTGCCCGTAAAGATCAACTCCTTGGCCTTGGCGCGTCCGATAAGCCGTGGCAACCTCTGGGTGCCGCCCCCCCCGGGGATTATCGCCAGCCGGGTTTCGGTCAGCCCCATGCTCGCATTCTCAGAGGCGATGCGGATATCGCAGGCAAGGGCCAGCTCCGTTCCCCCTCCCAGGGCGATCCCGTTTACCGCCCCGATTACGGGTTTATTCATGTACTCTATGAAGGTAAAGAGCTCGCGGAGAGTAAAAATAAATTTTCGCACCTGCTCTTGGGGCATCGTCGCCCGCTCCTTTAAGTCGGCGCCCGCGCAGAAAGCTTTCTCCCCCGCCCCGGTTATGATTATCACCCGCACATCCGGGTCCCATTGAAGGGCTTGGACCTTTTCCGAAAGCGCCATGAGAATACCGAAATTAAGAGAATTCATCATTTCCGGGCGATTAAGCCTTAAAATCGAGATATTTCCCGATCTTTCCTCCAAAACCAACGGTTGCTCCATCACTTCTCCTTTTGTGTCACAAATCGATGTATACTTTTTTTAGAACATGGCCTCTATTTTCCCTTCCTTTACCTGCTGGAGCGCATCCTGGCCTCCGATATCGACCATTTTTTCGGGCTTTATCCCGGAGGCTTCACGCGATTGCCGCCCCTCCCCCACCGGGACTGCGGTTTTCACCGGTTCTCATCCGCTGAGGCCGGAAGAGGAATATCGAGGAGACCGCCGGTTTTCTCCCGCGGGCTTGAGGATTTTTCTTTCAATACGCGCTTTATCAGTTCGTCGTTTCTCTCGTTAAACTTGGCGGGCGTCTGGTTGGGAACGAGATTTTCGGTTTTTTGCCCGGGGTTTTGCGGCGGCGGCGGCGGCTGCTGCCCGGGGGCGGCTTGGGGGGGAGGCGGCGCGGGCGCTGTCTCAGGCGGCGGCGCCGCCTGCGGCAAAACCTTGGGGGCCGGTGGCGCAGGCTTTACCACGGGAAAAGACGCCGGGGGCAGCGGGAACTTTTTTACACTCACCTTTCCCGAAACGTTTCCTTGAGGCAGGGGAAACCTTCTGTGGCGCGAGTTCAAATTTTGGCCGCCGTAGACGAAAAACATCAAGGCGCCAAGCGACAATAGCGCCGCCACAAATACTCCATAGACGCCTATTCGCATCACCGAATCGAGCGGCGCCGCCACCCGGAAGGGCGATCCGCACTCCGCGCAACTCCCCTTGTAGTAGTCAGTTCTATTTTCCAGATAATTTAGCACCCCGCAGGAAGGGCAATAGATCGAGTAGCGCGGTTCACGGGCGATCGAAGTCTTGGGGCAAAGGAGGCAAATGGACGGAACGGGCGCCGCATTATCTTCTTTTCCGCCATTTTTCCGTGCGGTTTTTCTCTTTTGCAAACCACCGCCCTCTGCGCCGGATTCCAAGAAGCTCTTTACCTTAAGATATGCCGATTCGATTTCTTCCCTCTTCCTGAGGACTTCGCTCCTTATCCGATCTTCAGGGAAGCGATCGGGGCGCAGGACTTTTACCAACACGGCATGGGCGATTTTTACCTCTTCTAGCGAAGCGGTTGGCAAAAGTCCGAGAATATCAAATAATTCCTCGGGTTTAGCCATATCACACACCTCCTCGCTACTATCCATAATCGTAAAGCGGTAAAAAGGCAAACGGCCCTTTTAAAAATAGCGTACTCCCGGCAAAAGCCCTTTTCGATCAGCTCCCGGAAAGCCTGAGCCTTACGACGCGCCCGGGCTTTCCCTTGATTGCAACGGGAACTCCGTCCCACATGATACTCACGCCGCCGCAGTTTCCCACTATCAAGTATACCTTTTTTTCGGCCGTCCATCTCCTGGTTTGACCGGGCAGAAACAATTGGCTTTCGGTTTTTGCGCCGTCTATTATCGCTTCCACCCAAGTCCTCCGGTTGGCCGCCACATCGAGAAAGTGGCGCGAAGGCTTTTGTTTAGAGGGTTTTCCGGAAACAATCGCAGCAGGTTGGCTTGCCACAGCCTTTGGCTGAGGCAAAGGCGCCGGGGCAGGCTTATTTGCGACCAGAGCCGGTGCTGCGGGAAGCTTTACCGGGGGCGGCGCGGTGGCTTTGGATGAAACCGCAGGCCCCGAAACGGCGGCCTCCGGGGAGGCGATAACAGCCTTTTTTTCCTCTTTTGGCGTCTTTACGCGTAGCGGCTCTACGCCCGAGCTTTTTGCCCCGGTAGTGGCCAAA
This sequence comes from Syntrophobacteraceae bacterium, assembly GCA_031292215.1. GTDB lineage: Bacteria > Desulfobacterota > Syntrophobacteria > Syntrophobacterales > Syntrophobacteraceae > SbD1. The sequence goes on along the minus strand of JARLHO010000131.1, from coordinate 11,236 downwards.
GGCGGCGGCACAGGTTTTTGAGCGGGAGGCGCGAGCGGTTTCAAATGATGTCCGATAGAGGGCCTTTCGCAGTGAAGGCCCCGAGGTAAGACCACTCCGATGAAAACGGCGGAAAAAATGGCCCCAAGCGCCAGCCCGGACGCCATGTAGAGCAGTGGACTTTTCCCTCGGGCCGGCCTTTGCGGCTCAAGGGGCGGCTCATCGCCCGGGCCTTCAGTCATTCCAAGGGCTTTCGAATACTTCGCGATCAAGGCGTCAACGGCAAACGGCGAAAACAGCCCGGAGGTCTCCCCGGATTCCAGGGCCCCAAGGACCGTGATGTTGATTCGAGTCCGCTCGGAGGCGTCCTGCAGGGTCCACCCCAGCCTCAACCGCTCCATTTTCAATTTCGGTCCATCCGTCACGTCCTGCACTACTCCTTGCGCTCGCTTGCCGGGTTCCAAGGTCTGCGGCTCCAAAAGACCTGGAGCAATCGATAAAATTACAGGTATTCAACCGGCAGATCAAGAAAATCATTTAGGCCGCTCCGGCCAAAGTTTGCCAGGTAAACCCGCGCCGGTTTTTACTCCGACTCCCCGGAATTTTTTGGACAGGAAACGGACCATTGTGGTTAAATTACCCTGTGGCAATTTCCAGGTAATCCGGACCGGGTATTGCGCCAAATCGGCCCACTTGCTTTGAAACGCTTTCAAACGGCGGTTTTTTGTAACTTTTCCCCCCGGAGCACAACGGGAGAAACCATGTCCAATAACGATATCGGGGCGGTAAGCTGGGAGCTTTTTAACGAACTCTATGAGAGCCAGTACGATCTTTTGCGCAAACTGAAGTTCATAACGAGAGCGGCAAAGATGAACGGCGGCGAATCGATCGCCCTGGAGCTTATCGAGGGCTATCTCAAGGATAAAGAGAGGGAGCTCGGAGTTCTAAGGGATGCGTCGCTTGAGGAATGGAGCGGCAGGGAAACGGCGCCGGGGGCGGCCGAGAGCAACCGCGACCCGGGGGCTCCCGTGGGCGCGGATACTTGAGGGTCTTATGGATATGGCTACAACCGACTTAACGGAAAATGACGCAACCCTTTTGCTCTTCGATTCCGTCTACGATCAGTACGCCGACTTTTGCCGAAAGCTTCGGTTTCTCATCAGGGGGGCATTCTCGATGGAGGATGAAACCCTGGCGATCGAGATAATTTCCCAATTTTTGGAGCGAAAGGAAAAGGAACTTTATAAACTGGAGACAGCGGCCAGGGAGCGAATCGCAGGCAGGACCGGGGACCGGGACTCTTTTGAACGGCTGCTGGGACGCCTTCTCATGGAGCGGGAGGACTACAGGATTTTACTGCGCATAGCCCATATACGGCGAAGCGGCGGCCCCCGGTGGGAGATGCTCCAGACCATCTTGAGCGACCAGGGCGATGAGAGCGAAGCCGTTAAGAATGAATGATATCTATTAGGGGCCGCTCGGGTCTTATTACAGATTTCCGGGGGCCGATTTTTTAGGATTGCCAACCGAAACCGGAGAGCCGAGAAATGAACGTTTACCAGGAATTTCTAAATCCAGCCGAATGCCTTCTTTTGCTGGTCGATATTCAGAAGTCGCTTTTCGATCTTTGCGTTGACCGCGACCAGGTGGCGTCCAACACCGCAGCGCTTATTGAAGTCGCCCGGGTCTTCGACATCCCGGTCATCTTCACCGTACAAAACCCGGACAAATTGGGAGGGTTCCTGCCGGAGCTTACCGGGACGATTGCGGCGCCCGAAACATTTAGCAAGTTGGAGTTTGACTGCTTTGAAAATGAGCAGATAGCAAGGGCGGTTCGCCGCACGGGCCGAAAAACCCTTCTTTTGGCAGGAATCGAAGGCCACATTTGCATCTTCCACACAGCCCTCGGCGCGCTGCGTCTCGGGTACCGCGTTCATATCGCCCGGGACGCCGTGACCTCTCGGCGCGAGTTCGAAAGACAAACCGGAATTGAGCGCATGGACCGGGCGGGCGCTGTGATCAGCTCCACGGAAATGATCGTTTTCGAATTGCTCCACCAGGCGGGCACGAAGGAATTTCGAACACTTTTGCCGCTGCTTAAAAAGCTTTAGGAAGGAAAAGAAGATGGGGTTTGTTAGCGTTGCAAACGACGCGGGCCTTGCGACCATCACCCTTTCCCGTGGCAGGGTGAACGCCTTAAACGAGCCAATGGTGGAGGAAATCGATAAATGGTTTGCGGACATCGAACCGGATGCGGCCATAAAGGGGGTCGTTTTGAGGGGGGCCGGGAGTTTTTTTTCCTTCGGCTTCGATGTCCCGGAACTGCTTGGCTACTCAAAAGACGAATTCGTAAGGTTCCTTAGAAAATTTAACTCCCTGTGCGCCAAAATCTACCTTTACCCCAAGCCCGTAATAGCTGCTTTAAACGGCCACGCCGTGGCGGGGGGGTGCCTGCTCGCCCTTACGTGCGACTACAGGATCATGGTGAAAGGCAAGGCGAGGATCGGGCTAAACGAGATCACCTTCGGCGCCCCCATGTTTTCGGGCGGAGTGGAGATGCTGACAAGCCTTGTTGGAAACAGGAATGGCGAACGTGTCTTGCTACTTGGCGCCATGTATTCGGCCGAGAAGGCGCAGGCCATGGGCCTTGTAGACGAAGCGGCAGACGATGCAGGGATTGCTGAGCGCGTAAAAGAGATCTCACACCAGTTCTGCCAAAAAGACCCCGAGCCTTTCAGGATCGTGAAACGACTGATTCGAAAACCGGTAGCAGAGAAGATGTCGCAGGGCGGGGAGAATTCCATCCGGGACTTTGCCGATATCTGGTATTCGGAAAATACCTGGAGAAAGCTCCAGGAGATAAAGATTCACGGGTGATGGTGCATCGCGGCGCCTCCGCCGGGGGGGGGGGACGCGCGTTGGATACCGTAGACCCGGTGTATTTGGCTTCAAGGGCTGCCCCCTTCTCTTGGAGACCGTCCGTTTTCTTGTTTCTTTTCCCTTCTGCTTTGGTATTATTCGCCAACTTTTTTGACTCCACTGGAAAGGTTTCGCAATTTGCGAATACTGCTGGTCGAAGACGATCCGAAAATCGCAGCCTATATAACAAACGGGCTCAAACAGGCCGGCTTTGTCGTCGATCATGCCGTCGATGGTTCAGACGGGAAGGATTTCGCATTGACTGGTCTCTACGATGCGGCAATCATTGACATCATGCTGCCCAAAATGGATGGCCTCAGCTTGATAGAGGAGATCAGGAGCCAGAATATTTCCACACCGGTAATAATTCTGAGCGCCAAGAAATCAGTTAACGATCGAATCAGGGGACTGCAGACCGGGAGCGACGATTACCTCACCAAACCTTTTGCCTTCGGCGAACTGCTGGCCCGTGTACAAGCTCTCATAAGAAGGGGTGCGACCCCGGTTCAACCAAACCGTATCAGCGTCGGGGACCTAAGTCTTGACCCTGTCAACAGGGAAGTCTCCCGAGCAGGCGTTCCAATCGATCTCCAGCCAAGGGAATTCACCTTGCTCGAATACTTCATGCGCAATGCTGGACGAGTAGTCTCCAAAACCCTCGTCCTGGACCAGGTATGGAACTATAAATTCGACCCGCATACCAATTCCGTCGATGTGCTTGTTTGCCGATTGCGAAACAAGCTGGACAAGGGCTTTGAAAAAAAGATGCTTCACACCATCCGGGGCGTCGGCTACATTCTAAAAGGATCGTGATCTCCGCTGGATCGTTAAAACCCGCGACACCGTCCTCGCACATACCGCGAAACCAATTTTCATAAACGGTACAATCCAAAGGCCGTTTCTGCAAAATAAGAGGCGCCGTTCAAAAAGGCCGGCGCTCGGCGCTTGAACGTAGGTGTAGTGATAGTGACCCTCTTTGTTTGACTCCCCCATTTGCTTATCCGCCAGGCAAATCGTCAATCTCCCTTGTTCCTGTTTTCACACACTCCTTTCAAAATATTAATGATCAGGACAGGCTCCGTTAAGTTTGCGGTCAGGACACGGTAAAGTTGAATCAAATATACTGATGACCTGTTGCGGCTGAAGGGACGGTGCGCGGAGGTGATCTTTGCGGACTCAAAGGCAAAGACGAGTGTGCGCCAAGATTTGGGACGCGGTCCAGCCGAATCTTTACTAAGGGGGGGTTGAGGATGGTCCACATGATTTCATTATCCTATCTCGGCCTGAGTGCGTTGGGGTTGGCCGTAGCGGCTTACGGCACGCTTATCGGCGCGGGAGGTGGGTTCATGCTGATGCCGATGCTGCTGCTGCTCTACCCTCACCACAGCCCTAGCGAGCTCGGGGCCGTTTCGCTGGGTTGCATTCTTCTCAATACAGCCTCGGGGGCCGCGGCTTATGGCAGGATGCAGCAGATCGACTATAAATCCGCGCTCCTTTTTTCCGCCGCAACCGTCCCCGCCGCCATCCTGGGCGCCATGACAACGGCATATGTCTCCCGCCAACGTTTTGAGGGAGTATTCGCTCTGTTTATCCTTTGCCTGGCACTGTTCCTCATTATGAGTCCCAAAGCGCTCGCCCGCGCAACGCGAAAACAAAACGAGGCAGATTCCGGTCCGGCCCGCCCGGGTATGATGCGGAGAGCAAAGTCCGTAAATGGAATCATTTTTGAGTACGAATACAACCGCACTACGGCAATGGCGGTTTTCTTCGCTCTGGGCTTCCTTGTCAGCTTCCTTGGCATCGGTGGCGGCAGCCTCGTGGTTCCAGCCTTGATCTGTCTTCTGGATTTCCCTGTATTCCTCGCCGGCGGCGCCACTCAATTGATTGTGGCCTTCGTGTGCCTCGCGGGCCTTATCACCCATATCGGGATCGGTTCGATTAACTCGTGGGGTGTGAATCATATAGCGGCCATTGGAATCGGGATGCTGATTGGCGCGCAAATGGGCGCTTTTCTTTCCGTGAGGATCAAGGGGGTCTGGATTCTCCGCGGCCTGGCGGCGGCGCTAGCAGCGGCGGGAATCCGGATGGTTTTCGCGGTCCTGTGACAGGAATCGCGCAAATTACTGCTTTAACGAGAGCATTGAGCCGATCATGCCCATAATCACTATCTCGAGAGGTTCGTATAGCCACGGGAAACAAGTGGCCGAGAAGCTGAGCGCAAAGCTTGGCTACGAGTGCGTTTCCCGGGAAATAATCCTAGAGGCTTCCAAGGACTTCAACACTTCGGAGATCAAGCTGATACGAGCACTTCACGACGCCCCATCGAGCCTGGAACGCATCACCTACGGCAGAGACAGGTACATGGCTTTTTTTCGAGAGGCCTTACTGCGCTACCTGCTCAAAGATAACGTCATCTACCACGGCCTGGCGGGACACTTTTTTGTAAAGGACGTATCGCACGCCCTCAAGGTCAGGATCGTCGCCGATCTCGATGACCGTCTCGCAACCGAGATGAAGCGGGACAATGTGAGCAAAGAGAAGGCGTTGCGCCTTTTAAAAAGCGACGATGAGGAGCGAAGGAAATGGAGCCTGGATCTCTACGGAATAGATACCAACGACACCAGTTGGTACGACTTGGTCGTTCATATCGGTAACATGAGTCCCGAAGACGCTGTGGAGATAATTGCAACAGCGGCGCTCCAACCTTCCTTCCAGCCAACTCTCCAATCCCGAAAGACTATCGAGACCCGGATGCTGGCCGCCCGGGTGCAAGTGCTCCTGCTGGGAACTATTCCTTCGGCCAAAGTCAGCATCGAGGAGGGGGAATTAGTTGTTTCAGGCGGGGGATACTGGGGGGACGGAAAGAAGCTCATTGCCAGAGTGGACGAGGCTATCGACTGTGAGAACGCCGGTCAACTCAAACTGAGATTTAGATAATTGTTCGTACTTAACCAAATTAACCCTGGAGGTGGAGTGATGGCTCTAAGTTGGATGTTTTTACTATCCTGTAGCTTACTCGGATCTTTCCTATCAAGTCTTTTGGGCATAGGAGGCGCCATAATCCTTATACCTATCATTTTATTTTTTCAAAAGAGCGTACATCTGAGCCTGGGGATGCATGGAATCACAGCTCTTACCACTCTTTTCGTTTTTGTGGCCGGAGTCATTGGTTTTTGGGCCCACGGCAGGCACTACAAGATAGATAAAAAGCTGGTGCTCTTGACGGGCGCCGGAGCATCCATCGGAGCATTGGCCGGAGGAGTGGTCCAGTTCTATTTGCCGCCCAATATGATTTTAACAACCTTTATCTTGCTGCTGTTCCTTGTCGGCGGTTTGATGCTTTGGCCGATTAAAAACGAGAATACGGAAATACCTCGTTATTCCCTGACTAAAGCAATTCTTGGCTGTATGACGGGAGGTTTCCTGGCCGGCATGTGCGGCATCGGGGGAGGCACGATACTGGTCCCGTTTATGATCGTTTTTCTAAGAATTCCCACCAAATCGGCTATCTCGACCGGTTTGGCCCTGGTGATGCTGGCCGGCCTTTTCGGACTAGGCGGACGCTTGGGACACGCTTCCTCCGTTCACTGGATACTTGGCATCCCCCTGGTGCTCGGCATATTGCCCGGCAGTTTGTTTGGCACCTACATTAACAAACGGATGCCTACGGCCATTTTGCGCAAGAGCTTCGGGGTAATGATCTTAATATTGGCAGTTGAGCAACTCATGAGTCACTTGGCAGGTCCCCAAAAAGACAAGCTCCTGGCCTTTTTTAGCTTGGGCGCCTCCCTCTCGACCGTGCTGTGGATAGTTTGCCTTGTAAGCATTGCCTTGAATGTGGCCTTGCTGATCAAGAGGTCGCCCCTGTCAATCGGCAGCGCCATCTCCCGGATGAGAAAGGGTCAAACTGCTGTGGCGATCGAAGAGTGATGGCCAAAATCTTAGGCCTGAGTCGTTTTACGCAGGAGCTTTGGGTGATGATTTTCGCATTGACGGTTCGGCAACTCATACAAGTTGTTTCATGAATTCCAATGGGGATACAGACGAATGTTCAAGAACCGAAACGGATCGAATTCTTCCTGTACCAAAAACTTGCTGCTGCACTGGCACGATTTCCGCCTGAAGCTCTTATTTGAGGGGATATTGACCGGAGCGTTCGCCGGCGGGGTCGTGGTCTGTTTCAGACTCGCCCTGGCCTGGGTAGGGCCTCAAAGAGACAAACTCTTCGCCTTTTTGAGTTCGAGCGGTTTCGCCTGGACGGCGGTGTGGTTTGTTTGCCTTCTAGGTATTGGATCGATCCTGGCCTGGCTGATCAAAAAGGCGCCGATGTCAACCGGCAGCGGTATTCCCCAGGTGAAGGGCATTCTGGCCGGACTATTGCCGGCGCCCAACTGGTTGAAGATAATCGGGGCGAAGTTTTTCGGCGGCATATTGGGAATCGGGGCGGGACTTTCTTTAGGCCGGGAAGGTCCGTCCGTGCAGTTGGGCGCCGCCGCGGGCCAGGGGGTTAGCCGGATTCTCAAACGGCCCGGCATAGAGGAGAAATATTTACTTTCGTGCGGGGCGAGCGCGGGGCTGGCGGCGGCCTTTAACGCCCCCCTGGCCGGCGTTGTATTTGCGCTGGAGGAGTTGCATAAGAACTTTTCCCCGGTTGTACTGGCCTGTACCGTGGCCGCCTCGGTTACCGCGACCTTGATAAGCCGCATTTTTTGCGGACGGGTGGTGGTTTTCGCCTTTCAAAAATTGCCCGTGCTGCCCTTTCAGTATTACCTCTATGTCCTGGTCCTAGGAGTAGTGGTGGGAATTTCGGGGATATTGTTCAACTCCGGTCTGATCAAATCCCAGGAATTTTACGGCAAACTACACTGGATGCCCGAACGGTTAAAGCAGGCTCTTCCGCTGTTGTGCGCCGGATTCCTGGGATTTTTTCTCCCCCAGGTATTGGGCGGCGGCGCCCGGCTGATCAATTCGTTATCCCAAATGCATTATGCTGTCGTTATTCTGCTGGTTATTTTCGCGGTTAAATTCGTATTTACCTTGCTGAGCTACGGAACGGGCGTGCCGGGCGGTATTTTTATGCCGCTCCTGACGATCGGCGCGGTCCTGGGGAATGTCTACGGCGCCATTCTGGCCAGGTACCTGCACATTGACCCCATGTATATCAGCAACTTCATCGTCCTGGCCATGGCGGCTCATTTCGCCGCGATCGTCCGGGCCCCGATTACCGCGAGCATTCTCATCGTGGAAATGACTGGCTCCATGGAGCAGCTTTTGCCGGTGATCATGGTCTCCATGGCCGCTTTTGTGGCCAGCGATCTGCTCGGCGAAGGCAAACCGATTTATGACCTCCTGCTCAATCGTATGCTGCACAAGGCAAAGGGGACGCCGCTAGCTGCTCACCATGGCTATGCCGAGGAAAAGCATATCATAGAAAAAGTGGTCGGCCTGGAAGCACCGGTTTGCGACTCCATGGTCTGTCAGGTTAAATGGCCCGAAAACAGTCTTTTGGTCGGCATCAGACGGGGGGACGTCGAGTTGATCCCGGCCAGCCACACCGTCATCTGTCAGGGCGATTATCTGATCGTCATGTCGGCGGCGGAAAAGCTTTCCCATGTCCTCTCGCATCTCCAGATACTGACCGGCGAAGAGTTAGTCGAAGCTTAAGGTGGGGTCCCCCACCGGGGAAAGGAGCGATTCATGCCTCTTATCATCATCTCAAGGGGATCGGAAAGTCACGGGGAAAAGGTGGCCGGGAAATTGGCCCTCAAATTGGGATACCCGTGCCTTTGCCGCGAATCCCTCCTTAAGGAATCGGTCCGTGGCGCAGGGCCCCTGGCCGATCTATTCCGAGCCGCGGCTGAAGGCCGCTTGGCCCTTGACCGAATGGACAACGGCAGGGAGAAATATCTGGCACATGTTCGTAAAGCGCTCCTGGACAGCCTCGGAAAGGACAATGCTGTTTATCATGGGTTTGCAGCCCATACTTTCGTCCAGGGGGTCTCCCATGTGGTCAAGGTCAGAATCAATCCCGACAGGGAGCAGCGGTTGGCAGGGGACCGGGGGGGGCTCAAAGGACCCGGCGCCGAACAGCCACTCAAGAGGTTGCGGCGCAGGCAGGCGTCACAGCTAAACGGGTACAGCTATCTGCATGGAATCGATTTGGCCGACCCCGGCCAATACGATCTGGTCATCTCCATGCGCACCATGACGGTGGACGAGGCCGTGGAGGTTATCGCCCGGACCGCGCAAAGAGCCTGTTTTCAGCCTACCGAAAAGTCCGGGGATAAATTGCAGATGCTCTGCCTGGCGGCCCGGGTGCAATTGCTTCTGGCCGAGGAGTCGCCATTTGTCAAAGTTGAGGTGGAAGATGGCGATATTACCGTCAGCACCGAGGGTTATTGGAAAGAAGCCATGAAGGTGATGAACCGGGTTGAACAAATAGTCGGCCAAGATAGGTACGTGGGGATCAAGGTAATACTGAAAACTCCGCGGAACTGAGAAAGGCTGAGCAAGCGGGAAGCAGGAGTGGAAAAAGAAGCGGACGTGACGTCGGGCAGCCATGGGTTTCGTCCTCGATAAATATTTCCAGCCGTTTCGATGGAGGTCTGCGCATTAAATGTTGAGCCCATTGCACAAATGACCAGGGCAGAGTTGCTGGTCATGGCGCCTTGCGCATCCGCCCTTTCGTCTCCAATAACCGGGTGAGTTTTCAAAAAGCCGAAATTATGCTCTAATGGAGCGAAAGCAGAAATCCCGGCCGGGAAAATAACTTGACCGACGAGGAATGATCTACACTTTTCTTTGGAGTTGCCATGCGGTTTGGATCGCTCTATCGCCTGCGGGGTTCGATCGCCTTCCGCATAACGATCTGGTACTCGATTATCTTCCCTTTGAGTTCAGCCCTTTCCTTCGGCATCATGTATTATTCCCTTTCCTCGTATGTAAACCGTAAAGACCGGGAGATTCTCCGGGCCAAGGTCGCGGAATACGTTGGCGAGTACCGGGCGGGGGGAACCGGATTGCTTGACGCGGAAATCCGCTCCGACAGAAAAACGGACAAAAGGATCTCATTTTTTGTGCGTATCTCGGGTCCTGACAACAAAACACTTTTCTTAAGCGTGCCCGATGCCGAAACAGCTTTTGATTACCAATACCTCGACCGAAAACCGCCTCGCCCGAGATTTGTCGACCTGATAACGGGTGGAGGCTACTTCCCGACCGAGGTGTTGTCGACCGGTCTGCCCGACGGCCTCCTGCTTCAGGTGGGAAAGAGTATGAAAGGCCGGCAGGTGGTCCTTCAAAACTTTCGGGAGACCTTCCTCGCAGTTTTGATACCAGTCGTTTTCCTGGGCTTTGCCGGAGGGGCTTTCCTTTCCTATCGCGCCCTCAGGCCCATTCACTCGCTGGTCGAAATAGTCGATCTCATTATCGATACCGGGAAGGTGCGCGACCGGGTCCCGGAAAATGACGAACTCGAGGACCTGATCGTACTCTTTAACCGATTGCTGGAAAGAATCGAGACCCTCATTAGCGGAATGCGCGGCTGCCTGGACAATGTCGGACACGACCTGCGAACTCCCCTTACCAGGATGAGGGGCGCAATCGAGGAAGCACTGCAGAGCGATCAGGGTAAAGAGGGGCTCCAGGAAGCCCTCATGGATTGTGCTGAAGAATCGGAGCGGATCTTAACTCTGCTCGACACTCTGATGGATATATCGGAGGCCGAAACAGGGGTAATGCCGCTCTTTGTGGAAGAGGTCAACCTGCTCGAGATGTTTGAGGATACCGTCCAGCTCTTTGATTACGCCGCCGATGACAAGAAAATTACAATATCGATCGACTGCGCTCCGGATATCATTATCCGCGTGGACCCGATCCGGATGGGCCAGGTATTGGCAAATCTGATTGACAATGCAGTCAAATACACGCCGCGCGAAGGAACAGTAACGATCAGGGGAGACCGCACGGACTCCGATGTGGAAATCAGCGTGCAAGACACAGGAGAAGGCATTGCGATTCAGGAGATACCCAAAATTTGGCACCGCCTCTACAGGATCGACAAGAGCCGGTCCCAGCGCGGGCTCGGCTTGGGACTCAGTCTTGTGAAGGCGATAGTCCATGCGCATGGAGCGGAAATCGAGGTCTTAAGCGAGCCGGACAAGGGCTCCCGGTTCACCGTTCATATACCACAGAAGTCCAGGGCAATCGCATGAAATTTCATACGAGATTGAGCAGATGCAGAAGGTAGTCATTGTCCCAACCTGCCGCTTTTCTGCTGGCCTTGACGCCTATTTTCCGCGATGGATCGCGCTTGATCAGGGTGAGCGCAAAGCGTCGG
>JARLHO010000130.1 GCA_031292215.1 Syntrophobacteraceae bacterium | reverse complement strand
TCCCGCTTCCCGCTTCCCGCTTCCCGCTTCCCGCTTCCCGCTTCCCGCTTCCCGCTTCCCGCTTCCCGCTTCCCGCTTCCCGCTTCCCGCTTCCGGCTTCCCGCTTCCCGCTTCCCGCTTCCCGCTTCCGGCTTCCCGCTTCCCGCTTCCCGCTTCCCGCTTCCCGCTTCCCGCTTCCCGCTTCCCGCTTCCCGCTTCCCGCTTCCCGCTTCCCGCTTCCCGCTCCTGTTTTATTCCCGCTCCCCGTTCAAATGGCGCTCTCACCGGTTTCGCCCGTTCTTATCCGAACGGCGTTTCCTATCGGGTAGGTAAAGATTTTTCCATCTCCTATCTCGCCCGTTCGAGAAATCTCTATTATAGCCTTGATGACCTCATCGACCATGCTGTCCGGAACAACCATCTCTATTTTGGTTTTGGGAAGCAGGTTGATGTTTATCTCCGTATTCCAGTCATCTCCGGTGCGCCCTTTTTGCAGGCCGCAGCCGATTACCTCGGTTACGGTCATCCCCTTTATTCCCAGGTTTCCCAAGACGTTTCGAACATCCAGAATTCTTTGCGGACGCAGGATGCATTCTATTTTAGTCATTTTTCACCACCTATAATAAGTTGATCTGTCCCCGGCCGGCGTTCGGATTTAGCAAGTCTTATATCCGGGCCACCGGATGAACACCAGCTAAACTTTATTGACCGTAACCGTTAGTATCGTCATGTTGTCATGGCCGCCGCGCCGGTTTAGTTCGGCCACCAGCTCGACTAGTCCGACATCGGAGGAGCCCTTCTCCACCAAAAACGATTGCAGCTCCTCATGGGTCGCATGTTCCACTATGCCATCGGTAACCATACAGAAAAGATCCCCGGGCCGGGTAAGGCCGGAATAAAAGTCGGCCACAAGCAACGGACCGTCTCCGACCGCCTTTAGCAAAACATTTTTGTTCGGATGGGTCCTGGCCTCCTCGGCCGATATCAACCCCAGGCGCATGAGCTTTCCGACCAGGCTGTGGTCCTTGGTCAACTGGATCAATTCGTTATCGCGAAGCAACAATATTTTCGAATCTCCCACATGAGAGATGAAAAACCGGTCTCGATTCAAAAGAAGCGTGGACAGAGTGCATTTCATGTTGCGCGCCGAATTGTGGCTTAGCGACAAATCGAAGATGTGCAGGGAAGTTTTTTGAAACGCGCTTTTTAGCCGCTCGGGGATTTTATCCGTAAGATCTCCGAAATAGTATTCCTGCAGCAGGACATTTACCGCTTCGGCGCTGGCCACCTCCCCGGCAGAAGCTCCGCCCACGCCGTCGGATACCGCAAACAGGCTTCCAAAGTGTTCCAGCCCCGTATCTTTGGGCACATACCAACCGAAATAATCCTCATTGTTTTGACGGACCTTCCCTTTGTCGGAAAGACCGCGCACTTTCAAGGCTTCCATTACCTGATCCCCCGGAGGGTAAAAATGCTAAAGGCAAAAGATAAGAAGCGAAACCTTGTCCATTCCACTTGCAACCTTTGCCTTTAAAAAACGGGGAGTGAAACCTTGGCCCCTTTGACTTCGATCCGTTGTCTTCCGGGCGTTTCACTCCCCGCAACCACTTGCGGCCAAAACGATGTCGAAAACTTTCAATTCGAGCCAATCCCTAGCTGCTGCGAGCCTGCCGGCCAACGATCTTTCGCTCGGTCTTGGCGCTTTGCACCACCAGGTAGACGATGCCGATGACAAACCATACCGCAGTGGCGATTATCGCATACATCGCGGCCGTTTTCGTGTCTCCCCCGCCCATGATGCCCAGGTACATGACCGCAACCAGCATGGCGCCGTTGGCAACAGCCCCCAGGACCGGAACCACGATATGGGTGAACACATTTCTTTGCGGGTGCCTGAAGAATGCCACAAGCGCTATCAGGTTGGTCATCCCGTAGAGAATGAACGTGCCGATGTTCGACCACAGGGTAACCGCGGTAAGATTTACCACCGAGAGGACCCCGAAGGCGCCGATAACGGCCGAGGCGATCGCCATCGCCACCACGCCGCCATGGGGCGTGGAGTATTTGGGGTTTAAAAACCCGAGAAAGCTCGGGACTTCCTTGTCCTTGGACATAGCGTAGGTTACACGCACGCCGGTGTTCATACAGGCCAGGGTCGTGCCGATTACGGCGATTGCAACCGAAATGGCGACCAGGATCATCAGCACAAACCCCATGTTGTGAAACAGAGCATTGCCAAGGTTTTGCACCATATCGCCTATCGGGGCGCTCGAGGCTGCGGCGGCGTCCAAGCCGTGGACCAGGTGACCCTTCGCGTCTTTTACCGTATAGGCGGTATTTAGCCAGGCGTCCGTACCGAAATATTCGAATAGATAGCAGACAACTCCCTGGATGATAAGCGAGAGGATAACCCCCCGGCTTACGTGCTTGGGGGACTTGGCCTCCGCGGTAAGAGCCGTGGCCGTCTCAAAGCCCACCAGCACCAATATTGCCACCGTCGCCTGGAACATGACGTTTGCGAAACTGTGCGGCATCACGATAGAGGAGAGCGATTTATGGACAAACGTTACATGCTCCGGGTTCTTGAATCGGTATACCAGCGCCAGGATGGTCACGACGACCAGCGTGACGATCTGGAGCACATTGATCACAATGCTTATAACCGTCGATCCGGTGATGCCCCGGTAGGCTATGTAGGCCACCGCAAAGGAAAATATAACCGCTGTGGCTATCTGCCAGCCTATCGAAAGATCGATCCCGAACTGCTGGCAAATATAGACGATAAGGGTTGCCATCATCGCCACCATGACCCCGGGATAAACCCAGTAGTAGAGGTGGGAGGTCCATCCTACCAGGAATTTGGACAGCCTTGCAAACGACGAAAGTTTGTCTTCGTTTAACATCGCCTGTTCGGTAAAGTAATAGGAACTGCCGGTCCCCGCGTCAGGATAGAGTTCGGCGAGTTTGGCATACGAGATCGCCGTAAGAAATGAGAGTATCAGGGCGAAAAACAAGCCGGCCCACATGTCCGTGGCCGTGGTTTTTCCGGCCAGATCCACCTGCGAGGCCTGCACCTGCAATGTCAACCACAGAAAAGCCCCGGGCGCGATGAGCGCCATGGCGTTCACCGTAACGCCGGTAAGCCCCAACGTCTTTTTGAATTCTCCCTGCTGTGCCATAAGTCACCTTCCCCCGTTACGATAAGAAAATCGAAAAACAGCCTGTGTGTCTGGCGAAAAGATTCGCCATGCCGAAAAAGTAGGAAATCCTCTGTCGCTTGCGCTAGCACGGGGAGGGAAGAGCAATTAGTTTGCCAAACCATCTCAACTCGGCCATGGGCCAAGTTTTACAAAGTTCTATCGCTGTTATGAGTTAAAAAAACGAAAAGGTATTAGCACAAAAGTGTATCTATGCAGGACTAGTTAACCAAATTGTACCATCCGGGCGCCATGCATTTTCGCCCTCCAAACAGTCCCCTAACCGGCCTCCGGGAAAGAGGCACAAAAATGAAGGGAAAATCCATACGGCCCCAAAGACCTTTCCTTCTCCCGCAGCGCCCGGGCGAACGCAGTGGGCGCTTACGGCAGGACTTTTCTATCAATCCCCGGGCCCGGAACATCCCTCGGTCTACCCGAAAATGTATCAAAAAGGACAGGAAGAACTAAATTGTTCCATTCCTATAGGTAAAATTATCGCTATTGCCCCATTTTCCGTCAAAAAAAGACCTTTTTACAGTTGGCACGGAACTGGAAACGATGGTTTGAACCGGTTTTGCGGGACGACCAATTTTTGCAAAAGAAAAGGCGGCAATGGATGGATAACCTGTGCGAGGTAAAACTCAACATTTTCTCGGCGATGCACCGGATGCTAGATCGTATGCTCTACCTGGAGCCAAGTGTCGGCGGCCTCATGGGGGGCCTTTCGCAGGCGGTTCCCCACTCCAGGGTGGCCGTAGTCCTAAACGACGGCGCCGAGATCCGTTTTTTCTTCACCCACTCCCCCGAAGACGATTCGCAGAGCGCCATTGCACAACGGGTTCGAGCTCTTTATAAAACGGGGTTCGACCTCGTGTTGCGCATCCCCCAGCCTTTCGTGGTGCTGGGCGAGAGCCCGGGGCCCCTTTTCCTCGACCCCAAAGCCCTTCATTCCATTCGGAAGGAACAGGTACGCCTTTTGGGCGCCCCCATCGTCGCAGGCGAAGAGGTGGCGGGGGCGATCCTGGTCGACCGGTTTTTCAGCGACCGAGTCCCGATCCTGGAGGACTTACAGCTCCTTTCGATGGTGGCGGTGTTCATCGGACGAATACTGGGCCTCCAGTCACAGGTAAAAAGGCGGGAAGAGGCCCTTGTCATGGAAAACCAGGCGCTAAGGGCAAAAATTTCCGAAGAAAGTCTGGGGCTGGTATGCCTTGGCCAAAGCGAGGCGGCCGGAAGGCTCGAAGCTGCGATCAGGAAGGCCGCGCCCTCCGATGCCCCACTCCACATCCTGGGCGAGGCGGGGACCGGAAAGAGCTCGATTGCGCGCCTTATTCACGAGCTAAGCGGCAGGAGCCGGTTCCCATTTATAAGGGTTCACTGCTCGCTGCCCGAGGAGCTGCTGGAAAAGGAGTTGTTTAGCAGCGGCAATGGTTTTTTAAACGGCTGCACGGAAGAATTTCACGCTCCTCCCATCCTGTCCACCCGAATGGCGGGAGCATTCGAGAGGGCCGCGGGCGGCACCCTCTTGCTAGATGAAGTAGGAGATCTTTCGGCCGCTCACCAGGCAAAGCTGCTCGACATGCTGGACGGCATGCAAACCGGGAGCTTTGGAATTGCCGGGCCCCAAGGCATCGCGACAAGGCTTATCTCGGTATCGAGCATGGACCTTGGCGCGGTGCGCGCCAACGCGTTGAGAAAAGACCTCCTGAACCGGCTCGCCACCCTGCGGATCCCTGTGCCCCCGATACGCGAGAGAAAGGAGGACATCCCTCTTTTGATCGCACACTTTATCGACCATGAATGCCGGAAACTGGGCAGGAAAACCCGGGTTGGCCCCCGCATGCTCAAAAGGCTGTGCGAACACGACTGGCCCGGAAATATTACCGAGATAAAAAATACCGTGATCAGGCTGGCGATCATGGCCGAAGGCCCGGAGATCGGGGCCGAAGACATCGAGTCCGTTTTGCGCTCGCAGACGACTCGATTTGCGGCAACCGATGGAGCACAAACCCTCTCCCCATGGTCTCGCCTGGACAAAATCGAGATCAAGGAGGTTTCCGCGGCTCTTGAGCGCAACAAGTGGATAAGGAGGAAGGCCGCCGACGAGTTGGGGCTCACTTTTCGCCAGATGAACTACCGAGTGAAAAAATTTGGCCTCGACGCCCTCATTAAAGAAAACCGAAGGCTAAAGTGAAAAATGCAGTGAATGGTGATTGGAAAAAAACGTCCACTAAAGAGAGTGAGTAGTGAGTGCGTTGTCACCCACTCACTCACCCACTCACCCACTCAACCACTCAACCACTCAACCACTCAACCACTCACCGATTCACCGATTCACCCATTCACCGATTCACCGATTCACCCATTCACCCATTCACCCATTCACCCATTCACCCATTCACCCATTCTTCCTTGCCGGGACAAGAAGCAGGGGAACAGTGGAGCGCATGGTGAGGTTTGGCGTGGCGCTTCCCGACCAAAAGGCGTCCATGCCGGTCTTTCCGTGGGTCGCCAGTACGAGCAGATCGGCCCGGGTCTCCTCCAAAGAATCGAGGATAACCGATACGGGGTTCCCGCGCCGCACCCGGGCCGAAGACAAAATCCCCTTTGCCTGCAAAGACGAAGAGCGCTCGCCCAGGTATTTTTCCGCCTCCTTTTCGGCAATGTCTAAAAGGGCGTGAGTTGTCCGGGGGAGCATCCGCGCCGTGGCGGCGTTCTCGCCGGAAAGGGTGCTAAGCGTGTGAACCGCCATGACGAGAGTAATCTTTGCCCCGCAGACGTTTGCCAGGCCTGCGGCGACTTTTAGCCCCTCTTCGTGGTCGGGGTCGCCATCGAGCGGCGCCAGCATCCTTTGGCAGGAAAAAGCGGTTTGCGCGCCGCCCGCAGCGGGAGAAATGAGCAGAACAGGGGCGGTGGCAAATCCGCTAACCTGCTGGGAGACTCTGCCATACATAAACCCCCGCAGGCCTCCTCGCCCGTGAGTGCACATGACGATCAGATCGGCCCCAAGTTCCACGGCGTGTTCGGCTATGCTGCGGGCGACATCTTTTACCGCATCGCCGTGGACATGCGCGGTGACAGGAATTTGAGGCGGAAAAACCCGCGCGGCCACATCCCCTAGATAGTCCCGGGCCTCCTGCGGCCCGGTGAGGTGGCGCTCCCCATGGATTTCGTGCGGAGCGTCCCTTTCAACAGCGTGGATAAGGGTAACCGTCGCATTGAGGGCGAGGGCCAGAGAAACCGCAGCGGACAGAGGAGCTTCCGCAAGTCTGGACCCATCCAGAGGGACCAGTAGATGTGTGAACATTTTTCGCTACCCCCCGGCAATTAGCTGATAAATCAAATACAGGTTTAAAGCGAGGATCAGCGCCCCCACCATGCAGCCAAGCGCGGTCACCACGGGGTTGTTCACCAGCACCCCCATCACATCTTTTCGCCTCGTAAACATGATCAAAGGAATTATGGCGAACGGGAGCCCGAAACTTAGCACCACCTGGCTGACTACCAGGGTCCTGGTCGGGTCCAGCCCGATTAGAATTACCGCCATGGACGGCGCCATGGTGACCAGCCGCCGTATCCAGACGGCGATTTTACGCCGGAGAAAACCCTGCATCATGATCTGGCCGGCCATCGTCCCCACGGCGCACGAGGACAGCCCGGAGGCGAGCAGCGAGACGGCGAAAATAACCCCGGAGGCCCTGCCCAGAAGCGGTTGCACGGTGTGATAGGCGGTCTCAAGAGACCCGACTCCGGTAAGGCCGTGTTTAAAGAAGGTGGATGCGGCCATGATCATCATCGCCATATTGACCAGGCTGGCAATCCCCATGGCCACCACCACATCGACGATTTCAAAGTGGAAAAGCCGCTTTTGCCGGCTGGGCTCCTTTACCACTATGCGCCCCTGGGTAAGTGCGGAGTGCAGGTAAATCGCGTGAGGCATCACCGTTGCCCCGACGATCCCGGTGGCAAGCAGTATGCTCTCGGCCCCGGAAAATTTCGGAACTACCGTGTGGTAGAGCAAAACGGACCAGGCGGGTTTATCGAGCACGGTCTCGATCAGATAGCTCACCGAGACGATACCCACAAGAGCGGTGATAACGGCTTCGAGCGGGCGAAAACCGTAGCGCTCAAGCCCCAGGATGAGGAAGGTGGCGATGCCGGTAAGGACCCCTGCCGTCCAGAGGGGAACGCCAAGCAAAAGGTTAAAGCCCACCGCCGCTCCGATGAACTCGGCCAGGTCGGTTGCAATCGCAACGATTTCCATCACCCCCCACATTATGAGAACGACGGGACGAGGGAAATAGTCGCGACAAAGCTCGGCGAGATTTCGTCCGGTGGCGATACCCAGTTTTGCCGAAAGGATTTGGAGAAGTATGGCCATCAGGTTGCTCGCGGCGATAACCCACAGAAGAGTGTAGCCGAACTGAGCGCCCCCCTGGATGTTTGTGGCGAAATTTCCCGGGTCGATGTAGGCGACGCTTGCGATAAACGCGGGCCCCATGAACGGAAGCAGGCGGGAAATCCACCCCTTGCCCCCGCCTTCGCCAAGGATCTCCAGGGCCGAATCCACCGTTGCCTGCTTCTCGCCCTTTGCGCTTCTCGCCATTTTCACATCGTCCATTATTTACCTATCCGGGTATTCATTGGCCTTCCAGTGCAATTACCTTTACAATCGGATACGGGTTGCGACCAGTCAAACAATATAATCAGTTGAGGGGCGGAAAATGAATGATTCGAGAAAAGAAAAAGGGGTCGAACTGCTTGAAAAATTGAGCCAGGCGCACGGAGCGCCCGGCCAGGAAAACGAAGTGCGCCGGATTTTTCGAAAGGAATTGGGAGAAACCGTACGCACGGACAGGGCCGGCAATATCTTTTTCGAAAAAAAGGGCTCCTCCGACCGCCCCCGGATCTTTATTCCCGCGCACATGGACGAAGTCGGCCTCGCGGTGCAGGCGATAACCGACGAGGGGCACATAAGGTTTGTAGCCCTTGGCGGCTGGTGGGCGCATACGCTTTTGGCCAAACGCGTGCGCATAAGAACGGCTGAAGGCGTCGAGATACCGGGTGTTATCGGTGCGAAGCCCCCCCATTTTCTTTCGGCAGCCGAGCGGGAAAAAGTGATGAACATAGAAGAGATGTTCATCGACGTCGGCGCAAGAGATGGTGAGGAGGTGCGGGCCTTCGGCATAAGCCTTGGAGACGCCATCGTGCCGGAGAGCTCTTTTACCCGTATGCGCAACCCGGATCTTTTGCTCTCCAAGGCCTTCGACGACCGGGCCGGACTTTCGGCGGTGATCCAGGCCGCGCAGGAAACCGACAAGACGCCCCATCCCAATACGATTATTTTTTCCGGAACGGTCCAGGAAGAGGTTGGAACCCGGGGGGCGCGGGCAGCCGTATTTTCCGCCGCACCAGACCTTGCCATTGTCGTCGAAGGCGCTCCCGCCGACGATTTGCCAGGCATTGGCAAGCAGGACCGGCAAGCGGCGATCGGCTGCGGCCCTCAGATAAGACTTATGGACCAATCGGCCATTCTTAACCGGGAGTTCATACGGTTTGTAACCCAAACGGCGCAAAAAAACTCCATCCCCTACCAACTCGCGGTCAGAAGACAGGGTGGAACGGATGCCGCGCCCATCCACCTGCATGCCTCAGGTGTGCCCACCGTGGTGATCGCCGTCCCGTCGCGCTACGTCCATACCCACAACACGATACTCGATATATCCGATTACCTGAATACCGTTGCGCTCGTACTCAAACTGATCGAAACCCTCGATGAAGAGACCGCTCAAAGGATCGGCGGTTTTGCGGATTGATCACGGGTATCGGGGCTCACGCGAAGCCGCGAAGGCGCGAAGAAAAATTCGCGAGGGGGCTTTGTCCCGCCGTTTGACTCGGGAAGGCAATCGTATCCGGACCTTTCTGAATTTCTTCGCCTCTTCGCGCCTTCGCGCCTTCGCGAGAAACAAAGCCTTTGGGTTGAGGTTGGCCGCGCGCCTTCACAGGCTCGACTTCACAGGCTTATGACATTTCTGCTTGTCTTTGCGGCTATCGTCCGATCAACAGACCACTTCCCCGCTCCCGTTATAAGAAGCGCCAGCGCCATGCCAAGAACCAGCAGATGATATTCGAACCCTTCTCCGTGCTGTTTTCCAAACCAGTTCATAAAAAACCCGTTGTCCCAGTGAACCAGGTAAATGGCCCCGATCATGTCGCAAATAATCCCGAAGGCGCACAGCCGGGTGAGAAAACCTATGATAAGGCCAATCGCGCCAAAGGATTCGGCGGCAATCACCAGCAGGGTCAAAAAAGCAGGGATATGCCACTGATGGTGGAACGTGGCGATAGTGCCCAAAACACCCTGGCCTCCGAACCATCCCAAAAGTTTCATGGCCCCGTGCGGAAATATGACTCCTCCCAGAGTAATCCGTATGATCAGGTTTTGCCATGTCTCACCTGTACCAAAGAACCAATCCATCTCTTCCCTCCATTCCCTTGTGGAGCCCTTGGTTCCAAACACATTTTTATCTCTACAGATTCTGTACTATACTGATTAGACTTTTTCGCCGTTAATTTCAACCTCCACGGACACGGAGCAGTATTATGGCAACAGAAGAAAGAAAATTGCGGTTTGAAGAAATCGACCTCTATCCGGTCACGTGCCAAAGACTGTCTAGCGGCAGGTCGGACCTTGATGTGCTGGAAGGGATAATCGAAGGCGGGGCGAGTATCGTTCAACTAAGGGAAAAGGAGCTCAGCGAGAGGGATTTTTTCCGGCTGGCCCAAACTTTTAGAAAACGCACGGCGCAAGCCGGCATGCTGCTCATCATAAACGACCGGGTAGATGTCGCCCTTGCGGTGGGCGCAGACGGGGTTCACCTCGGACAGGAGGATTTCCCCGTTTGGGCGGCAAAAAAAATAGCCCCCGACCTTCTGATCGGCGCGTCCTCGCACAACATGGAGGAAGCCTTGCGAGCCCTTAAGGAAGGGGCCGACTACATTAACCTGGGACCGATCTTCCCGACCGGGACAAAGCAGGGGCTGGAGCGGTTCCTGGGCCCCGGGGAGATTTCGAAAATAGCCCCCCTGCTCCCCATTCCATTCACCGTCATGGGGGGCATAAAGGAGGCGAACGTAGGGCAGGTTCTCGAAGCGGGGGCAAGAAAAATCGCAGTGGTTACCGCCGTAACGCAGGCCCCCGACATAGCCCGGGCCGTGAGTTCTTTTCGTAATCTCATGGGCCGGTGGCGCAGCGAAGGCTAGTTTCGCCCACTGCCTCCGACTCTTTTTATCGAAATTTGCCCCATTGACTGCTTGATTTTTAGCGCTGCCGCTTTATATTGGTTAGCACTCAGCCAGAAAGAGTGCTACTATAACGCCCGATAGCCCGTGTGGCAATTACACTAAAAAATCAAGGAGTAATGCAGAATGGCCTACAGACCCCTTCACGACAGGATCCTCATCCAACGGCTCGAAGAACAGGATAGAACCGCTGGAGGACTCATCATTCCCGATACCGCAAAAGAAAAACCCCAGCAGGGAAAAGTGATCGCAGTGGGAACGGGAATCGTTTTAAAAGACGGAAAAACCGTCCCGCTGCAGGTAAAGCCCGGCGACCGCGTGCTCTTTAGCAAGTACGGCGGAACGGAAGTAAAATTTGGCGATGAAGAATACCTGGTAATGCGCGAAGACGACATACTGGGCGTTATCGAATAAGCGAAAACAGAGGCGAAGGAGAATCGAAAAGATGCCGGCAAAAGAGATAAAATATGATGCTAAGGCAAGAGAGAAGTTATTAAAAGGAGTTGACACTCTGGCCAACGCGGTCAAGGTGACCCTTGGGCCCAGAGGGCGAAACGTCGTGCTGGAAAAGTCCTGGGGCTCTCCACTCGTTACCAAGGACGGCGTAACGGTCGCAAAGGAAATCGAACTGGAAGATAAGTTCGAAAACATGGGCGCCCAGATGGTCAAAGAAGTTGCGAGCAAGACCTCGGACGTGGCAGGAGACGGGACGACCACCGCAACGATTCTGGCCCAGGCCATCTTTCACGAAGGCGCCAAACTGGTTGCCGCCGGCCATAACCCGATGGCGTTAAAGCGCGGAATCGAAAAATCGGTCCTGGCGGTTGTCGAGGAACTAAAAAAGCTTAGCAAGCCCACCAAGGATCAAAAAGAAATCGCGCAGGTCGGCACGATAAGCGCCAATAACGATGCGGGGATCGGCGGTATTATCGCCGAGGCCATGAACAAGGTCGGCAAGGAAGGCGTTATCACGGTCGAAGAAGCAAAGAGCATGGAAACAACCCTTGACGTCGTTGAAGGCATGCAGTTTGACCGCGGCTACATTTCTCCCTATTTTGTCACCGACCCCGAACGGATGGAAGTGGTTCTCGAAGACCCGCTGATCTTAATTAACGAGAAAAAGATCAGCAACATGAAAGACATGCTGCCCGTTCTCGAACAGATCGCGAAAATGGGGCGCCCGCTTCTGATCCTGGCCGAAGACGTGGACGGAGAAGCGCTGGCGACCCTGGTGGTGAACAGGTTGCGCGGAACCCTTAAAGTCTGCGCGGTAAAGGCCCCGGGATTTGGCGACAGGCGCAAGGCGATGCTCGAAGATATCGCGGCCCTTACCGGTGGCCAGGTGGTGTCCGAAGACATGGGAGTAAAACTCGAAAACGTAACGCTTCGCGATCTCGGGTCCGCTAAGATAATTAATATCAACAAGGACAATACGACGATAGTCGACGGCGCCGGTCCGCGCGAGGCTATCGAGGGCAGGGTAAAGCTCATCAGGGCGCAGATCGAGGAGACCACTTCGGACTACGACCGTGAAAAACTCCAGGAAAGGCTTGCAAAGCTTGTGGGAGGAGTCGCGGTAATTAAGGTTGGCGCGGCCACGGAAACCGAAATGAAGGAGAAAAAGGCCCGGGTCGAAGACGCTCTAAACGCTACCAGGGCCGCTGTGGAAGAAGGGATCGTCCCCGGCGGAGGCGTAGCTCTTCTGCGCTGCGCGGCAGCGTTAAAAAACGTGCAAGCCGAAGACGAGGAGCTTTTTGGACTCAATATAATACGGCGGGCGATCGAGGAACCGATCCGACAGATAGCCAAAAATGCCGGCAAGGAGGGCTCTGTCGTAGTCGAACGTGTAAAGGCCGGCCAGGGGTCGTTTGGCTACAATGCCGATACCGACGAATACTGCGACTTGGTGGAAGCGGGCGTAATCGACCCGACCAAGGTGGTCCGGTTCGCCATCCAGAACGCGGCCAGCGTCGCATCGCTTCTGCTTACCACTGAGGCGATGATCGCGGAATTGCCCAAAAAGAAATCTCCCCCGATGATGCCTCCCGGCGGCGGCATGGGCGGCATGGGCGGTATGGGCGGCATGGGCGGCATGGGCGGCATGGACGATATGTATTAATTAAGGGCGCAGCCGGCAAGACTTGCCGGCCTTGCCGGCGACCCTTTCGCACCAGCCAAGAATTACAGGCAAACCGGGGTAGTTATTTACCCCGGTTTTTTTCGTGAAATATCGCGCCGAAGGCAGAGCACCTTTGACCGGCCGTTGTCTCCCGGCCGGTCAAAAAAAGAGTTTTCTCTCTGTGCCTCTGTGGTTTGATTCTGTATCTTTGCCTTTATCTTTACTCGGCAGACAGCGGGCGGGCGGGGGCCAACGCGGCCTCGGCTCTTTCCGGCGCCAGTCTTCTCTCCGGCCCCGCATACATTCTTAGTCTTTCCCCGGCAAAAGGAATGCTGCGGTCGAAGCGCAACTGCGCGATCTGCTCGGAGACAAGCCCGATTAGAAAGATCAGGACGGCGAACACCATGAGCATCTGAGAGGTTGGCCCATAGCGTCCCTCGAGTACAAAAATCCGGTAGAGTCCATAGCCCACACCTGCAAGGAAAGTCAACGCGCCGACGGGGAGGAAAATCTTTAGCGGTGAAAACAGGGTGGTGATTTTAAAAATAATAAGAAAAAAACGGGCGCCGTCTCGGAAAAGCCGGATGTTGCTCCTGGTGCCCGCGACCCGCCCCGGACTCTTTATCGGCAGATACGTTAGGCTGTAGCCCGAGCGCACGGTGGCAAGCGTTATGGTTGTCGGATAAGAAAAGGTGTTGGGGAGCAAAGAGATGAATTCCTTGGCAACGCCGGCCCTTATCGCCCGAAACCCTGAGGTGAGATCGTCTATCCGGCGGCCGCACACATAGGAGGCAAACCGGTTATAGATTCTGTTGGCCAGGCTGCGGTGAAGGCTTCTTGTCGAACCCGAGGTCCTGGCGCCAACCACCATGTGATATTTTTCGAGCAAATCGAGAAGAGCCGGAATCTCTTCGGGCGGGTGCTGCCCGTCGGCGTCGAGCATGACGAGGCAAACGCCCCCGGCATACCGTATGCCGGTCTTTATGGCCGCGCCGTTTCCAATGTTGTAGGGATGGCACAAAACGATCGCGCCCGCTTCCCGGGCCCTCTCGGCGGTTTGGTCCGAAGACCCGTCGTCTACGACGAGGATCTCGTGGCTGCGCCCGGTTTCATCCAGGACTTTTCGCACCCCTGCAATTATTGTTTGAATTCCCTTGGCTTCGTTTCTAGCCGGGATTATGACGCTTACCATCGGCCTTTCCGGGGTGTTTTTGTACTGCACCGGGCCTCCTTTTCGCCTGCCCCTGTCTCGAAGGGGAGCAAATCCTGGTTGGATACGTGTTCCGCCGACAAGCGGGCTCACCTTTTCGCAAAGCAAGCCAAGCACGATTTATGCCTGGAAATTTTAAAGGGCGAAGAAATTAGTATGAAATCAACACGTACTCCTCCCTGTCACATATGTCACACGATTGCCCACTGCGTTATTGAAAACATCGCCACAAAAAATTACAATAAAGGCGTTGCGGCTTTGCCGCCTGTGCAACCAATTGCAATCTGCGAAGGAAGACATCGACGTGTCGCTTTTACCCATATGCACGTATCCGGACCCGGTTTTGCGCCAGAAGGCGGAGTGCGTCGAAAATATCGACGAGGGGCTTCAGTGTCTGATAGATGATATGATCGAGACGATGCGCGAGGCGCCGGGAATAGGTCTTGCCGCAAACCAGGTGGGGCGGCCCGTAAGGGTCGTGGTCCTGGACGTTGAGCGCGGGGAGCCGGGCAGCGGACTGCTGGTGCTAATAAACCCGGAGCTTATAAGCGCCGATGGCAAGACGCAGTACGAGGAAGGCTGTCTTAGCGTCCCGGGATACTTTGCGAGCGTAACCCGCTGCCAGGAGGTGGTGGTGCGGGCCGTGGACCGCGAGGGCCAGGTGTTTGAAATAACCGCGGACGGCCTCCTTGCGATTGCTCTCCAGCATGAAATGGATCACCTGGAAGGCAAATTGTTTATCGACCGGCTCAGTCCGATTACCAGGGATATTTTCAAAAGAAAATGGAAAAAGAAATTGAAGGAGGAGGGGGACGAAGTGCAACCGTGCCTGGATTAGTGTTCCTTGGGACCCCTGATTTTGCCGTTCCCTCCCTTCGCAAATTGCTCGAATGGCGGGCGGATATCCGCCTGGTGATAACGCAACCGGACCGGGCAAGCGGCAGGGGACAAAAGATCCGTCAGTCCGCAGTCAAAATGTTGGCTATCGAGCATGGGCTTCCCGTATACCAGCCCGAGCGCGTCCGAGGGGCCGAAGTGGTCGAAAAAATCCGCTCCTGCGGGGCTCAGTGCGCCGTAGTGGTGGCTTTCGGCCAAATCCTCGCCCAAGCGGTTCTCGATATCTTTCCGCTCGGCGCCTTAAATATCCACGGCTCTCTTTTGCCTCGGCTGCGGGGGGCTGCGCCCGTTCAGCGGGCAATCCTTGCCGGAGAAAACTCTACCGGCGTCTCGATAATGCTTCTCGATGCCGGGATGGATACCGGCCCGGTCCTTTTGCAAAAAGAAACGCCCATAAGCCCCGAAGACACTTTTGGAACGATTTACAAAAACCTCGCCGAACAGGGCGCAAAACTTCTCATCGACGCCCTTGGCGAGTGGAGCGCGGGACGGATTACTCCCCTCGCCCAGAATAGCGCTCTGGCCACTTACGCCCCGCCCGTTAGAAAAGAGGAATTGCGGATTAATTGGCAATCTCCGGCAAAAGATATTATAAATCAGGTTCGTGCATTTGATCCCGCCCCGGGCGCCTGGTTTTCTCTTGGGGGCAAAAGGGTCAAGTGCTTCCGAGCCTCTATGGCGCCCTGGACGGCGACCGGGAGTGGAGGCGAGGTGTTCGGGGTGGCCGATTGCGGGCTGATCGTTGCCGGAGGCTGCGGCGGGTCGCTGTGCCTGGGGGAGCTTCAAATGGAGGGGATGAGGCGCATGAGCGCGGGGGAATTTTCTCGCGGCAGGCCCCTGCCCCAAGGCTCATTTCTGGAATGATTCACGTGAAAAAACCGACGCAACCTCGCCGGGAGGAAGTACTTCCCGAATTCGGCCCAAGTGGAGTGGGTTCGCAAAAGCGGATAATACTATCGCTGCTTTCGCTTTTCGGGGTCATCGCCACAGCGGCGCTCGCGATCCTCTACATTGTCCCCTACTATGGTTTACACCGCATTTCGGTCCATCTGCCCCTCATAATGGGGGTCCTTACCTCCCTTGCCGCCGCGCTGCTTTTGGGCAGCCTCATCCTTTTGGCCATCGTTTTCGCCCTTGGCCGCGATGTCTTTTTTTCGCAAAAGCTGCGTAGCGTGGCAATACGAGTGCTGCTGCCCGTCCTTATCGCCATCGGAAGGCTCGCCGGTTTTCGCCGCGAACAGGTCCAGCATGCGTTTGTAGCCGTAAATAACGAACTCGTCCTGGCCCAGTGCAAGAACGGCAAGCCGCTGAAATCGGTCCTTCTCCTTATGCCTCACTGTCTGCAGGATAAAGACTGTCAGGTAAAGGTCACCCACCGGGTCCAGAACTGCAAGCGGTGCGGAAAATGCACCATAAAAGCGCTCCTCGAGCTCTCCGAAAAGTACGGCGCGCATATGGCGGTAGCCACCGGAGGCACCATCGCGCGCCGGATAGTGATAGACACCCGCCCCGACCTGATCATCGCCGTAGCCTGCGAAAGAGATCTTACAAGCGGCATCCAGGATACGACGCCCCTGCCTGTTTTCGGAATTTTTAACCTTCGGCCCTTCGGGCCGTGCCTAAACACCAGCGTCGCACTCGATCGGGTCGAAGCCGTTTTGAAAACAGTGCTTCCGCAAGGGCCCAACAAATCGGAAAACTGAGGTTTTATCCCATTAAATGGTTACATCACGAATTCTGGCTTACCACATTTTGCTCCACCTCGAGCAGAAGGCGCCCCATCCCGACAGGCTCATCCGGACCACTTTGGAGCGCCATTCAAGGCTCGATGAGCGAGACCGGGCGCTTCTAACCGAGCTTGTCTACGGCGTTTTGCGCTGGCGCGGACGCCTTGACTGGCACATCGACCAACTGAGCAGGACCAGGGCGGATAAAATTGCCCCGCAAGTCCGGGTCCTGCTAAGGCTCGCCCTTTACCAGATACTGTTTTTAGACCGCATCCCCGACCACGCGGCCGTAAACGATGCGGTCGAGGTCGCAAAGAGCAGCCAGCCCCCTCATGTCATAAGGTTTATAAACGCCCTTTTGCGTGAAGCCGCAAGGCGGGGCGCAAACCCTGAGTCTGCGGCGCCCGACCTGGAAGCGGCCGCGGCTACCGCTCACATCGCCCCCCCGCCCGCAGGCGCCCGTTGGAACTGGCCCGATCCCCGTAAAGACCCTGCCGCCTGTATGGCGGTTATGACCTCCCACCCGGTCTGGCTGACGAGCCGAATGATCGCAGAAATCGGCCTCGAAGAAGCGGGGCTTTTTTTCGAGGCGAGTAACCGGATCGCCCCGGCGGTCTTTAGGATCAATACCCTTAGGACTTCCCGCGAGGAAGCCATTGCGTCCCTCTTGCAGGAAGGAATAGACGCGACCCCTTCTGCCCGGCTCGAACACGCTATCCGCGTAACGGCGCCCAGGCGCGACATGACCGGGACCAATGCCTTTAGACAGGGCCTTATCCAATCCCAGGACGAAGCCTCGCAGATAGTGTCCCTGCTGCTTTTTCCCGAGCCCGGAGAGCGCGTCCTGGATCTGTGTGGCGGCCTGGGGGTTAAATCCTCCCACATCGCCATGTTGATGAAAAATGAGGGGGAAGTGCTAACCGTCGATACATCCGCCTGGAAGCTCGACGAGGCGCGAAAAAACGGCCAACGGCAGGCAATAACCATAATCCGAACGCTCGCCGAAGACGTACTTTCTCTCCAGCCTCAATCCACGGGCCTTTTCGACCGGGTCCTGCTAGACGCTCCCTGCACGGGTTGGGGGTCCGTTCGCAGAAAACCCGACATCAAATGGCGACGGCACATAAAAGATTCCTACCGCCTCTCGCTTATCCAAAAGGAACTTCTCATCCATGCCGCAGCCTTTGTAAAGCCCGGCGGGGTACTAGTCTATGCAACCTGCACCGTCTTTAGGGAGGAAAACGAATCGGTCGCCCAGCATCTTGAATCGAACACGGATCTTGCCCTCGAGCCGGCGCTCGAACACCTCCCGCCGCTTTGCCGGGAAATGACCTCGGGCCCTTACTACCGCTCCTGGCCCCATAAGCACGACCAGGACGGCTTCTTTTCCGCAAGGTGGAGGCGCAGATAAGACCGGGCGCCGGGGAAGTCGCCACTCGACCACAGCCCCTCACAGGTTTTTTCCCTTGATCTCCCAGCTTGAATTCCCCAATTCCTAAATTCCCGGATTTGTTATATAGGTGAATTTTCGCCCGTTGGGCGCCCGCGATTATCCACATCAAACCGGCCAGGAGGAGAAAATGGAGCAAAGAAAGATCCTTTTAGCAGATAGCGAAATACCCCGGCAGTGGTACAATATTTTGTCCGACCTGCCCACTCCGATGAGTCCGCCTCTTCATCCCGGGACAGGCAAACCGGTCAAACCCGAGGACTTGGCCCCTGTTTTCCCGATGAATCTCATCGAACAGGAGGTGTCCACCGAACGGTGGATCGATATCCCCGAGCCGGTGCTTGAAAAATACCTCCTTTGGCGTCCTTCGCCTCTTTGCCGCGCGATCAACTTCGAAAAGCTCCTCGATGCTCCCGTAAAAATTTACTACAAGTATGAAGGGGCAAGCCCGCCCGGGTCTCATAAGCCCAATACCGCAGTCCCCCAGGCCTACTACAACAAGGTCTTCGGCATAAAGAGGCTCTCCTCTGAAACCGGCGCAGGGCAGTGGGGCAGCGCCCTTAGCATGGCGTGCGCAATGTTTGGCCTGGAGTGCAGGGTTTTCATGGTAAGAATCAGCTACGACCAAAAACCGTATAGGCGCATGATGATGGCCACGTGGGGCGCCGAGTGCATACCGAGCCCAAGCGACAGGACGCAGGCGGGGCGAAAAATCCTGGCCGAGGACCCCAACTCCCCGGGAAGCCTTGGGATAGCCATAAGCGAGGCGATAGAAGACGCGGTCGGAGGCAAGGATTCCCGCTACTCCCTTGGCAGTGTCTTAAATCACGTGCTGCTTCATCAAACCGTAATCGGGCTCGAGGCGCAAAAACAGTTTGAAAAGATCGGCGAATACCCCGACGTGGTGATGGGCTGTTGCGGAGGGGGCAGTAATTTTGCCGGAATCGCGCTACCTTATGTGCGCGACAAAATCCACGGCAAAAACATCTCCATTGTGGGCGCCGAACCCACCTCCTGCCCCACCTTGACGCGCGGCCCGTTTGCCTACGATTTCGGAGACATCGCCATGACCACGCCTCTATTGCCCATGCACACCCTGGGCCACAGCTTTGTGCCCGAACCGATTCACGCCGGCGGGTTGCGATACCACGGCATGGCCCCGATAGTCTCCCATCTTGTAAAGGAAGGAATCGTTGAGGCAAGGGCCTACGATCAAATCGAAACGTTTACGGCAGGGATAAAATGGGCAAGATCTGAAGGGGTGATCCCGGCCCCGGAGACCAATCACGTTATCGCCGCAGTCATTCAGGAAGCCGAGCGAGCAAAGCAGGAAGGAAAGCAAAAGACCATACTTTTCAATTTCAGCGGTCATGGAATAATAGATCTTAGCTCCTACGAATCGTTTCTTTCCGGAAAACTAACGCAGCACAGGCTAAGCGATGAGGAGATAGCGATCGCCCTGAAATCGATCGAAAATTTCCCCAAGCCGTAAAAGGCCCGGGTGTCGCCCGAAACCAATGTTGTTTAGTTAAGCGACTCAACTGGAATCGGTGCTGCTCTTTTTAGAGCGACGATTCGTGATCCCGGAGCAACTGTTTTGAACGCCATCTTCGAGTTCCATGATATCGAGTTTTTGATCATGGCGCTGAGTATGGTCAAGAGCTTTCGCATGCAGGCTGTAATGGCAACCTTTGGTTTCTTCCGGCCGGACGGCCACCACGGCACCCATGTCGCCGAAGGGGGCTTGGCTCAATCGCCCAAGGGGGCAAGGCTCAATCGCCCCCCCCTTTTTTTCAAAGAGAGCTTGGCTCAATCGCCCCCCTTTTTTTCAAAGAGAGCTTGGCTCAATCGCCCCCCTTTTTTTCAAAGGGGGGTTGGGGGGATTTCAAGTCTTTTCGCATTGTACGGATAAAAATCGGGTGGAGCAAAGCGCAACCCATCGGATTGATCATGAACGTAACTCGGTATGAGAAGGAATTGATCCCGAAGGGATCAAAGCCATTAGCCGGGTGGTTGAGGCCGCAAGGCCGATACCCCCGGAACGAAAAAAGAAGGAGACGACCCCGTAAGGGGTCGCAGATGAGAACCATCAATCGAGCAACATTGGCGCCCGAAGCCCAGGGGCTTCGGGCGCCGAGACAGCTTGCGGGCTCGGGGAGTCGCGCTTGCGCGGCGAGTAGCACCCGGCCCGCCGCCTTCGGCGGGTCCGCCCCCCTCTGCATGAAATCAAGATTTTTGAGGGTGTAATTCAAACTGATACGCGGTTTTTTGCCGCTGGCGGAATTATTTTGCGCATCAAAACAATTAGCCGGACATTCTCGGCAAGATAGACTAGGTCATCATGGAAAACCATAAGGAAAGGGAGGTCCCCCATGAGCGATCCAAAGAAG
>JARLHO010000129.1 GCA_031292215.1 Syntrophobacteraceae bacterium | reverse complement strand
CCGACGCTTTGCGCTCACCCTGATCAAGCGCGATCCATCGCGGAAAATAGGCGTCAAGGCCAGCAGAAAAGCGGCAGGTTGGGACAATGACTACCTTCTGCATCTGCTCAATCTCGTATGAAATTTCATGCGATTGCCCTGTTTTTAAATCTGTTCGGGGCCGCCCCGAGATGGCATCGGAAACGAAAGCCGGTCGTTTTTGGAACCACCCTTATTTGTCCCCTTCCGTTGGAATCGACGGCATCCCGAACCTTCCAAATCGAAGCGCCATGGCCGGCAGCACCAGGAGATTTAGCGCCGTCGAAGAAAGGATTCCTCCCAGCGCCACGATGGCCAGCGCCCCCACAATCTCCTGACCTTGCGTGCGGACGCCAAGCGCCAGGGGCAAGAGCCCCAGCGCGGTAACCAAAGCAGTCATGAGAATCGGCGATAACCGCTCGCAAGCTCCTCTGAGAGCAGCTTCTGCCCCCCAGTTCATCCCTTCCACGCTCACCAGGTGCTGATAGTGCGAAAGCAGCATTATGGAATTGCGAAGCGTGATGCCAAAGACTGTGACAAAGCCGACCAGAGAACCAATGGACATCGTTTGTCCGGTTATGAGGACCGCAACCACGCCGCCGGCAAGGGCAAAGGGCAGGTTCGCCAGGAGCAGCAAAGTATTGCGCCAATGGCCGGCTACCACCGACACCAGGAGCACGATTCCTGTTGCCGCCAGGAGAGCATGGAAAATCAAGTCCCCAACGGCCTTGGCCCGGGCGGCGGCAGTGCCTGCATACTGAATATAGCCGCCGGCGGGCAGGGAGACCTCGGAGCGAATACGGTGCTCGACCTCAGCCGCTATGGCCCCGCTGTTTCGGCCTGTGATGTTGCAGGTAATGGTTTGGACCCGTCGCCCTCCCTGGTGCAGGACGGCAAAGCGGCCCGAGGTGACTTGGATTGCGGCTAACTTTTTGAGCGGCAGATAAACTCCGCCGGCCGTTCGAACCGGCAGGTTCCCGATGGCGGCGATCCGACGGTCCTTGGGCGCAATCATCGCCGTAACGTCGAAGACTCGCTCCCCCTGGTAAATTTGACCAACCGTTGTCCCTTGATAAGCAGTCTCCATCGTATCCAAAACACTCACCGGCTCTATCCCCCACCGCAGAAGCGCAGCCTTGTGGAGGCGAATCGCGATTTGGGGCGCCCCGCCCCGGGAGAGCACCTGAATGTCTGCGACTCCGGGAATTTGTTTCAACACCGCTGCAACTTTTTGTCCTTCGCTATCCAGAGCGTCCAGGCTATTGCCGAAAATATTTACAGCCAGTGAAGCCTTATAACCGGAAATGGTCTCCTCGATGCGTTCCGCAAGGAAAGTATTGATGCTAAAGGATGCCCCCGGAATGCCGTGTACTAGTCGACGGATTCGGGATTCCGCCGAGAGTGGCTGCCGGCCACGTTTGAGGTTCACCTC
Organism: Syntrophobacteraceae bacterium; assembly: GCA_031292215.1. GTDB lineage: Bacteria > Desulfobacterota > Syntrophobacteria > Syntrophobacterales > Syntrophobacteraceae > SbD1. The sequence continues at coordinate 50,616 of JARLHO010000129.1, read as the reverse complement.
AATCTCGCTGGCATTGGGTCCACGGGGCTCGCCGCCGGCCTCCGCCCTGCCGGCCTTCTGGGCCACCGCGCCCACATAGGGGAGTTTGAGCAGTTCCCGGCTCACTTGTCTGCCAAGGCGCAAAGATTCCTCAAGCGAAGAACCCGGCGCCAGGACCATGTGGACCAGGAAATGTCCTTCTTCGAACTTGGGCAGAAAACTGCTTTTTAGAAAAGGCACGGCAACCAGTGTGCCGGCCATGAGCATCAAGACCCCCGGGATCACCCAGCCTGGATGGCGTTCAACCCGGCCCAGAAGTCGAACATATCCTTTCTTTAGCCCTCGCGTAACCGGCGGCTCCTCCGAGCGCAGTTCACCATGAGTCAAAAGGAGCATACACAGGGCCGGAGTGACGGTTAGAGCCGCCAAAAGCGAGGCGAGCACCGACAGGATGTAAGCGACGCCAAGAGGCGAGAACAGCCGACCCGCCACCCCGGACATAGTCAAAATGGGGAAAAAAACCAGGATCACGGCAAAAGTGGCGAACACCACGGCGGCCCGCACTTCCAGCGAGGCATCGAGGATGACTCGCAGGACGGGCCGGGGCTTTGACAGAGCACGGTTCTCCCGGAGGCGGCGATAGATGTTTTCCACATCGATTACCGCATCGTCCACGATTTCACCAATGGCTATGGCGAACCCGCCGAGCGTCATGGTGTTCAAACTCAAACCCAGACGTTCCATGACGATGATGCCGGCCATAAGTGAAAGCGGGATGGCCGTGCAAGAAATCGCGGCTGTGCGGAAATTGAGCAGAAACAGGAAGAGTACGATAATGACCAGCACAGCCCCGATTGCCAGTGCGGACAAGACGTTGTGAACGGCCGTGTGAATAAAGCGCGCCGGGCGGAAGATGCTGTGAAAAACTATGCCTTCGCGGGCAAGGGTGGGCTTTAGAGCGCGGAGCGCCCGCTCCACGCGGCTTGTGACCTCCAGGGTGTTTGCCCCGTATTGGGAACTAACCACCATGACCACGCCCGGCCGGCCGTCTATAAGGCCCGCACCGATGGGAGGCTCCTGGGCGGTCGCAACCTTCGCCACATCTGCCAACCTCACGCTTGCCCCCTCCCGGTGAACCAGGACGACATTGCCCAGTTGGACCGATGTGGCCGGCTGGCCTTCCGGCTGGAGCGCCATGCGCTGATTCGGGGTCTCAAAGAAACCGGCCCCCCGAACGCCTGTCGCCAGGCGCGCGGCGGCCAGCACCTGGTTTAAACCGAGGCGGTATCTCAGAAGCCGATTCGGCTCCACCTGGATCTGGAACTGCTTAACCCCTTCGGCAAAGCTCAGCACACCGGCGACGCCAGGTACCGCCAGAAGGGTTGGCTTTACCACCCAGCGAGCAATGGTGCGCACATCCATAAGAGAGCGACTCGTCGAGGTGAGCCCCAGCGTCATCACCACACCGGTGGACGACGTGAGCGGAGTCAAGGCCGGGGGGTGGGCCTCCTGAGGAAGTCGCCCCTGGAGCGACACCAGGCGCTCGGCTATTAATTGCCGAGCAAGGTAAACATTTGTTTTCGGAGAAAAAGTTATTTTGATGGCCGAAAGCCCCTGGATGGAAGTCGAGAGTTCCGAAGTGATGCCGGGGGCGCCGATGACCGCACTTTCAATCGGCCGGGTGACAAGAGCCTCTACCTGCCGGGGGGAGAGCCCTGGAGCTTCCGTGCGCACCGCTACCTGCGGGGAGGCAAACTCCGGAAATACGTCATAACTGGTCCCGCTGATTGTATAGAGTCCATAGGCCAGGGTTATCATAGCCAGGGCGATGACGGCGCCGCGCCGTTGCAGGGCGAAATGAATAATTGCATGGAGTAGTCCGGATTTAGCCGGTTCCACATCGCCTTTCATCAATCGTCGTCCCCTCCACCGCCCACGGCAGCCTTACCGCCCGAGAGCAAGGCTTCGGACAACAGTGTCTGCGCCCCGTCAACCACCACGCCCTCTCCGGGGGCAATACCGCTTGTGACCAAATATCCGCCCCAAAGCGGGATGGTTGTAGCGACCGGTCGGGCCGCAAAATGTTGGCCATCGGTTTGCACAAAGACAAGCGGTTGCCCGGCCTGCCAGACAACAGCCGCTGTGGGGACGATGAAGCCCTCGATCGGGGGGCCTGCCGGCAGGAAGGCTGTGACATTCATCCCGGACTGAACCTGCCCGGCTCGACTCGAAACCATGTAGAAATAGCTTACCCCCTGGATTTGCGGATCGGTACGCGGCGCCGGCGAGACGAAGTCGGCTTTCAAGCGGCTCCGGCCAGCAGTCTGGATTGTTATCACCCGTGGCATCGCTGCGATCTTTTCGCCGATTGGCAGAGTCACCTGAACCAGCAATTCCTGCTGATCGATCAACTTCGCATAGATCGGGGCGTCATGAAAAACCCAGCCTGAAATCACCTCTCCCCACTGTTGCAAAGCGATGCCGGTCAGGGACTGCCGCCCTGCCCTGGCCGTGCGCAGGTTCACCTTGTCCTGGTTCCAGGCGCTTTCGGCAAGCTGAAGGTTTTTAAGCGAACTGATTTGATTATGTGTGTAAAGCGCCTTCCGGCGAGCATATTCAACCCGCGAAAGCTCGAGCCTGGTTTTTGCGTTTTCGACCTGCGCACTGGCCCGGGCATGGCTCTTTCCCAGGCCGGCAAGCCCCTGAAGCGAAAGCACCGTGCCATAGGCCTCAATTTCCCGTACGTGAGATACATGGGAAAGCGGAGCGGTGACGATGCCGGCCCTTTTCTGCTCGGATTTTTTCAGAGCGACTGAAAGTGGGTAAGCCATACCGGGAGGCTGCGTCTTTGCGGCCCCTTCACTCCACGCTTGTGTGGAGTGAAGGAGCCAGGTTCCCGTGGCAATGACGGCAATCAAAAGCAAGGGGGTGGAAGCCGGGTGAATGAACCGAAGACCCTTCATGGATGATTATCTCCCTCTCCGGGATTAATTTGGATCGCTTGAAGCCTGCGGGCGGATGCCGACAGGGGAGATTGCAGGGCATCCTCGAGCAGGCCGAGGGCCTGTTGGGCCTGGTAGGAAGCCTGAACGCGCTGCAAAAGGTCGGCATAAAAGACCAGTCGGGCGCTTAGAAGCGCAAGCCGGCTTGTCTCGCCTTCCATAAAAGCGCGCCTCGCGGAATCCATTTGGACCTTAGCCGCCACCTCGAGAGCTTCAGCGGTCTTTAATTTTAGAAACATCTCCCCGTAACCGGCCTCACCTCGATCCAGTTCCTCGATAACCCTGGCCTGAAGGCAGGTGAAGGCGGAGGCGGCCTCCTTGCGGCGCGCCTTTGCCCGGGCGATTGGACCTTGGTTCCGGTTTAGCAGGGGAAGAGTCAAGGAGACTCCAAAAGTCCATTTATTTTCAGAATCGTCGAAACTGTACCCCGGTCCCAGGTTCACATCCGGATATTGTTTGGCAATCTCAAGCTGCAGCGAGCTTTGCGCGGCTTGATAGTTCGCCAGAGCGGACAGGATATCGGACCGGTGCAAAAGGGCTTTTTGTTTGAGTGCGCCTAAGGCAGGCGCCTTAGGGAAACGGTTCGGAAAACCATACGAAATCTTCACCTGCCGAAGAGCGCTCACCGGCACGCCGAGCGCCGCGGCCAATCGCGCCCGGTTATCGCCAATCCGCCTTTGGACATCCACCCATTTCAGGCGACTGCTGTCCAGGGAAATCTGTGCCCGGGTGAACTCCGGCCTTGGAATTTCACCATTTTTAAGAAGTACCGACAGCAGGTGCGCGAGTTTCCTTTGCACTTCAACCTGCCGCTTTAAAACAGCCGAGGTTTGAATGCTAAAGTACAGGTCGAGGAGGCGCGCGCGAAGTCGGCTTCTCACCTGCCAGGCGGCCGTCTTGATGTCCAGGTAGGCCGCCCTGGCAAGATGGCCGGCCAAAGACAGCCGGTAGCCGCGTTTTCCCCCGGTCTCGATGGGAATATTCGGTGCTACCCCGAAAAGCAGGGGGCTGGCCGACGGGTTCGAAATGGCCCCGGGCCGCACGGAGATACTCGGGTTAGGGCGTTCGCCCGCGGTGATCTTTCCGGCTTGGGCCACTTGCCACCTGGCGCGGGCCATGTCAAGGTCGGGAGAATAATAGAAGGCCGCCAGGGTGAGCATGGAAAAATCCCATGAAGGGAGCGGCCAGGGATGAATTCTCCTGTGAAGGTTTTCCTCCATGAATTTTTTTAGGCTCGGATTGTCCAGGGTACGGCCTTCGAGAGCGGAAGCATTGACCTGCGGGGAGATTGGTTGGGGGTGAAAAGTGGCGCACCCGGCCAAGATAGCGGCACATATTGCAAAAGGGATGAATTTCCCGATGCTGCAATAGGGCTTGTAATTTTTTTTCACAGATTGTCCTTCTTGATTGGACAAGTTGCAGTTTTCGTCCCGTTGCAACTCACATCTCTAAACCGGGAACAATACAGCAAACTGTCCCGGTTTTCAGTAAAAAGCGCTCGCCCCCGCTTCCTGCGCCTATACACCTATAAATATCGTGCAAACCGCATCCCGGGCGGCGGCGGCGCAGCATTCCCGGATATTGCCGCCGCCGGAGCGTCAAACGAGGGGAAAAACGAGGGGAAAAACGAGGGGAAAAACTGCCTGCAATCCATGCGAGAGTGAGCGGGCGGCCGATGAGCTTCGAATCGAAACGGCGCAGCCCCGTGGGGCCTTGCCGGCCTTCTTCCACAATTGACTGGAGATTGAAAAGGGTTTAGACTAAGAATTTGTTATTAATCAAAAAAGCTTATTTCTTTTTTTCTTCCAACCCGCCTTGGATGTGGTGAAAAATGCGATTGGTGCGGTCTGTCTTTTTTTACCTGGTTTTTTTTGTATCCACCATAATTATTGGATCTTTGGCCGTCATAGGCTCTTTTGTGAGCAGCGCGTGGGCGGCATGGATGGCCGGGGTCTGGGGCAATGTAAATCTTTGGGCCGCTGGAGTAACGGTTATCCTTTCGGGTACGCAAAACCTCGAGGGGGGCCCCTACATATTGGCTAGCAATCACCAGGGGTGGTTCGATATTTTCGCGGCCCTTGGCAAGCTGCCGATAAAATTTAGCTGGCTCGCGAAGGTGGAGCTTTTTAAGGTTCCCGTCCTTGGCCAGGCCATGGCCCGGGCAGGCTATATTCCGATTGACCGAGGGGACCGCAGGAAGGCGTTTGCCAGCATGAACCAGGTCGCCGAAGTCGTCCGGCAGGGGACCTCGGTATTTGTTTTCCCCGAGGGCACAAGATCCGCCGACGGGGTGATAAAAGATTTCAAAAAAGGCGTGTTCGCTCTGGCCGTAAAATCCGAACAGCCTATTGTTCCCATAAGCATCAGCGGCTCCTATCGCATCCTTCCCAAAGACTCTTGGATGATCCATCCGGGCGTGATCCGCTTTACCATCGGAAAGCCGATTATGAGTACGGGCGCCGATGCCAAAAGCCGCGAAACCTTGCTCCAGGAGGTCCGCGAGGCGATCCGGGCAAATCTTACAACCGAAGAAGCGGGCGGCGAGCGCAAAGCGAGCGGGGAAACCGCCGGGGTCCTTTCTCAAAACGGGGGTAACATCTGAGACGATGTCTGAAAAAACTGATTGTCCAACCCTAAAGGTCCTGCCCCTTGGCGGACTTGGCGAAATCGGCCTCAACATGATGCTCTTCGAATACGAGGATACCATCGTAATCGTCGATTGCGGCCTGATGTTTCCCGAAGAAGAAATGCTGGGCATAGACATAGTTATTCCCGATTTCAGCTATCTTCTGAGGAATAAAGAAAAGGTCGCCGCACTGGTTGTAACCCATGGCCATGAGGACCACATAGGCGCCATTCCCTTCCTGGTGCGCGAATTCTCCCTCCCCATTTATGGAACGGCCCTCACTCTTGCTCTCATAAGGGAAAAACTCCGGGAGCATAATTTGCTCGATCGAGTCGAACTCATGCAGATCGCGCCCCGCGAGGCCGCAGAGATCGGTCCGTTTAGCTTCGAATTTATAAGGGTCTGCCACAGCATCCCCGATGGCGTTGGACTGGCGATCCGCACCCCTGTTGGCGTTATCGTTCACACGGGAGATTTCAAGATTGACAACACGCCCATAGACGGCCAAAGATTTGATATCGCAAGGCTTGGCTCCTACGGGGAAGAAGGCGTTCTGGCTCTTTTTTCCGACTCGACCAATGTGGAGCGCGAGGGATACACGGTTTCCGAAAAGGAAGTCGGAGTAACGCTTCGCAATGTGATCCAGGAAAAGCGGGGAAGGGTCATGGTGGCGGTATTTGCTAGTAATCTCCATCGGATTCAGCAGCTTATCCATATTGCCCGCGAGTTTGGCCGCAAGGTGCTTCTAAACGGCAAATCGATGATGACAAACGTTCGGATCGCCCGCGAACTGGGCTATCTCGACTTTACCAAAGAAGATGAGATATCGATCCAGGATCTGCCCTACCTGCCCGACTCCCAGGTGCTGATGCTAACTACCGGGACCCAGGGCGAGCCGATGAGCGCTCTTAGCCGGATGGCCTTTAACGATCACAAAAAGCTCAAGGTCCGGGAGGGGGATACGATAATCCTTTCCTCCAGGTTCATCCCCGGAAACGAGCGCACCATTCAAAACATCATAAACCATCTGTGCCGAAACGGCGCCGAGGTCATACACGAACAGGTAAAGGACATCCACGTCTCCGGCCACGCCTATCAGGAAGAGCTGAAGATGATGATAAACGTCGTCCAGCCTCGCTTTTTCATTCCGGTTCACGGCGAATACCGCCACCTGGTAAAGCACAGAAAACTGGCGATGTCCGTCGGAATAGCCCCGGCCAACTGTTTGTTGATCGAAAACGGCGCCGTGTTGTGCTTTACCGGGGACTCGGCCGGCGTAAAAGGCAAGATCGAGACCGGCCGGGTCTTTGTGGACGGAAAAGGTGTCGGGGACGTAGGCGGCCTGGTCCTGCGGGATAGAAGGCATTTGTCGGAAGACGGCCTGGTGATCGCTTCCCTTGTGGTGGACAAGGCGACCCACGAAATCCTTAGCGGCCCCGACATCTTCAGCAGGGGGTTCATTCATGAGGAAGCAAAACCCGAGATTCTCTACGAGGGCCAGTGCATAATATTTGAAAACATTGACAGGCAACTGGCCGAAACCCGCGAGCTCGACTGCGCGCTTCTCCAGGAGCAAATCCGGCGCGACCTCAAGCGCTTTTTCATTCGGATCCTGGACAGACGGCCTGTTATCTATCCGATAGTGGTGGAAATTTAGGCCGTGATGATGTTCGATGGGTGAGGGTGTTGGGAGTGGGCGAGGATATGGAGAGCCTCATCGAAGAATTCGAACTCCTGAAAGAAAATAGATTTGAGCTCCATTTCAAGGAAGGCTACAACCTGCGGACCTGGATGGTGAAAGACAGGCCTTGTACGGAGATCTATGATCACTTGGGCGGTCAGTCGACCGGTTACCGCGCTTCACTCATGCATTTGCAGACACAATTGCCGGCCCGCAGATGCGCGTGATTCACATGAGAGTTCCAAGGGGCGGGGGCCATGAGTGAGAAAAAGCACGAAATATGGGCCTTGATCGTTTTGACGGTCTCGCTTCTGGTCCTTTGCGGCATTATGTCCTACAGCCCCGAAGACCCTACCTTTTTTACTCCGCACAATCACTACACGGCAAACCTTGTGGGCCGCTTCGGCGCAAATATCGCCTGGCCGCTCATCGCCATTCTCGGGATCGGGGCCTACGGGTTGGCCTTTACGGGCCTATGGGCGAGCTGGCGTCTTTTTACAGACCCAACGCTCGAAGGGTTTTGGCTTCGCCTCTCGGGAATCGGCCTGCTTATCCTCAGCATCATGACGCTTGGCGCCCTGCACTGGCCCGGGTTCCCACTGGGCAGCCAGGGGTTCCAAACGGGCGGATGGATCGGCCGCGTGCTCGCCGGATTTCTCGATGCGCGGCTCTCCGATGTGGGTTCCCATATACTTTTGCTGGGGACCCTTGTAATAGCCCTTCTGCTTGCAACTCCTCTTACGATCAAGGCCGTAATGAGGCGGATGGCGATAATTGCGGCCTCCGCCTACCGATGGCTGGCGGCAGAGGCAAGGGTGGAAGACGAGGGGGAAGAGGTCTTGCTCGGACCGGTGGGCGGCGCCAAACGAGTAAAGAAAATAGAGACGCTCTTTTCTCCCGTGGCCCGGGCGGAGCCGCTTGGCAAAAAAAAGGCCCGCAGGGAGTCGGAATCGCTTTCCCCACTCGATGTGGCCCCGGGGCAGTATGTGGTTCCCGAACTCGCGCTGCTCGATATGTATGAGACCGAAACGGTAAAACACGACTGGAAAAAGCTCGAACAAAACGGTGCGGTGCTGGAAGAAAAGCTGGCCGATTTCGGCGTTCAGGGCAAAGTGGTGGGCATAAATCCCGGGCCGGTCATAACGATGTACGAATATGCCCCCGCTGCCGGCATAAAGATCAGTCGGATCGTAAACCTGGCCGATGACCTGTCGATGGCCCTGCGGGCGACCAGCATACGGGTGGTGGCCCCCATTCCGGGTAAAGCCGCGGTGGGAATCGAAATCCCCAACCTGAAACGGGAGCTGGTGTCTTTGCGGGCGGTACTTGAAACGGAGATATTCGCGGGTTCGGGCGGGACTCTTTCGATCGCCCTCGGGCAAGACATTTCCGGCAAACCCGTTGTGGCAAATCTATCCAGGATGCCTCACCTGCTCATTGCCGGGGCGACGGGGACCGGGAAGAGCGTCTGCATCAATACCCTTTTGAGCAGCCTGCTCTTTAAAAACACGCCCGATGAGCTGCGTCTGCTTCTTATCGATCCCAAAAGAATCGAGCTCAGCAGCTACGAAGGCATACCCCATTTGATACACCCGGTTGTGACCGACGCCAAGATGGCCACAAGGGCGCTGCGCTGGGCGGTGGAGGAAATGGAGCTTCGCTATAAGCTTTTGGCCGACAAAAACGTTCGAAATATCGAGGGCTACAACCGGGTGCTCGCCCGGGAAAAACCACCAAAGGATAAAGACGGGGAGAACGGGTCGGAGGCTTCCGATACGGGTCTTCACCACTACCGGTTGCCCTACGTGGTTATAATAATCGATGAGCTCGCCGACCTTATGATGGTCGCCTCGCGCGATGTCGAAGAATCCATAACCAGGGTCGCGCAGATGGCGCGAGCGGCCGGCATCCATCTCATCCTGGCCACTCAGAGGCCTTCTGTGGACGTTCTAACGGGAATAATCAAGGCCAACATCCCCACTCGCATATCCTTTCAGGTCTCCTCGAAAATCGATTCGAGGACCATCCTGGACGGGTCGGGGGCCGAGGCCCTTCTGGGCGCCGGAGACATGTTGTTTCTGCCCCCGGGAACCGCGAAGCTCCAGCGTATTCACGGGGCCTTTGTCTCCGATGCCGAAATCGAGAGGCTCACCGAGCACTGGAAAGCCCAAAAGCTCCTCGATGACCCGCTGAGCGGCAGGATCGATCTTCGCGAGGAGGGCGGCGGCGCTGAGGTCGCCGAAGAAGAGCTCGACGAAAAGTATGAGGAAGCGGTCCGGATGGTTACCGAAACCAGGCAGGCCTCGATATCCATGCTGCAAAGAAGGCTGCGGGTGGGCTACAATCGCGCCGCGCGAATGATAGAGGTGATGGAGCAGCAGGGGATAGTGTCCCCTTCTGACGGGATAAAGCCGAGGGAGGTGCTCGGCAGACGATAAGTCCTTAAAAAGGGACGGATCGGGACTTTGGCAAAAGGAAATTCCATGGTGCAAAATAAGAATCGCGTTGCTGTTGCGGAAGTCTTCTTGCGGCTTTCATTTTTCTGTCTTTTTGCCGTTCTTGTGTTTTTGTGTTCCGCTCAGGCGCGGGCCGCCGGTTCGGCCCGGTCGATCGGGGAGATACTTTCCAAAACGGAGGGCAATTACCGGACCATTCATGCCTTCACGGCGATTTTCAGCCAGAAGTCCGTTTCTTCCGCCGCAACGACTCTGGGCGCGGAAAAGGCCGGCGGGAAGCTCTATTACGCCAAGCCCCACCAGATGCTGTGGGAGTATGACAAACCCGAAAAACAGGAGTTTGTCGCCAACAACAAGCTTGCCTGGCTCTATACCAAAGACGAAAGGCGGATCACCCTCTTCGAAGCTCAGAAGCTTTTCGCCTCGCCTCTGGCGAGCATCTTCTTTGGCGGAGCGCTACGGCTGAGGGACAATTTCAACGTTACCCTCGATCCGACACTGTCAACACCGGCCACCGCCGTTTTGCGGCTTGCGCCCCTTCACCGGGACCCAAGCATCAAGCTCGCCTACCTGTGGATAGATCTGCGAACCTACCAGATCTCGCGCGTACAAACTCAGGACCTTATGGGAAACACAAACGAGATCACGATAAATTCCTTCACCCCTCGCTCGAGCCTGGACCCGGGGCTTTTTCGGTTGCAGGTCCCCCCGACGGTGAAAGTTTTTGACTCCAATGGCCGCATGCTCACAACCGCGCAGATCGAGCAGTTGCAATCCGAAATTTCCTCGGGCAAATAAAATTCGCGGTGGGTGGGGAATCGTAAATGCCGTAGGCTGTTGATTCGATATATGACAAGGTTCGCCGTAGTGGTTTGCCGGGGATGCGACACTAGAGAAGATAATGGGCTGGTGTGTTCTGGAAATGGATGGGAAAATCCCCTCATCCCTTGCCGCGATCCCTGCCCATTTTCAAGGCTCACTCAATATTAATGTCGATGTGTCCTGGAAATTCCCTGAAAAGCTCGCTTCTTTCCAATTCCCCTTGAGGATTGAAAAAGCGCATGTTGCCATCATCGTCGCAGAACCAAGCCTCTTTGGCGCCCCTCTCAAAATACAATGACATTTTAACTTTCATTGCCTTTTCGCTGTTGGAAGGCGATATCACTTCGACAACGACTTCGGGGGATTCCTGGTACGGATCGTCATACTTGTTTCTTTTAAGAAACTCGGCGCTTCTCCATGCGACATCGGCAATCCTGGTTCCATCGGAAGTCTCGATGTTACATTCGGAAACCGCCCTACCCCTTTTTGCAAAGAGTACGAACCATTCACTTATGCGCGCCTGATATTCCCTATGTTTATTCTTGGCCGCGACCATCATAATATAGCCTTCCGCATTCGTTTCGATCTTGAAAGGGAGGTCTCTTAGGCTTGGGTGCTCAACCACTTCACGCCATTCCATTTTGTGTCTCCTTTCTAAAGCGCCTGGAAACGCGGCGCCGCTCCCTTGAACACTATAACCACCATACAATCTCTTATTTGCCGTGACTACTTTTTCCCCGCCGGCAGTGCCCCTGGTCGCCGGCGTTTTGGCCCATTTAGTTCTGCATAAAATACTTAGCGGACCCGATCGATCCGCCCACTCCCGGTGTCTGACGCTCTTAAGCCTTAACGGTTTTTTTTCGGCCCCGCCTTTTTAAACAGCAGCGCCACGGGGATGCTTGAAAGAGCGAGAAATCCCAGCATCCTCCAGTTATCGAGAAAGGCGCACACGCTGCTCTGGGCTGCCAGCGTGGAGGTAATGGCCTGGTAGGCCTTAGCTTTTGCCCCGGCGCAATCTCCCGTGAGTCGAAAGAGTTGCGTAAGCCTGTGGTATGCCATCTGGAACGCGGGCGTATACGGGGTGAGATGCGCGACCATCACCGACTGGTGAAACTGTGCGTTTCGGGACTGAAAAGTGGTGATCGCCGCTATTCCGATGCTTCCGCCCATCCCCCGCATGAGATTATACAGGCCGGTAGCTGTCCCCATCATCTCATTTGGCAGCGTGGATACCGCCAGGGTCGTCAAAACAACGAAAACCATCCCGATGGCAAATCCCATGAGCACGTTGGGCCAGACGACGTTGAAAATGGAGATTTCCTGGTCGATTCCGCTAAGAATAAAGAGTGCCGTGGCTAGCAGGGTAAGGCCGACGACGAGCACGATGCGGCTGTCGATTCTTTTTAAATAGCGGCCTGCAAGGGTCACCGAGACAAGGGCGCCCATGCCTCGGGGCGTAATCGCCAATCCGGTATTCAACGCGGTGTAGCCCATGAGGTTTTCAAGAAAAAGGGGCAGCATCACAAGCGTTCCGTACAAGATGAATCCGTAAACTGTCGCCAGAACGAAGCCCACGGCGAAGTTGCGATCGGTTAGAACCCGAAGCTCCACTATCGGTTCTTTTGCGTCCAATTCCCGGATTACGAACCCTGCAAGGCAGGCTGCGGAAAAGAGCGTCCCCAGCCACACCCAGTTGGAGGCAAACCAATCGGCTCTTTCTCCCCTGTCCAGCACCACCTGCAGCGCTCCCAGCCCCAAAGCCATGAGTCCAAATCCGAGGTAATCGACAGATTTTGGGGTCTCGCCACGCAAATGTGGAGGGTCTTCGATAAGTAGCCTTGTCAGCTCGATGGCCAGCAGGCAGACCGGCAAGTTGATGTAGAAAACCCAGCGCCACGAGTAGGTGTCGGTAATCCAGCCGCCCAATGTGGGGCCGACAACCGGGGCCACGATGACCCCGAAGGCATAGACTGCCATCGCCTCGCTTCTTTTTTCCGGCGGAAAACTCTCAAGGAGTACGGCCTGTGAAATCGGGAGCAGCGCCCCGCCGCTTGCGCCCTGGATTACACGGGCGACTATGAGCATGTTCAGGCTAAGAGCCGCCCCGCTAAGAAAGGATGCGACAGTGAAAACGACCATGCTTACAGTGAGAAAGCGCTTGCGGCCCAGAACCTGCGAAATCCAGCCCGAAACGGGCAAGATGATGGCGTTTGCGACCAGATAGCTGGTCAAAACCCAGGTGGCTTGGTCGAGGCTCGACGATAGACTGCCGGCTATGTAGGGAAGCGAGACATTGGCGACCGACGTATCGAGAGCGACCATGAAGGTCGGAAGTATCATCGCGGCGGCAATGAGCCAGGGATTGGTCTCGGAGCGCCAGGGAATCCCGTTGGCATCTGTCATCGCAAAAAATCCCCGGGCGAAATCGGCGCCCAGACGCTCACTTCGACCGTTTCCTGATGAGATAGATGCCGTCGCGGATGGTAAGAAACAGCTTTTCGGCCCTGCTGTCTCCATTTACCAACTCATTGAAATCGGCAACCGCCCGGCTGTCATCATCTGTTGGATGAAAAATCCTGCCGTACCACAGCGCATTGTCCGCCAGCACCAGGCCGCCGGTTCGAAGGATTCTCATCGATTCCCGGAAATACGCCCCATATTGCCCCTTGTCGGCATCTATAAAAACGAGGTCCGTTTCCCCGTCCGGAAGCGATTGGAGAATTTCAAGCGCCTCGCCCGTTTTCAGGGCAATTTTTCCCCCCGCGGGACTCCTGTCGAAAAAACCCTGTGCGATTTTCGCAAAATGGGGATCGCGCTCGATGGAAATTATTTGGCCGCCATCGCTCAGAGCCTCCGCCATGGCAAGGGCGGAGTAACCGGTAAAGGCGCCGATATCCACGATGCGACGCGCGCCACACAGTTGGACGACAAATTGCAAGAAACGCCCCTCCACGCGCCCGGTGAGCATGCTCGGATAGGGGGTCTCGCTAAGAGTGAAGCACTCTATTTCTTCGAGCAGTCCGGACAGGGGCGAGGTGTGATCCCTTGCGTATCTTTCGGCCTCCCCGGCCACAACGTCCATAAAGCAATAGATGGCCGGCGGGGTCTGTCTTTTTGAATTTTTAGATTCGCAGTTCATGGGAGCCTCCTTTTCTTTGACTCTACAACGTTTCTAATAAATGTTTAACCATTTTCAGAGTCTCTTTACATCCACCGGATTTTTTGCTTTTGCTTGGCTGCGCCATGGTAAAATGAAAATTAAGGAGGATTCAGCCAATGGCGCCGGTAATTGCGATAACGATGGGAGACCCGTGCGGGGTCGGGCCGGAAGTAATCGTCAAGGCCTTTGATTCTTCGGGGTTTTTAGACAAAGGGGTCTCTCTGGTAATCGGAGACAGGCTGCCGCTGGAGCGGGCGATAAAGCGTATGGGCTCTTCGGCGAAGGTGGTGGAGCTTTTCGGGCCGCAAAAAGAGCTGCGCTCATCTCTTGCCCGCGCTGCTTCGGCGGCCGGGGGCGCGATCCCGCTTTGGAGTCAAAGTCACCAGGGGCCGCTTACGCCGGCCGATATCGAACCGGGGAACCCGACGCCGGCCGCGTGCGAAGCGGTGGTCTCCTGGATCCGCGCTGCCGCCTCTTTTGCCTCCGCCGGATTTGTCGATGCCGTTTGCACCTGCCCGATAAACAAGGAACGACTTCACGCGCAGGGCTTTGCCTTTCCGGGACATACCGAATTTTTCCAGGATCTTACGGGATCGCAAAACGTGGTCATGATGCTTGCCGGGCCGGTCCTCAAGGTGGCGCTTGCAACCATTCACGTCCCCTTGGCCCAAATCCCCGGCCTTATCACCAAAGAGCTTCTACGGCAGGTGATCGGGATAACTGCTGAGTCGATGCGCGGCGATTTTGGTGTGCGCTCGCCCCGCGTTGCCGTTTGCGGCCTCAATCCCCACTGCGGCGAAGCGGGAAAATTTGGAAATGAGGAAATGGAAACGATCGGGCCGGTTATAGAGGAATTCCAGGCAGGCGGCCTCCCCGGAGAGGACCTCGCCCCCCGCATCAGCGGGCCGTGGCCGGCCGATACTGTGTTTAACCGCGCCATGTCGGGGGACTTTGACGCGATAGTCGCCCTCTACCACGACCAGGGGCTCATCCCGGTAAAGCTCGCCCATTTCAACGAAGCCGTTAACGTGAGCCTGGGACTTCCGATCGTTCGCACCTCGGTAGACCATGGGACAGCTTACGATATCGCGGGAAAAGGCGTGGCGGATCCCGGGAGCCTTATCGCCGCGGTTAACCTTGCGGCCTCCATAGCGCGAAACAGGCGCCAGGGACGCCTCCGGTCCCCGGGATAATTATGCTGCCCAAGCGGTTTTGAACTAATCGTTACGATTTGATTTACAGTATGTCAGGGAAAGGAGAGTTTTAAGTGGATACGAAAGTGCTGACTGCGCATGTTCCCTTATCCTTGGCCGAAAAAGTCGACCAATTGGCCGCTCGCCTGGAGCGCTCGTGCACGGATGGATCGTTAAACAGGCTTTGTCTGCCCGGGTGGCGCAGGAAGAAGAGCGCCGCAGGCTGACATTGGAAGCATTGGCCGATGCCGGCTATGTCATCGACCAGCAGACCCGGGCCAAGAGTCTTGGCACCGACGTCCCGCTGCCGGCGCCCCGGAAATGGAGGTGAAATGGACGACTAAGGCCATTTCCGGATCGATCTTCGGCGCGACTCCACGACTTCCTGGCACCGGTCGATAAACGGGCCCCGGCCCGAACTGCGTCGATTCGCAGGCATAATATACACCATTTTAGGATACAGCTGGAAGGATATGGCGTCAATCAGGAGATGCCGGGAGATGCCTGAACCGATGTATTCATTCTGGGTTCAGTCCGCATCGAGCACCAGCAGATAGGGCCCTAAGCGCCGGGGCACAGTCCCTCCCGGACATTCGGCGAAGCGGTCGTTGCGAGAGTCGCTGCTGTCTGGTAAACACGGATTTCATTCATTCAAGCGCTACGATCCGGGAATCGTCCGACTCGTTATTCAAGAAATTGAGCGCCATGCAGAGTGGATGGGCGATGGCGCCGAACATGTGGCGGATAAACTTGCGGGTGGGATCGCCGGAAAGAAGATCGGGACCATCGAGGGCGCTGATAAGGTTGAAACCGTGGGACATAAAGTCTCGGATGATGCTCTCCTGCACCATCAGAGCCCGCGACAGACGATCAAGCTTTTCGATGATCACCGTGTCGACGTCGTGACCATTTGCTCAAGGGATAACAACATCGCGGCCAGGGCAACCCGGTTTTCCTTCGTTCCGGAAACTCCTTCCTCGCGGAAGATCGTTGCGACCTCGATGTCGTGAGCTTCCGCATAATCACTTATGGCCTGCTTCTGACGGATCGGCCCGTCACCGTCTACCTGCCTTTTGCCGCTGATCCTCCGGCACCCATAGGCTTTCAAGATTTTGCCTTCAAAGTTGGATTTTCAAACCTCCTTTGGCGCAATCTCGGCCATTTGTTAATTACAATCCCTACAAATTCTGTAGAATTTGTAGGGAGAAACTAGCGTTAGTTATTGCTCCATCAGGTAAAAGAACGCAAAATGTTTGAGTTTAGCGCTTTTAGGGGGATCGGGTGGCGCAGGGCAACTTCCCCCCCCCTGCGCCACCCGATCCCGGGGGGGAGTCGATCACTATCCTGCGCCTCCGCGCATACGCGGGAAGAGCGGGTAAAAGGACCTGGCCCAGATGGCGGAAAAATCCATCTCGATTCGCGGAGCAAGACAGAATAACCTTAAAAATATCGATCTCGACCTCCCGCGAAACAGTTTTGTCGTAATCACCGGGGTGAGCGGGTCGGGTAAATCCTCGCTTGCCTTCGACACTCTTTTTGCCGAGGGGCAGAGGCGCTACCTGGAGGCGCTTTCCACCTACGCGCGCCAGGCCGCCGGAAGGCTAAACGCACCCCTTGTCGATACAATCGACGGGCTGAGCCCGGCCATTGCGATAGAACAAAAGGGTTTGCCAAATAATCCCCGCTCTACCGTGGGCACCCTGACCGAAGTCTACGATTATTTGAGGCTTCTTTTCGCCAAACTGGGCACGATTTTTTGCCCGACCTGCAATTTGCCGGTGAGATCCTGGTCGGTCGGCGAGATAGTGGCCGACCTTTTTGCCGGTCTTGCTCCCAAAAGCCGCATATTGGTCCTTGCGCCCCTTGGCGAGGTCCCGGAAAAGGAACTGCCCGACCTGCTAAGAAAGTTGCGGCGTGACGGATTTGGAAGGGTCCGCGCGCAGGGCGCGGTCTATGAACTCGACCCGCTTCCCTCGCTTCCCCGAAGGCCTTCCCACGAGCTCCAGATCGTGATCGACCGACTCGTTTTGGACGAAGATAAGCAAAGGCGGCTGATCGATTCCCTGGAACTTGCCGCGAAGGCTTCACAAGGACATGCCGCGGTCGCAACCCCCGATGGCTGGGAGAGGGTCTACTCCGAAGCGGCGCGTTGCGCATCCTGCGGGTACGCGGGGCCGGAACTCGCCCCGGCCCTTTTTTCCTTCCACCACCCGCAAGGCATGTGTCCTGCCTGCCGGGGGTTGGGATATACCGGAGACGATGGCCCGTCCGGAGCGCTCCAGGGGCCGGGAGGTGAGCGCCGTCGCTCGAAGGGGGCGCAAGACGCGGTTGAAGAAGAAGAGGCTCTTTGGGCCCTTGGCGCCCCCGAACTTCCCCGATGCCGGGCGTGCAATGGCACAAGGCTAAACGTTGCCGCCCGGTCGGTGCGGCTCGGGGGGATTACAATCGATCGCGTCTCGGCGATGAACCCAAGCGGCGCGGCCAGGTGGCTTGAAGGACTCGATTTGGACCACTCGCTTCGAGATATTCTAAGTCGCCCCCGAAAGGAGATCGTAAGCCGGCTAAACAGCCTCATCGAACTCGGCCTTTCCTACCTGACACTCGATCGCGCCTCCAACACCCTCTCGGGCGGGGAGGCCCAGCGGGTGCGACTGGCTCACCAGTTGGGAGCTAACCTTACGGGGGTCCTCTATGTTTTGGATGAACCGAGTGTAGGCCTCCATCCGCGCGACCACAGCAGGCTGCTCGGTCTTTTGATGCGGCTTCGCGATGCCGGAAACAGCCTTGTCACCGTCGAACACGACAAGGAGACGATCCTGCGGGCCGACCATGTCGTCGACATGGGGCCGGGCGCTGGAACCCAGGGGGGCGAGGTGGTGTTCTCCGGGCCCCCGGAACAAATCTTTACCTGTCACGCCTCGCTTACCGGTCTTTATCTATCGGGTAAAAAGAGGATAGAAATTCCCGGGAGCAGGCGGAAAGCCACGAGCTATTTTCGGCTGACCGGGGCTTCGGGAAATAATCTCCAGTCGATTTCCGCAGATTTTCCCTACGGTCTTCTGACCTGTGTCACGGGGGTTTCGGGTTCGGGAAAAAGTACGCTCGTACTCGATACGCTCTACCGTGCGCTCGCCAAAATCATAAACAAGGCCCAAACTTATCCCGCCCCGTTTGCAACCCTGGAAAACGCCGAGCGGCTCCAAAAGGTCATCCTGGTCGATCAATCGCCTATCGGCAGGACCCCGCGATCGATCCCCGCGACCTACACCGGGGTGTTCGAACTTATCCGGCAATTGTTTTCACGGGCCCCGGAAGCCCGCGCCCGAGGGTATTCGCCCGCCCGCTTTTCATTTAATGCCAAGGGGGGACGGTGCGAACATTGCCGCGGGGAGGGACTCCAACGGATAGAGATGTATTTTTTGCCGGACATCTACGTCACCTGCCCGGTTTGCGGGGGAACCAGATTTAACCGGGAGACCCTCGATATTACCTATAAAGGCTGCTCGATAGCTTCGGTACTGGATATGACAGTATATGAAGCGGCGGCTTTTTTCGCCAACTTTCGCGCCATTTGCGCTAAACTCGACAGCCTGATCGGAGTCGGAATGGGATACATACGGCTGGGGCAGCCCGCCACGACTCTTTCCGGAGGAGAGGCGCAACGGGTAAAGCTTGCTTCCGAGCTGAGCCGTCGAGGCCAGGGGAAAGCTCTCTACATCCTGGATGAACCCACGACCGGCCTTCATTTCGAAGATATCGGCAAACTCCTGCTCGTCCTTCGAAAGCTCGTGGAGCAGCAAAACACCGTAATCGTGATCGAGCATCATACCGACGTCATAAAGTCTGCGGACTACGTAATAGATCTCGGTCCCGGGGGGGGGGAGGGGGGAGGCCGGATAGTAGCGGCCGGAACCCCCGAAGAGATTGCCCTCCGCGAGGATTCTGCTATTTCGCCCTACCTGAGGGAGGCGCTCGGGATGGAGCTGTAAAGCCACCCATTGCCATGCTGGTAAATAGATATTAGAGAAATTGCGATAAGGCGGTTGAAAATATCGCCATGATTTGGATAATGGAGGTTGCTATTATGGAAGGTGAACAGCAGATCAGGGAAACCCTGTATGACATATTGGGCGAAGAGGGGTGCGGCATGGCGTGTGAAGACGATGCCGACATTTTCTATGACGAGGACGGCTGGAAGCTTATGCTCTGCGGATTCATGGAGCCATGGAAGCTTGGGGCGACGGTTACCGATGCCAGGCTCGCTCTAAAAAACCTGGGCTCCATGCGATACGGTCTGTCGTAAGGCGCCGACTCGAACACTCCGGCAAAGGGTCCAGGGACCCCGGAACGGGGGTGAAGACTTATCGGTCTTTAATCGCGCGCTGCTTGCGCGCTTGTGGAAAAAAACACTCACCCAAAAGAGGAGCCGACAAATGACGACACCGCAACACTGTCCGGGATTCGAGCAACTGAAAAACCTCCAGTCCTTTTCCTGTTTTTGTCCGGAGTGTGGCCAGGAGAAAGAAATTTTCTCGGACGAATTCAACAAGAAGCAAGTCTGCGGAAAATGCGGCAAAGAGATCGATTTTACGAAATGCAAACTGGAAGCGACCGGCTCAGCCTCCGCTCCCCGTTAATTTTTAAGGGTTCCGGACTCGTCCGGGACCTTTTAAAAAGGAAAACCCCTCTGATGCGCATTGTAACCGCATCAGAGGGGTCTGGCTTTGGTGGCGCCAATCTTCACCTCTTGATAAGAGTTATCACTAACTCACGCTCCCGCCAAATGTTCGCCGCCACACCCTGACTCAGGTGCGCGGCGCTTTCCCCGACAAACGGACTCCCCTCTTTCGGGGACCGCGCGGGAATTCGATCGGAAACATGACAAACATACTCTAAGAATTCCTCCCAAAAAATCAATTCGTGAGAGCGGTTAAAAAACCATTTGCTTCGACGAAATCAGGCGCTGGATTCGGGGGGATCGATTCAGCCCCGGTCGCTCATTTCCCGGTTAATCCAGAGTATCAAAACAACGCATTCGTAAACTCCTCGGCGTCGAAGGCTCGCAGATCCTCTATGCTTTCTCCGATCCCGATATAGCGGACGGGCACCTGGAGCTCCTCGCAGATGGCCGCGATAATTCCGCCCTTGGCCGTACCGTCGAGCTTGGTCACAATGAGCCCCGTAAGACCTATGCCCTCCTTGAAAAGCTTTGCCTGCGACAGGGCGTTTTGGCCAGTGGAGGCATCCAGGACAAGAAAAATCTCGTGAGGGGCGCCCGCCATTTTTTTGTCGATAACCCGGTGGATTTTTTTTAGTTCCTCCATCAGATTGACCTTGGTGTGCATCCGGCCGGCGGTGTCCATCAGTACGACGTCTATGTCGCGCGAAACTGCGGCATCGAGCGCATCGAAGGCGACCGCCGAAGGGTCCGACCCGCTCTTTTGCTTTACCACCGGAACTCCCGTACGCTCTCCCCATATCGACAACTGTTCGACCGCGGCGGCCCGAAATGTGTCGCAGGCAACCAGCATCGGTTTTAGCCCCTGTTTTTTCAACTGGCTGGCCAGTTTTCCCGTCGTGGTCGTCTTTCCCGTGCCGTTTACTCCAACGATCAGGATGACCAGCGGCTTGTGCGCGCGGTAGTCGAGGGGAGGGGCATCGATTGCCAGGGTGGACCGGATTTCCTCCCGTATCTGTTCCCTTAGCCTTGCCGGGTCGCTTAACTCTTTTCTTTTCACCTTGTCGGCGACCTTGCCCAGGAGCATCGTGGTTGTTTTTACTCCCAGATCGGAAGTAATAAGGATCTCTTCGAGTTCATCGAGCAGGTCGTCGTCTATTACCTTCCGGCCAAGAACCAGCCGGTCTATGCGGTGAGCAAATTTTTCCCGCGTTCCTTTAAGACGACTGCGAAGACGTTTGAAAAAGCTCTTGCGGGGAACGGTTTCTCCCGGATGATCCCCATCTTCCTCCTCTTCCTGCTCCAGGCTATATTCTTCGGGCGCCTCCCGTTCGCCCGGCGGCAACTCCTCGGGGGGCTCGTGATATCCGGGGACCAGGGACTCGAGTTCTTCGGCGCCCGGCGTCGGTCCCGTTTGGGCCTCCGGGGCAATCTCTTCGACAGGTGAGGGCGGTGCTTCGGCCCAAGTCTTTAGCTCCGGGGACCCTTCGGCCTTGTCCGGTTCTTCGGTAAAAGAGCTCTCTTCTTCTTCCTGCCCCTTTAGACGGCTTCGAAAGCGCTTAAAAAAACCTTTGCGGGGAGCGGTTTCTTCCAGCTCCTCCTCGTTTTCTTCTTCCACTACATCTGCTGTCTTTTCTTCGAGCCCCTCCTGCTCGTCCAGCGGCAAATCGTCGGGGCTTTTTCCCTCTTCGGGGGAAATCTCTTCGACCGGCGGGGCCGGGGGGGCTATCGAAGTCTCCTGCTCCACGGGCTCTTGCGCCTCACCTGCCTTACCGGCCGGAGTGTCATCTAAACCTTGCGCCCCTTTTTCTTTCTTCCGCTTGAACCACCTGATCATATCTTTTCTTCTCCTTCGAAGGTCCCGTTCGGTCTAAACTATAGATTGTAGCGTGAGAATGGCCGTATCCATAAAAGAACCGGTCGAGCCGGTCAAAACAACAGGATTTTGGAGGGCGCGGGATGGATAGTCAAGAGATGAATTTGCGGCTTGGAATCGTTAAGGTCTGCCAAAAGCTGGAAAGGGGGGGGCTAATAGCGGCAAGCGATGGCAATGTGAGCTGCAGAATGGGTCCGGACTGCGTCCTGATAACTCCCGGCGGTGTTCCAAAGGGGGACATCGAGTCAGAAGATATTGCAAAGACCGATATGGACGGAGCGCTCCTGGAAGGTCCGCTAAAGCCTTCCAGTGAAATACGAATGCACCTGCTCGTCTACCAGATGAGACCGGACGTTTCGGCGATTGTTCATGCTCATCCGCCTCTTTCGACCGCTTTTACGATCGCCGGGTTTCCATTCAACTCCAAGGTTTTGCCCGAGGTGTGGCTTATGCTCGGAAAAGTGCCGCTGGCGCCGTATGCGACCCCGGCAACCGATGAAGTGGCCCGGTCTATCGAGCCCTATGTCGCCAAGAGCCGGGCGATACTCCTAAAAAGACACGGGGCGGTGACCTTTGGCCGGGATCTCTCGCAGGCCTGCATGCGGATGGAAAAGCTCGAACACAGCGCAAAGATTCTTTTCTACGCCTCGATGCTCGAAGAGCGCAAGGCCCCTTCGGCCATGACGGAGGAAGAAATCGCAAAGCTTGAGGCCGCAGTCGGCGCCCGGCTGGTATAGGTTCCCAAAACCGGAGCATGTGAGGTCCGGGAGGTGAAACCCCAAACTCTATGAGTCGGAATAATCCCGGCGTTATGGCTTCTCGCATTCCAGGTGACGTCTGATAAATTTCTCGGCAAATCCCGTTAAGATGCCGATTAGGTGTAAGGAACTCACCGGGGAATGAGCTCCTTCGGAAAAAAATATCGGGACCGGCAAATAAGCCTGGCTGCCGCACACCCTTGCTGTGGAGGCGATAAGAGGGCATGAACTCTTTTTCGAAGAAAAAACCTGCGGGGGCGGGTTCGGTTTCGCTTAGGATCGCAGTTACCTACTTTCTGATCGGGGCTTTCTGGATACTGTTTTCCGACAAAACCCTCAGTTTGTTTTCACTTGATCCGTCCTTGGTGACCACCGTTTCCATAATCAAGGGGTGGGGCTTCGTATCGGTAACCGCAGTGATCCTCTATGTGATGATTAGCCGCTGGACATTGAGACTGGAGGGGTCTCAGGAAGAGGTGAGGGCGAGCGAAGCGAAATATCGAACGCTTGTCGAAAGCGCCAACAGCATCATCCTCAGAATGGACAATCTTGGCAACGTCACTTTTATAAACGACTTCGCACAGCGTTTTTTCGGCTATGCGCAAGAGGAGTTGGTCGGAAAGAACGTGGTCGGAACCATTGTCCCGCCCGTTGAAACGGGGGGCCGCGATCTCCAAAGGATGATAGAGGATATCGGGACTTCCCCGGATCGCTACGCTCAAAACAGTAATGAAAATATCCGCCGCAATGGGGAAAGAGTCTGGATCGCCTGGACCAACACGCCTCTTTGGGATGAGAGCGGGCGTAGTAAAGAGATCCTGTGTGTGGGTAGCGACATAACCGAACGTAAGCAGGCCGAAGAAGAGCGTGAATTGGTGGTCGAGTTTCTCCGGCTTGTCAATGAGAGCGGGAGTACCCGTGAACTGGTGCGTAAGGCGACGGCCTTCTTTCAGAAAAGTTCCGGGTGCGAGGCGGCGGGGATTAGACTGAGGCTGGAGGATGACTACCCCTACTATGAGACCAGGGGGTTTTCCTCCGAGTTTGTCCGGCTCGAAAACAGCCTCTGCACTCGCGACCGGGACGGTCAACGGGTTCTAGACACCGCCGGCGACCCGGTATTGGAGTGCATGTGCGCAAATGTCATCTGCGGAAGATTTGACCCCTTACAACCCTTCTTTACCGCAAACGGAAGCTTTTGGACCAACAGCACAACCGAACTTCTAGCCAAGACCGCCGAAGCCGATCGCAGGGCCCGCATGCGCAACCGCTGCAATGGCGAAGGCTATGAGTCTGTCGCCTTGATCGCCCTGCGCGTTGGTGCTGAAAGAATTGGACTACTCCAGTTAAACGATGGGCGAAAAGGCCGCTTTACGCTCCGGACTATTGAATCCCGGGAGCGGCTTTGCAATTACCTCGCAGTGGCGCTGGCCAAATTCCTGGCCAAGGAGGAGTTGGGCGAATCCGAGCAAAGATACCGGGAACTTTTCGAGGCCGGATCCGATGCGATTATTTTTATCGATAACGACACGGAAATGATCCTCGATGCCAACAGCTCTGCTTCGGTCTTGTTTGGCTATAGCCGGGAGGAACTGCTTACCAAAAGAAACTGGGAGTTGTCGGCTGAACCGGAGGCGACCCGGGCAAGGACCCGGGGAGCAAAGGCCGTCTTAGGCCGGGTCATCACTGTCCCGCTCCGTCATCTTCGCAGAAAGGACGGGATGGTTTTTCCCGCGGAGATCACCGGTCGCTCTTTCCAATGGCGGAACCGTTTTGTTTTCATTGCGGCTATCCGCGACATCACGGAGCGAAAAAAGGCCGAGGAGGAAAAATCCAGGCTGGCGGCAATCGTTGAGTTCTCCGCGGACGCCATAATCGGAAATACACTGGAGGGGACAATAATATCGTGGAACAGGGGGGCTCAGAACATCTATCAATATTTGCCCCGGGAGGCGATCGGTCGGTCCGTAAAGCTCCTGGCCCCCGAGGGCCTTTGGGGGGAGGTTTGCGCCAACCTCGAAAAGGTGAACTCCGGTGAGCTGGTCGAACATTACGAGACCGTGCGGAGGCGAAAGGATGGTCGTAACATAGAGGTTTCGCTTACCGTTTCGCCGATCCTGGATGGTTTGGGAAATATAGTCGGCGCATCGAGCGTTTCCCGCGATATAACCAGTCAAAAGCGGGTCCGGGATGCCCTCCGGGAAAGCGAAGCCAGGATGAAGTCCATCTTCCGGGCCGCGCCCATTGGCATAGGGTTGACCTCCGACCGGGTCTTTCTGGATGCAAACGATCAACTGTGTGCTATCGTCGGGTATTCGCGGGATGAGCTAATAGGCCGGGAGTCCGGATTCTTATGCCCGGATGACAAAGAATACGAATGCGTCGGCGGGAGAAAATACGGGCAGATCGAGGGAGAGGGGAGGACGGGCACGGTCGAAACGCGCTTCAGGCGAAAAGACGGCCGAATTATAGATGTGGTGCTTAGTTCCACCCCCATTGATCCCGCCAACCATGCCTCGGGCGTAACGGTAACCGTTATGGACATCACCGAGCGCAAACGTTCCGAACAAGAGCGGGCCCGCATAGAAGCCCAATTGCGCCAGGCGCAAAAGATGGAGGCGCTCGGCACTTTGGCCGGAGGTATCGCCCATGATTTCAATAATATCCTTGGTGTGATTTCGGGTTTTACCGAACTGACCATGCTGGATGCGCAGAATCAAGACAACATTTTGGAAAATCTGCGCGAAGTGCTCATGGCAAGCGGCAGGGCCAGGGATCTGGTAAAACAGATCCTGGCGTTCAGCAGGCAAAGCGGGCAGGAAAAAAGGCCTGTGCAAGTGGGCTTAATCGTAAAAGAGGTGCTGAAGATGCTTCGAGCGTCCCTTCCGGCCACAATCGAGATCAAACACGCTATCAATTCCCGGGCTGTGGTGTCCGCCGATCCCACTCAGATCCATCAAGTGTTGATGAACCTTTGCACCAATGGAGCTCACGCCATGTTCGAGGCCGGCGGGGTTCTCGATGTTAGCCTTGCCGACCTGGTCCTTGAGCCGGAATCGATTCGAAGTCATTCGAGGTTGGAGCCGGGCCCCTATGTCAAACTGTCCATCGGCGACACAGGCCACGGGATAGACCCTTCCATAATGGATCGAATCTTTGATCCTTTCTTTACGACTAAGGGGCAGGGGGGCGGCACAGGTCTTGGGCTGGCCGTTGTCCATGGCATTGCGCAAAGCCTTGGCGGATGTGTCGATGTAGAGAGCCAAATCGGTCGGGGGACGAGGTTTCACGTTTTTCTCCCGGCGCTGGAGATGGACCCGGCGGCCCCTCGTGATGAGTCTTTCCCGCTGCCCGGGGGGAGGGAGCGCATTCTGGTCGTTGACGATGAACCGGCTTTGGCCGGGGCCATGCGCAGGATGCTCGAAAGTCTGGGCTATACGGTTGCGGTGCGGGAGAGTGGAAAAGAGGCGTTGCCGGCCTTGCGGACTGAAGACAAGCCTTTCGATCTGGTGATTACGGATATGACGATGCCCCGTATGACGGGGGCCGAACTTGCCGGAAAGATTTTAAACCTTTGGCCTGATCAGCCCATCATATTATGTACCGGCTTCAGTGAAAAAATCGATGCCGAAAAGGCAAAGGTCCTGGGAATTCGAGGGTTTTTGATGAAGCCGGTTCAATTAAAGGAGCTTGCCGACCTGGTGCGCAAGGTGCTCGACACAAAGGGCCAAGAGCCGGTCTGAATCTTTTCCTGCATGGCGATAAGTTGACCCGTTTTATCCATCCTGCAGTCGCCGCCCGAGGCGATCAACCGCAGGATGGGTGGAAAAAGGCCCCATTGTCGCTTAGTGATAATATCTATGGTGAGGGCCACTGGATCCGCCCTCTTTCATCCTTTCCAGTTTCATTTCATTGTGATTCAATTCCCTGTTGAGCCATCTGATTTTGTCAAAATTCAGCGTCCCGCTGTTTCTCTCCATTTCAAATTCATGCCGAATATGGCGCAGATTATCGTGAAGGTAGTCTGCTTGCCGCTCGGTAATTCTTCCGTGACTTAGCGCACGATCGATATGATGCCATTGTTCCCTGATCCGGTCATCGATTCGCCCTCTTTGGGCAAAAGCGATATTTGCCCAGAGCATCGTCATGCAAACCACGAACAGCACCGAAATTGCACCTGTTTTTTTCACTGGTGACTCCTTTGCGCGCGTATGTTGGGTGAAAACCTTCAACAGATGGTAGAAGACTTACCGTTTGTCCCAGGGTGTATTGTCTATCGTACCGTGTGATTTTAGAGACTCAATCTAACATAAGGACTTTTGCCACACAATGAATTTCAGGCGGTTTGCAGATGGTCTGCAGATGGACCGGGAAAAAATGAGCGGTCCCAAGCTTGTTGGGGCGCGACCGGGAAGGATGCTCGTAAGGTCTGTGGCGGGGGGGAGGGGCGTTGGAACCCCCGGATTTCGCTGCGCCCAAACCTTCTTATACGAAGTTGCGTCCAAGATGCATAAAAATGATTGATAGAACTCTATCAAATTAAAATTATTAGACCATTTGTTTGACTCAACCCTTGGGGGTGTTTACTGTTTCTCACGTTATCCGTGAGGTTCGCAGCTTACCGGCAACCGCAAATACAGTCTGGAGTACGAACCATGTTTAAGGAATTCAAAGAATTCGCCATGCGTGGCAACGTGTTGGACATGGCTGTTGGCATCGTCATCGGCGCGGCTTTTGGCGCCGTTGTAAAGTCTTTCGTAGATGATGTTCTCATGCCCCCCCTGGGAATGGTCCTGGGGAATGTGGATTTTTCAACCTTCTTTGTTACCCTCAAAAGCGGGGCAAAAGCCGCCGGTCCCTACCCCTCCCTTGCGGCAGCAAAAGCCGCAGGGGCCGTAACCCTCAACTACGGCTTCTTCATTAATACCGTCATAAGCTTTCTCATCATCGCCTTCGCCGTTTTTTTGGTGGTAAAGGGGGCAAACAGCATGAAACGAAGGGAGGCCGCACCGGCGGCGGCCAACACCAGGGAATGCCCTTTCTGCTTTACCACTATCGCCATGCAGGCAAGACGCTGCCCTCAGTGTACCTCGCAGTTGGAACCGGGGGCCGCTAGTTAAATGAAGGGGGCTACGCTCCGGATAGCGCTTCGACCCTCGCTGCCTCTTTACGACCCCCGTGGGCCCCAAAGGTTCTACGGGTCGATTTCTATTTCCTGGAATGGTTCGGCTCTTGCTTTTTTATTCCCGGAAAAGATGGCCTGGCGAAACCGGTTTTCAGGTGGAAGCTTGTATACTTCCAAACGGATTTAACTCCGTTTTCCCATCGGCGCCACTTCCACCCCTGCTTCTTCCAGGGCCTGTCGCACGGTTTGGGCAAGGCGCGATGCTCCGGCCGTATCGCCGTGGATGCAAAGGGTACCGGCTGCGAGATCGATTTGTCCGCCCTCCAGGGTGGGGAGTCGGCCCGACCTGGCAAGGGAAAGGACTCTTTGGCGGACTTTTTCGGGATCATGAATAACCGCGCCCTTAACAGTGCGTGGGGCAAGGTGGCCGTTGCCAAGATAGGCGCGGTCGCAAAACGCCTCCCGGACCACGGTAAGTCCTGCTAAAACCCCCATCTCGGCGCAAAAAGAGCCGGCGGGAGCAACCAAAATAAGGTCGGGATCATAAGCCTTTACCCCGGAAATAATTTCGCCTGCGGTCCTTTCGTCTCTTGCCGCCAAATTGTAGAGAGCTCCGTGCGGCTTGACATGCTGGAGCCGCATTCCGTATTCGCGCAAAAAACCGCAAAGAGCGCCTATCTGGTAAATGACGTAGTTTTTAATCTCGCCCGGAAGGGTTTCCATAGTGCGCCTGCCAAAGCCCAATAGATCGGGATATCCGGGGTGGGCGCCCACCGCGACGCCGTATCGGGCAGCCAGCCGCACGGTTTTGGCCATGACCCCCGGGTCTCCCGCGTGCCAGCCGCAGGCGATATTTATTGAGGTTACAAAGGGCATAATCAATTCGTCTTCGCCCATACGGTAGGCGCCAAAGCTTTCTCCCATATCGCAGTTTATGTCCATTCGCATTTGCGGCCTCCGGCTTTTAGCTTTTCACGCAGAGTTTTTAGCCTGTACTCGTTTTTAAGGAAGGCAAGGCGCGCCTCGTCAAGGCTTGCTTCGGCAAACCGAACGGTTGCTCCGGGAAAAAGCTGCGCGGCAAAAGATAAGTCCACATCAATTACGCTTGCCGCCAGGACGTATCCTCCGGTTGTCTGGCAGTCGTTTCCAAGGACCACCGGCTGCCCGTTTCCCGGTATCTGGACAGCTCCCGGAAAAGCGCTCCCGGAAATAATGTCTGCTCCGCACGCAAGAGCTATCGCCGGTCCGCAGAGGATCGAACCCATCCTGTCGGTTCGATTGGAGACAACGAATTCCGAGGAAAAGAAGGTGTCGATCCCGCGCGGGGAGATGCGGCCGATCTGCGGGCCGGGGATGACCCTTAGGACCGCGCTCGCCCCATATGCGGGGACCAGTTCGGCGGGGATCTCAAAGATCTTGCCGGTTACATCCTCACGGGGCGCATCGCCGAAAAAAAGAAGGTCTTTTTTTCTAAGAGCTCTTCCTTCCAGTCCGCCAAGGCCGCCCCGAAGGAAAGTGGACCGGCTGCCCATAACGGGTGAAACGTCTATGCCGCCGTCTACGGCCAGATAGGTTCTTAGCCCCGAAACAGGAGGTCCCGTTTCGATAACTTCCCCAATTCGCCCGAAGTGGCGCTTCCACGTCGAAAGAGGCCGGCCGTTTAGCCTTGCCTCCGTTTGCGCCCCGGTAAGGGCGAAATACGCCTCCCCCAGAAATTGGGCCACAAATCCCCCCAGGGTGATCTCGATGGAGGCCGCATCGAATAAATTTCCCGCCAAAAGATTTCCCAGCCGATACGCCTGCTGGTCCACCGCCCCGCACACCGGAACGCCTTTGTCGCGAAAGCCAAAACGTCCCCGGTCCTGCACCGTGGCAAGGGGCCCGGGCTCAATGATTTTTATAGCTCTCAAATTCCTCTCTCGTTATCTGCCTAAACCGCACCGTATCGCCTGCTTCAAAAAGAAAGGGTTTTTCTCGCAAAAGATCGAATACTTTAAGAGGCGTCATTCCAACGATCCACCAGCCGGCAGGACTTGCGACCGGATAAATGCCGCTCTGGCGGTCGGCGATCCCGATACTTCCAGCCGGGGCATTTCCAGGCTCTTTTTTTCTGGGAGTATACAACCTGCTGTCCAGCCCCCCAAGATATGGAAACCCCAGGATAAACCCGATCATGTACACCTGGTAGAGGGGGGCCGCATGAAATGCCGCCACCTCGCCCTCGTCAATCCCGTGGAAATTGGCCACCTCGCCTATGTCAGGGCCAAATTCGCCCCCATAGCAAACCGGGACTTCGACGATTCGCTCAAAACCTTCGCCCGCGCCTCCTGCGGTTTCCAGGTTTTCCTCTATTATGCACAAAAGCCTTTCCAAAGAGCAAACCCCGGGATCATACCGGATGAAAAGCGAGCAGTAAGCCGGACCCATATCGATAATGCCGGAAAAGGCGCCGGTGCTAAGCCTTTTGTACAGCCGGCGCACCAGCCGGTTTATTTCCGGATCTATCTCGTCTCCGAACTCGACGCTAACGCCCGTATCCCCGCACAAAAAGACGCGGGGTTGGGGGTAGACGCCCCATTTCTCAGGAGCTTTATCCGAGCTGCAAAGCGGCGCGCGCTCGGCCGGCCCTCCGAAATAAATCTTGAGTTTTGCCACGATTGCTCATATCCATGGATTTGTTGAACAACTTGAAATGTCTTATTCTAATGCGCATCATCTCCGATATGGTAATACACCAATTGCGCAGAGGCGAAGGGCCTCGAAAAGTTTTCCGGCGGGTTCCCTGTAACGCGTTGTGGCGCAGGACTTAAAACCCCGACTGGAAGTTTCTTTCCAAAACTGAGCCAGGAGATCCGGCCTATGTTGGCACATCTAGACCCGGTGCTGCTTTCACGCATGCAGTTTGCGTTTATCATAGCGTTTCACATCCTTTTCCCCTCTTTTACAATCGGCCTTGCAAGCTGGCTGGCCGTTCTCCAGTGGCGATGGCTTAGAACGGGAAACCCGGTATACGGGGACGTATACCACATGTGGATAAAAATTTTTGCGGTCGTCTTCGGCATGGGCGTCGTATCGGGCGTTGTCATGTCGTTCCAGTTCGGGACAAACTGGGCGGCGTTTGCGGACAGGGCCGGAAACATACTCGGCCCGCTACTTGGCTACGAAGTGCTCACCGCATTTTTCCTGGAAGCCTCGTTTCTGGGAGTGATGCTTTTCGGAAAAAACCGGGTCGGACCGAAGACCTATTTTGCAGCCAACATCATCGTGGCTCTCGGCACATTGCTCTCGGCCTTCTGGATCCTTGCCGCAAACAGTTGGATGCAAACTCCCCGGGGCTATACGATAGCCGCAAACGGCTTGATTTATCCCGCCGACTGGAAGCAGATAATTTTTAACCCCTCGTTTCCCTTTAGATTCGTGCATATGGTTACCGCCGCCTATCTGACTACGGCCTTTGTCGCAGGAGGGGTCGGCGCCTGGTATCTTTTGCAGAGCCGCCATACCCGGCAGGCTCGCATTATGTTCGGCATGGCCATGATAATGGCGATATTTGTTTCTCCGCTCCAACTGCTTTTTGGCGATGCGCACGGCCGCAACACTTTTGAGTATCAGCCCGAGAAGGTAGCGGCGATGGAAGGGCTGTGGGAAACTCAGCGCGGCGCCCCCTCCATTCTTTTCGGATGGCCGGATCAAAAAGATGAAGTTACCAAATACGCAATTGAAATACCAAAGCTATCGAGCCTCATACTAACCCATAAGCTCGACGGCATGGTGAGGGGGCTAAAGGAATGGCCCAAAGAAGATCGCCCGCCGGTCCCGCTGGTGTTCTTCGCATTTCGAGCGATGGTCGTACTGGGCGTTTTGATGATTCTTACCGGTTTAACCGCTCTCGTTCTTTTCTTTAGAAAGCATCTATTCGATACGCGGTGGTTTTTGCGCTGGTGCGTGGCCATGAGTCCCGCGGGATTTCTGGCGGTGCTGGCCGGGTGGTGCATATCGGAAACCGGAAGGCAGCCCTGGGTTATCGAAGGCATCATGCGCACCTCCCAGGCGGTATCGCCGGTGAAAGGATTTTCGGTCGCATTGTCTTTTTGCGCTTTTGTCCTGACCTATGGGGTCGTTTTCGGGGCAGGGGTCCACTACATAGTCAAGCTGATAAAGAAGGGTCCCGAAGCGCCCGGAGAAATCTATGGTTCGCACGGTTTGAGCCAACCGCCCCTCATCACGGACCCCGCTTCTAAAAAGGACTGATAAAATGTCTCAAATCCCGCTGATTTGGTATTGCCTGCTGATACTCGCGCTGTTTCTCTACGTTCTTCTAGACGGCTTCGACCTGGGGGTGGGCATACTGTTTCCCTTTGCGCCCTCGGATGAATCAAGAGATTTGATGATGAATTCCATCGCCCCTTTTTGGGACGGCAACGAAACCTGGCTGGTGCTAAGCGGCGGGGGGCTTCTTGCGGCCTTTCCGCTCGCCTACGCGATACTTATGCCTGCCTTCTACATGCCGGTGATCCTGATGCTCTTGGGGCTAATATTCCGCGGCGTGGCGTTCGAGTTTCGCTTTAAAGCGGTAAGAGCCCGCCGCGTCTGGGATTACGCCTTCCATTTCGGCTCGGTGCTCGCCGCCTTCATGCAGGGGATGATCCTTGGCTCCTACGTGGGGGGGGTGCAGGTTGCCGGGCGAAGCTTTGCGGGCGGGCCTTTCGACTGGGTAAGCGCCTACAGCTTCATGACCGGGGTGGCGCTTATATTTGGCTACGCCCTTTTGGGGTCCACCTGGCTGGTGATGAAAACAGAAGCCCTAACCCAGAACTGGGCCAGAAAGTGCGCCTCCTACGTCCTGGCCTATGTCGCGCTTTTCCTGGTGATCGTTTCCATCTCCGTGCCGACGATGAATTCGGCCATAAGGCAACTGTGGTTTAGCTTTCCCGATTTTTTCTACCTCCTTCCCATGCCTCTCGCGTCGGCGGTCCTCATCGTCTCGATCTGGCGCCAACTCGGCAGGGGCGCCCAGATAAGCCCCTTTTTGATGAGCCTTGGGGTTTTTCTTTTGGGCTATATCGGGTGGGGAATAAGCCTTTGGCCCTGGCTTGTCCCGTTTGCCGTCACTTTCCGGCAGGCAGCGGCCGCCCCTTCCTCGCAGGCCTTCCTGCTGGCTGGCACCCTATTCGTCTTGCCGCTGATCCTGGCCTATGTCGCTTACTGCTACTACGTTTTTAGAGGCAAGGTATCGCAGGGGGGGTATTACTGAGACCAAGCGGGGCGTTCAAGCGGGGCCGCCGCCTCCTGGGATGCGGTTTGAACGAGATGAAACTTCGGTGAATCACCCGGCAGGCGGTGCGGACTGCCGTCCGAGCTGCCGCCGGCGCAGCCAGTCGGGGGTTGGCGACCCGTCTGCGGCGACACGCCGCTGAAGTTTCCTATTGCGATTAATTTGTTGGGCTGCGCTGCGCTTAGCCCAACCTACATTTTCAACTCTCCGAAAGTCGCGCGACCCTTCTTTAAGACAGTCGTCCACTGGCATGGTTAATGCTTAACCAAAGCGGAGGCAAGGTCTGCTTTCGGAAGGGTTCGGACAATGAATGAAAAAAAATTCAGGCCGGTTCATCCCGGCAAAATCCTGCTAAAAGATTTCATCAAGCCCCTGGGGATAACTCAGGCTAGCCTTGCGCTTTTCCTAAACGTTCCACCGCGCCGCATAAACGACATCGTGCTGGGAAAGCGCAGGATCAGCGCCGATACCGCCCTTCGCCTCGGGCGATACTTTAGCACCTCCCCCCAATTCTGGCTGGGGCTTCAGATGGACTACGACGTCCACATGGCCCGAAACAGGCTGGGCGACAGTTTAAAGGGCGAGATACTTCTGTGCGCCAGGTAAGAAATTCGGACTATTTTCTCTTTTTTTCCTGAAGTTTTACGTTCATAAGGTCAGCAAGCGTTCCCATGGCAGGGGGCCCTTTTTTAAGAAACTGCGAATAATCTTCGCCGCCCTGATCTTCGGCCTGCTCGCTCCCTGCGGTCGATAGCGATATGCGCTTGTTTTCCCTGTCGATCGAATCGATCTTTACTTCAATGACCTGGTCCTTGCTAACCGCCTCATGCGGGTGCTTTATCCTTTTTCCGGCGCCGAGCTTGGAGATGTGCAGCAGACCGTCGACTCCGGGGGCAAGGGAGACGAATGCGCCAAAAGTGGTCAACCGGACAACCGTTCCGGTATGGCTCGATCCGGGCGGAAAATTTTCCTCTATGCTATCCCAGGGGTCTGGCAGCGCGCGCTTCAAGCTAAAGGTAAGACGATTGTTTTCCCAGTCGAGCTTTATGGCTACTACCTCGACTTCCTGGCCAACCTTTAGCGCTTCATTTACGTCTTCGGTTCGGGCCCAGCCGATTTCCGAAATCGGGATAAGCCCATCGACTGCGCCGATTTTAACGAATGCGCCGAAATTATGGATCGAGCCGATTGTCCCTTTTACCCTGGCTCCTTCGAGCAGAAGGCCCCTTTGCTCCTCCCTTTGCCTGCTGCGCTCCTCTTCCAGGACCGCCCGGTTGGAGAGCACCACGTTTCGTCCGTTTTCCCCGTATAAAGTGATGCGAAAGTCGAGATGGCTCCCGATTATATCGCTGGCGTTTTCCCTTTGCAGCCCCATTTGCGAAAACGGGCAAAAACCGCGAAGCCCCCCGGCAATCTTTATTTCAAAGCCGCCCTTTATCTCTTTTTCAACCAGACCTTCAACGGGGATGCCGTTTCGCCAGGCCTCTTCGAGGTAGAATCTCCCGGCATCGCCACCGGAAATCCTGGTTGTAAAACGCATCTGGTTTTCGTCTGCCGAAAGGAAGTAGGCTTCAACGAGTTCGCCTTCCGCGACCGAAAGATTTCCCTCGCTATCCAGGAATTCCTTTGCCTCAAGATAGCCCTCGCTCTTTGCGCCCAGATCAATGAAGACCCACTCGGAGGAAATATTAACGACTTTGGCCTTTACCTTCTGCCCCGGGTGAAACCGCACGGGCTTTACCTCGCTTTGGCGAAAAAGGTCGGCAAAACTTTCCTCTTCGACCATTTCATCCCTGGATTCTTCGTCTTCGTTCATAGCTGCCCCTCGACCTCGTTTCCTAAAAATTGAACGCCGGATCGGCGATAAGCAAATCGAGCCTCCAATAATACTCTTTTTTTGTGCTCATAAAAAGAGCGCACGTTGAGTTCCCCGGAAGTCCTGGCGGCTTTATCAGAGGATATTTTCTTTTGATGCGAAACGGGAGAGCCCGCAGAGGGTAAGAAAAGTATTTGGGTGGCGTGGTATTCGCGCAGCAAGGGTTTACCGGGCGTTCGCATGGGCAAACATTGGACAAAATGGCGTGGTAGCCGGAAAAGAAAGCGTTGGAGGCGTTTTTTTTCCGGTCGGCAAAAGTCTTGTTGTACGGACATTGTCCGTGCTATAATGTTTCGAGTACGATAAGGAGACATCACCATGAAAACAGAACCTGGAGTTAAAACCGAGCGCCTTGATATCCGCATCACACCGGCGGCCCGGCGGCTTTTGCAACAAGCGGCGCGAGAGCGCCATACAACCATCAGTCAATTTGTGCTCGAAAGCGCCCTTCGTTCGGCGAACGCCGTTCTTGCCGAACGGTCACGCCTTGCGTTGAACGCCGAGCAATGGACGGCTTTCATGGCCGCTCTTGACGCGCCGCCGAAGAGTCACCCGCGTATGGAGCGCCTTTTGAATGAGCCCACGATCCTTGATCCCCAATGAATGCGGCGCTGGCTATTTCGAAACTCGCGATCACCCATGATCCGACAGATTTTGATTGCGATTCCGAGGAGTTAAACCGCTTCATTCGCCTCCACGCGCTCGCGGGGCAAAGGGCCAATATCTCGCAGACGTATGTTGCCGTCCAAGGCGTGGAAATCGTTGGCTATCATACGTTGGTTGTTGGCGATGTCGTTTGCGGGGATGCGCCGGAACGCCTGGCAAAGGGTCTGCCGCGCTACCCTATCCCGATGTTGCTTCTTGCCCGCCTTGCGGTTGATTGCCCTTGGCAGGGCAAAGGGCTGGGTGCAGCTCTTGTCGTCGATGCCATGCGTCGGACGCTTCAGGTGGCTGATATCGCCGGTGTTCGCGCCTTGCTTGTTCATGCCGGGGATGACGCGGCCCGCAGTTTCTACATACACCTCGGATTTGAACCTTTTTCGGATGAACCCCTTGTGCTCTACCGATTGGTAAAAGACTTCCGGGCTATGTTGCAAAAACGCTGACGTGTCCGATAAGTCAGGGCGCGGCTAAAGCCCTGTAAAGCGTTCGCCGCGAGGCGTTGAGCGATTTCGCTACTTTGTTAGGGCCTTCCCCCTGCTCCATCAGCTTTAGCCCATACTCGGCCCGTTGCGTGGCAGCAGTCGCTTGCGGTCCATCCGCACCCCGACGAGCGGAAACACCTAACCGCTTTGGAAATGGATAACCGTAGATCACGCAAACCCGCCGCGTTCGGCAAGCGCGGCGGCGAGAGTTACATCGATTAGCGAACATCGGAGCGTCGTAGAACGTTTCTCGCAGGGGAGGATATATCGCCCTTACAGGGCGCCGCTCGCACTGGTGGTTCTAGTCCCGGGGCCTTGCCCCGGGCTGGGGTATTTTGCCCTTTCAGGGCAGGCGTCCACGCGGAGAGAACGGCAACTGACAGGAAAAATCGCCTCCATTGAGATTTTGATCTCGCCGCGATGTCAGGGCATTTTCATGCCCCATCCATGTTCGGTAATTAATGATGTCCTTAGCAATCGTTCTTAGCGTTCTTATCCTTCTCTGCGGTCAACCCGTTGAATTTCACCACAAGCGCTAAGAACTCGGGACCGATTTATGTCGGTTTGCCCTTTCCTTTCCAGTCGCTTTTCTCTGCGGCCTCCGCAGCCTTTGCGACTCTACCGGTGGATTCGGGGTTTTTGATCCGGCAGGTTTTCGATGCTTTGCACGATGTGGAGATATATCCCCTCGAAGTCCTCAGCGTGAAAGCTGCGAAACTCGCTCTCTCCTCGAAACCAGGTGATCTGTCTTTTGGCGTAGCGCCGGGTTTCCCGCTTTATCTCGAAGCGGGCTTCATCTAGTGAAAGCCGGTCCGCGAGGTGGGCTGCCATCTGCTTATAGCCGATGGACTGCATGGGTTTTAGCTCCGGGCCAAAACCCTTGGAAATGAGCCCTTCGACTTCGGCTTTTAACCCCGCATCGATCATCTGCTCGACCCTTTGGTCTATCCG
Organism: Syntrophobacteraceae bacterium; assembly: GCA_031292215.1. Lineage (GTDB taxonomy): Bacteria > Desulfobacterota > Syntrophobacteria > Syntrophobacterales > Syntrophobacteraceae > SbD1. Next base: position 14,016 of record JARLHO010000129.1, on the reverse strand, counting down.
CTCATAGAGCGCGTCACGCTCCCGGGTGATAAATATTTTAACCGTCGGGAAAAGCTCGCTTGTAAACCCGTGGCTTTTTTGAAGGAAGGAGAGGGGGGTTCCTGCGATATGGAAGACTTCGAGCGCCCGGATAATCCGCTGTCGGTCGTTTGGGTGAATTCTTGCCGCCGATTGGGGGTCGACCAAAAGAAGATCCCGGTAGAGGCTCGCAAGGCCAAGGGAGCTTTCCAGGGAAACCAGGCGCTCTTTTACCTCGGGGTCCGATGGCGGCCCCGAGCAAAGGCCCCGGGTAAGGACCCTCATATACAGCCCCGTTCCTCCAACGACCAGGGGGAGTATAAAGCGCGCTCGCAAATCTTCTACCAGCGGGCGGGCGGCCTCAAGATATCTTGCCGCGTCGAAGGGGTCGTCGGGGTCGGCAATGTCTAACAGATGATGCGAGACATTGAGGCGTTCCTCAAGGGTTGGTTTGGCCGTCCCGATGTCCATGAATCGGTAGATCTGCATGGAATCGGCATTAACTATCTCGGCGGTAAACCCGCTGCTAAGCGCCCGGCAAAGCTTAATTGCAAGAGATGTCTTGCCCGATGCGGTCGGACCGGCCAGAAGAACTACCGGGAGGGCCACGGGCCGCTTAGCTCCTTTTAAAGAATCGATAGATCTGGTCATAGGGCAAAGTAAAGGAAAGCGGCCGGCCGTGGGGGCAGGTAAAAGGGGTATCGATGGAATCGAGCGTTTCGAGTAACTGTTTTATTTCTTCGACTTTCAGCTTTTGCCCGGCGCGAACGGATCCGTGACAGGAGGCGGTCCTAGCCAGGCCCAGCAGGATGTCTCCCTCGTTTGCCGGGTACTCTTCTTCGGCGTAGCGCAGATAATCTCGTAGTATTTCCTCGGGGCTAAACCGGGAAAGACTTGCCGGCGCCGCATGGATCGCAAAGCTTCCCCCCCCGAAGGGCTCGATTTCAAAGCCCAGAGCTGCGAGCGAGGGGAGCAAACTTTTTAGGAGCTCCCCTTCTTTTGGCAGAAGGTCCACGATGGCAGCAGTTGTCAGAAGCTGGCCCTCCCCTGTTTTTTTCCCGGCAAGGCCGCTAAAAACGATCCTTTCGTGGGCCGCGTGCTGGTCGATTAGAACGAGCCCTTCGATGGATTCAAGAAGTATGAACGAATTTGCGAGCTGGCCGATAAGGTTTAGTTTGGAGAAAGAAATCTCGGCGCAGGAGGTATCTCCTGCGGGGGCGGGAGGGTTTTCCTCGGGCTCGCCGGCAGGAGCTGTCCAGGGAGCCGGCGCTAGAGCCGGCGCTGGAGCAGCCGGTTTACTAAACCCGAGGGTTTGGCGCGGGCAATCTGCGACATTGCCGTTATCTGTTCGGGGGAAAGTCGTTCGGGGAAAAGGCGCCTGGGTTTGGCGCGAAAAAATTTCGGGCTGCCGGTGCGAAACCCCGCCAAATTTTGGCCGAATCTTTGAGAGCGCCTCAAAGAGCGCGGTTCGAACGGTCGAGATCACATCCCCCGGGTGGCGAAACCGGACCTCTCGTTTGGCGGGATGAACGTTTACGTCCACCCGCTCGGGGGGAACGGCCACAAAGAGCACGGCGACCGGGTATTTGCCGCGGGTAATGAGGGCTTCGTAAGCAGTGAGCACCGCTCGTTGAAGGAGCCGGTCGTAGACCGCTCGTCCGTTTACGAAAAGGAAAAGGCCCTGGCTGTTGGTTCTTTGAATATCGGGGGAAGCGATAAGGCCGGATACGGCGATGCCGGAAGCTTCAAAATCGACCGGGGATAAAGATGCCGCCACCTCGGCGCCCAGCACCCGAGATGCCCTGGGCAGAAGTCCTTCGCACCCGGGGTAGTCGTAGACCATCTTTTCCTGGCTTTTTAGCTGCAGGTGTATGTGGGGGTTGGCGAGAGAAACCCGCAAAAACTGGTCGGTAATGTAGGCCAGCTCGGTTTCGGCCTTTCGAAGGAATTTTCGCCTCGCCGGAAGGCAAAAGAAAAGATCTCGCACCAGCACCCGGGCGCCGGGAGGCAGCCCCTTTTCGCGCACATCTTTTATTACGCCCCCCTCGACTCGAATCGACGTTCCAAAGAGCGCTCCGTGCTCGCAGGTATTTAGTTCGAAGCGGCTAACGGCAGCTATCGAAGGAAGCGCTTCCCCGCGAAACCCAAGCGAGGATATCGCGTCTAAATCCTCGATGGACCGAATCTTACTGGTGGCATGTCGTTCCAGGGACAAAAGCGAGTCTTCCGGACTCATCCCGCAACCGTTATCCACCACACTTATCTCACGGCGTCCACCATCTAGGAGGCTTACCGATATCTTTGTGCTGCGGGCGTCGATGCTGTTTTCGACCAGTTCCTTTACAACCGCTGAAGGCCTTTCGACGACTTCGCCGGCAGCGATTTGATTGCAAAGAATATCGGGTAAAATCGCTATCTTGCCCACCACTCCCTCCGCCAGGCGCAACACTATTGACAGAAAACCCTCTATCGGATAGTTAAATCCTCTAAGGCGCAATTATATCATAGATCGAAGTTCTTCCGGCCTAATTCGGGGACTGTTTTTTACCATGCCGTCCTTTACGCGGCAGGGGACATGTTCCCCAACTCATCGCCAAAGTCGAGAAAGCTAAATGGATTCCAATCCCTATCAGCCGCTGGTAAATCTGCTCTCAAACGTTTTGGAAGCCTATACCACGGCTTTTTTTATTTTCGACGAAAAAAGCCGCAGGCTCCACCTCGTAGCTATTCAAAGCCTTAGTAAATTCATTCCGCCCCAGGTGTCTCTTCCCCTGGAAGGCAGCGGCATTTTGTCCCAGGTGCAAAAGGTGGGGCAGACCATTCACCTCGATAAGCTCCACGAAGCGACCTCCTCGATCTCTCTTACACTTCCCTTCTACAGGGAGGGGGAATCCCACATAAAGGGGCTATATGCGGCGCCGGTCGCAGGGGGCGCGGGCATACTCTACGTCGATACCAAGTACGGCTGGGGCTTTAGCGACAAGCAGCAAAAGTGGATAAGGGAGTTTGCCGACCTTTTGGGGGGAGTCCTTGCGACCTGCCAGGCTGAAGGGCGAAACGAGAACTACGCCCGGGTGTTCGAAGTCGTGCACCGCCTGGATGATATCGCCTTCAAAGGCCGCGAACTAGACAATTACTGCGGGCTCTTTACCACCGAGTGGGCAGGGCTTCTGGACATGGACTACGGATTTTTGGTCTTAAAGGAACCCGGCGCAAAAAATTATAGAGTGATAGGGGCTACGACCAATACGCCCAGGGGGCTGGTCACCCAGGGGTTTTCCGCCACCCAGGGGCTTATCGGCTGGGTCCTTCAAAATCCGAAAAACCTTCTTATCATGCGCCTAAACCCTGCTACAACCGACCACTATCTCTTTTCCCGCGGCGAAAACCTGCCCCACCAGGGAACCGTTTGGGGCATGCGCGGGCAAACCTCGCTGGGATATGAGCTGGCCATAGTTTTTCTTTCCCGCCAGCCGGTGGAATGGAACACCGACTCCGAACGGGCCGTGGCCCATGCCTTCCACTTTCTTCTTCTTTTGCTCGAACAGTTTTACTGCAAGGAGGAAAACGAGGCCCTGCAGTCCTACGACATCAGCACGGGGCTATTTAACGCCCCCGCCTTCGAATCAAGAGTGGAGGGGATATTCCACGCATCGATGAAGTCCAACGCCCCCTTTTCCCTTGGCCTCATTCAGTTTGAGCCCTGGCAGATACTTACCGCCAAGGCCCAGCCCCAGAGGATCAGGCAGCTCCAACGAGAGCTTGCCGCCTCTTTGTGCGAGGCCCTGCCCCCGGGGGTTCTGGTCGGGCAGATGAGTCAAAACCGGTTCGGCCTCCTTTTTGCCGAAACGTCAGTGCATGAGGCCGACAGCCAGCTCTCGGAGCTCGCCGGCTACGGAAAGATCGCCCTCAAGGGAATTAAGGGGGTAAAGCTTCACCCCTACATTTCTTCGGCAGGGTTTCCGCAGGACGTGGCGAAAATGGAGGAGCTTTGGCCCCTTGTCAGCCGGAGGCTCTTTGCCGCCTTTGGCCTGCGGCCTGAAAAAGCCGTCTCATAAACAGTTGACCCGCCGATTCATTGTCTATAGACTCTTAAGGACTGTAAAGTAATGTTAGGGAACAGGGCGCCCGACCGGGTCGTTCCTGAAACGTAATAGTTGTCCAAAGTTATAATGGAAGGGGTCATGTATGCTCGGATGGCTTCTGTCGTATTTTTCTCAAGACCTGGCCATGGACCTCGGGACCGCCAACACCCTCATTTATATGCGAGGCAAGGGGATCGTGTTAAATGAGCCCTCGGTTGTGGCCATAAACCAGGACACCAACCAGGTCATAGCGGTGGGGCAGGAAGCCAGGAACATGATCGGCAGACACGGCCACCGGATCGTTACCATTCGTCCGCTAAAAGACGGCGTCATTGCCGATTTCGAAGTAACGGCGGTGATGATCAAATATTTTTTGTCGAAGATTCTCAGCAGACGCCAGATCTTTCGACCCCGACTGGTCGTGGCGGTCCCCACAGGGATCACTTCGGTGGAGAAACGGGCGGTGATCGAGGCCGCCGAGCAGGCCGGGGCGAGGTACATACACCTGATCGAAGAGCCGATGGCCGCGGCCATCGGGGCCGGTCTTCCCATCGAGCAGCCGCGTGGAAACATGGTGGTCGATATCGGAGGCGGGACGACGGAGGTCGCGGTGATCTCGATGTTTGCCGTGGCGTACAGCGAGTCGGTGCGGGTGGCAGGAGATGAGGCAAACGAGGCGGTCCTGCGCTACATTCAGCGGGAGCGTCAAATGATTATAAGCGAGGTGCTCGCCGAATCGGTCAAGATGCGGATAGGCTCAGCCGTCCCGCTCGAGCGGCCCGAATCGATCGAAATAACGGGAAAAGAGATCCTTTCCGGCATTCCCAAGACATTTACGATTACCGATGAAGAGATCCGCGTGGCGATAAAGGAGCCCATCGACGCTATCGTTGAAGCGGTAAAGCGCGCTCTGGAGAAAACCCCGCCCGATCTTGCAGCAGATATCCATGACTCCGGTTTTTGGCTCGCCGGGGGCGGAGCGCTACTAAAAGGGCTCGACAAACTTCTGTCCCAGCACACCAGGCTAAAGGTCAATATCGCCGAAGACCCCCTTACCGCAATAGTCAGAGGAGCGGGTTCGGTTATCGAGCACGTCGACTTCTACAGGAGTGTCTTTATAAACTGAATGGCGGACATAATCGATTTATCCTCAAGACTGGCGCCGGGGAGAAACCTTATTTCGGTAACTCCGCTCGAGTTCCGCAAGGGCGAGTGGTTGTCGGGGAGCGCGATTTTGTGCACGCGGGAAGAATCGGAAAAACTGGAATCCCAGCGTAAGAAATCGACACCCGATAGACCCCTTATGACGCTTGTGCCCGATCATCGCACCCTGGACGGGGGGTATCACTATACGAGCCTTGGGCTTTTCCGGTTGCGAGATGATGAATTGCGCATGCGACGGCTCTACCGGCTGGCGGGACTAATGGAGTGTGTTACCCGCGCCCCGTCTCCGGTTTTACGGACCGATCTGGTAAGAAGGTTTTTTAAGATCGTAAACGAAGAGCGCGAAAAACTTGGCGTTTCCTGGAAGGGAAATGTCCGGAGCTTTTTGCTGCCGCTTCGAATCGACCATTACAACCCGGCCGTCTTCCTCGATACCATTGTCGGCGCTGCGTCTCTAAAAGAGCTTTTATCCGGGATAGAAAGGGAAACGAACGCCCAGTTCGATCTTCTTGCGGCACATTATGTGTTCTATGTGCCCGAAGCCTTCCTTGCCCGTTAGAGCCCCCGTCCCGATAAAAAAAGACCCATGGAAAATCAAAAAAAGATAGCCTGCATTGGAATCGACCTTGGAGGAACAAATCTTCGGGCCGCCCTGGTTAGCCGGAGCGGAAAAATCCTGGAGATGCGCGTTGCAAAATCTGCCGGACAAGGCGCCGAATCGCTTGCAAAAGATCTTGCCAACCAGTGCCTGGACCTTATGCGACGTGGCGAGGCGCAGGGTCTTAAAACGGTTGCAGCAGGGCTCGGGGTGGCCGGAAAAATCGATCCATCCGGGGGCCTTGTGGTTTTTTCCCCAAACCTTCCCCTGCTTAACGGGTACCCGCTCGGGAGAGATCTCGAAAAGAATCTGGGGATCCCGGTGTACATGGAAAACGATGCAAACGTCTTTGGCCTTGGCGAAAGCCTGGCGGGTGCCGCAAGAGGACTGGGCAACTGGGTCGGGATAGTTCTTGGAACCGGTACGGGTGGGTGCCTGTTCTTTAACGGGAAGCTGTGGGAGGGAGACCGGCTGGGGTTTTCGGGCGAGATCGGCCACATGATGGTAGAGCCGGGAGGGCCTATCTGCCCGTGCGGCTCGAACGGGTGCCTGGAGGCCTTTGCCTCGGCGCGGGCGCTCGTTTCCGGGGCAAAAAGGGCGCTGCTTTCTCCAGGAGTAAACGCGGGGCCGCTCGGCTCCTTTTCGGGAAGTCTTAGCGCAGAAGCGATCTATGAGTGCGCAAAAAGAGGAGACCCGGCGGCCCTTGCGCTATTTGACAAAATGGGCTGGGCTCTTGGAATAGCTCTCTCCAACCTGTTTTCGGCTCTGGGCATAAGGAGCGCTGTGATTGGGGGCGGAGTAAGCGGGGCATGGGACCAATTCATCGGTCCGCTCGAAAAAACTCTTGCCCGAAACTGCTCGATGCTTAAACCTGAAGCGGCAATCGTTCGCAGGAGCTTTCTTGGAGACTCCGCGGCCCTTATAGGGGCGGCGCGCCTTGGATTCAAGGCGCGCTAAAAAATGGTCTAAAACCTGATCAAATTCGCCCCGTAGCTTAACCCCCCGCCAAACGCAACGGTTGCAACAAGGCTTCCTTCGCCAATCATACCGGCCTCGATGGCTTCGTCTAGCGCTATCACCACCGATGCGCTGGCGGTGTTTCCGTACCGGTCAAGATTTACGAAAAACTTTTCAAAGGAAACGTTAAGGCCGGCCGCCAATTCCTTTAAAATATTGACGTTTGCCTGGTGGCAGATAAAGCAGTCGACATCACTTAAATCTATCCCGGTCTCGCCCGCAAGCCTTCTTATGATTTCGCAACCTCTTTTCAGGGCGAATTCTTTTATCGCCCGCCCGTTCATCTTGAGGTAAATCGAATTCGGATTGGGAAGCCTTCTATACGGGTTTAGCGTGCCGCCCCCGAAAACGCCCACTTCTTCGCTCATGTGGCCATCGGTCCCAAGGCATGAGTGAAGGACGCCTTTTTCGCCTACGCCCGCTTCAAACAGTATGGCTCCCGCGCCGTCGCCAAAGTAGGGAGTGGTGCCGAAATCGTTGGGATTAAGAATCTTGGAATACATTTCCGCGGCAATGAACAATATGTTTTCAAACCTTCCGGACCTTATGAGGGCGTCGGCCATGCAGATGCCGAAAGTGCTGCCCGAGCAGACCGAATTAATGTCGAAGGCAAATGCCTGGGGAACGCCCAGGCCGGCCTGCGCCCGGGCCGCTGTAGGGGGCTGCACGCAATCCGGAGACGAGGTGGAAAGGACCACGCCCTGGACCTTTTCGGGGGGAAACTTCGCTTTCTCAAGACATTTGAGACCGGCTTCGATCGCCAGATCGCTCGTGCACGAATGCTCGGGGGCGATCCTCCTTGCGAGCACCCCTGTCTTTTCGGCTATGCGCGGCCTGGAATCGGCCGGAAACTGTGTCAACTGTTCGTTTAGGACCTCGTTTTCGGGCAAATAGCTGGCGGTAGCCGAAATGATCGTGTTCTTCATATGCTGGCCGTCCTTCTAAGAGGTGGATTACGGGCTTTAGGCGCCCTCAATTCATCTTGGCAAATTTTAGTCCGGGAGCAAATGGAGACAATAGGGCTTATGCTGTATTTGGCGGGCTTAAAGGGAGCAGAGGCAGGGCTCGGCGCGTGGCGTAAGAAATGAAAAGCCAATATCCACTACGACCGACCTTTTGCTCCGGCAAATTTTTGTCTACGACATCTCCGATTGGACGAGAGCGCAGGAGTCTTCGGCAAACGGGAAAAGGCAGCTCGTATCGAGGCTTCCAATAAAGCTATTAAGGTCGCCCATTCCCTCGACTTCAAGAAATCGGCTGATTCCTTCGATCATTTCCACCATTACGGCGGGATTGGTGAAATTGGCGGTCCCGACCTGCACGGCCCGCGCGCCGACGAGCAAAAATTCGAGTGCGTCCGTAGCACTCGTGATGCCTCCGATCCCGATTACCGGGCACTTAACCGCCCGACACACCTCAAAGACGCACCGAAGAGCCACCGGCTTTACAGCGGGTCCGGAAAGTCCCCCGTAAACGTTTGCCAGCCGCGGCCTTCTGGAAAAAACATCAACGGCCATGGCGGCAAGCGTGTTTATGCAGGAAATTATGTCGCTTCCGGCCCCCTCGGCCGCTTTGGCGGTTTCCGAAATACTTGTGACATTGGGGGTGAGTTTGGTGATTATGGGAAGAGAAGTCGCACCCCTTACCGCGCGAACAACTGCTTCAGTCATCGCCGGATCGGTCCCGAAGACCATGCCGCCCTCTTTTACGTTCGGGCAACTGACGTTTATCTCGAGGGCTGCTATCCCCGGCGCCCCGTCCAGGCGGGCGGAAATCTCCGCGTATTGATCGACCGTATTGCCGAAGATATTTACGATGACCGGCACGCCCAGTTCCCGCAAAAAGGGGAGCTTTATCGACAAAAACTTTTCGACTCCGACGTTTTCAAGGCCTATGGCGTTCATCATGCCCCCCGGTGTTTCAACGATCCGGGGAGGCGGGTTTCCGGCGCGGGGCTCAAGGGATATGCCCTTGACAACGACCGCTCCAAGACGCCTTAGATCGAGGAAACTCGCATATTCCTTGCCGTAGCCGAAGGTGCCCGAAGCGCTCATGACCGGGTTTTTAAGCCGTAGCGGCCCTAATTGAACGGCCAGGTCGGGGGCGCGGTTTGTTGTGCCGGAATGTTTTTCCATTTGATAGATCCCGCTAAAAAAATCGGACCGTCTTCGCACACGTGAACGAAACGCTCGGCGCCGGGGTCTTCGGGCGTTGAGGCCGGTAGAGCGCACCCAAGGCAGGCCCCGATGCCACACGCCATGAGCGACTCCATGGAAAGCTGTGCGAGCGTATCGGTTGAAAGCGCCCATTTTGCAACGCTATGCTGCATCGCGAGCGGTCCGCATGAATAAATCCCGCAGGGCCGAAACTCACCCTCCGCCAAAACCTCTTCAAACATCCGGGTTATCCGGCCTTTGTAGCCGGAGCTGCCGTCATCGGTTGAAAAGTGCACCCGAAGGCCCGGCATGCGCAGCGCATCTTCCGGCAAAAGCTCATCGGCGCACCGCGCGCCGTAGAAAAGACGCAGCCCTTCCGCGCCCTTTTTGCCGCGCTCGGATGTGATCCGGGCGATCAGTTCCAAAAGAGGCGCTATCCCGATACCTCCGGCGATAAAGGCCAGGGGCGCCGACTCCTTTCCCGGGAGTTCGAACCCGTTACCCAGTGGCCCGACAAGATTTAAGCCCTCCCCCGGCGCCAGCCGGGACAGCAGCAAGCTGCCCCGGCCAACGACCCTGTAGAGGATTTCGAAATCCCCCCGTTCCGGGTATATCCGGCTAAACGAAAAGGGGCGGCGCAGCAAAGGATCCATCCCTTCACGAACTCGAACCATCACAAACTGGCCCGGGCGGGCCGCGGAGACGATTTCCGGCGAATGGAGCCCGAGCCGGAATGTCTGCCCCAAAACCCTTTCCTGGTAAACTATGCGGGCCTCTTCGATGATTTTATCCAAAACGGGCTCCCGAAAGCTCTACGGCCGCTTCCAGCCGATTATCGACGCCATGCGCCCGGTTTCACCCTCGCCGCGGTAGGAAAAAAAATCCGCTTTTCCGCACACGGTGCACTTTGCCGCAATTTCGATGTTTTCTTCCCTTAGGCCCGCGGCCGTTAACTGCGACCGGGTAAGCGCCCAAAAATCGAAGTGAAGGGGGCCGACCCGGAAGGGCCAGAACTTTTCGGGAATCTCCCTTTTGTAATTTATAAATTCCGCGCAGCAAGGGCCCAGGGAGGGCGATACGGCCGCAAGCGTTTTCGCGGGGTTTAGCCCCAATCTCTTAAGGCTGCGCACGGTTTTGCCTGCAATGTCCAAGACGCTTCCCCGCCATCCGCTGTGAATGTTGGCGATTACGCGGCTATCCGGGTCGACCAGCAAAATCGACTGGCAGTCGGCGATCTTTATCAGAAGACCAAGGTCTGTCATGTTGGTCGAAAGAGCGTCCCCGGGGGGAGAAATAAGCATTGGCGCTCGGACTTCGAGTTTTTTAGCGGCCTTGGCATCTATAAAATTTAGCCCGTCCCCGTGAACCTGGTTGCTTGAAACCAGCCACTCGACCCCTGCGGTCTCTTTTACCCGCGCGAGGTTTTCGCCCACCGCCTCGATTGAGTCGCCATTATTTGCCGCGACATTCAGACTCTCGTATGGCGGCGCGCTCACTCCTCCTCGCCTCGTGAAGACTCCGTGAAAAAGCCCGGCCACACGGGACAAATTCTGGAAAGTGATCCGCGGCGGGTTTTTGCTCGAAATAACGTGCTCCATCAAATCCAGCCTGAATCAAGGTCTAAAGGGAAACGGAAAAGATGTCCGGACCCTCGATTTGTATTTTCACAGTATCTCATTTACTCATAGCTTTTAATCAGAATGGGCCGCACAGTAAACAGAAAATATCCCCTTTTTTGCGATCCGCTGTTACAATAAATGGATTGTAAACAAAACAGTGGAGCGGGGAGGCTATGGAAGAACTGGTCAAAGAATGCTCGAAGGTTACGATCGAATGCGGGATGAAGATCATGCCCGCAGATGGGACCGGGCTCGTTACGGGCTCTCAGATGTGCAGCTTCGTAATGGGAGTCGATGTGCAGTATCGCTCCGTTGAAACCGCGCTTATGAATAAAAAGGCGGGCGATCGCGTCACGGTCACTGTCCCGCCTGAAGAGATCTTTGGCGTGGTCGACCCCGATCTTGTTCGCGAGCTGCCACGGTCCGACTATAAGCAGGAGCGGCTCGAAGCCGGCAGGATGTACCGCGAGAGAAAGCGCGGGTGCCTCGTGCAGTTTATGGTAAAAGAGCTCCGAGAAGATGCGATAGTTGCCGACTTTAACGACCCGAGGGCTGGAACGCGGGCTGAGTTCGACATTTTGATCCAAGAGGTGCGGCCTGCGACAAAAGAGGAAATGAGGCCCACCTGCGCGAAAACGCCCGAAATCTTTTAAATGATCCTGGCCGGTTTTTATAAAAAACGCCTCCCGGGGTACCTCGCTGCCCGGGCTCAAGGCCTGTAGCCTTCGCTGGTTTATCCCCTCTTTCCGTGCGTCACCCCCCCCAATAATTTCCCCACTTTTTGGCCCACCCTGATTTTTTCCGCTTCTGGTTGCCGCGTCTATTTGCCGCATTAGTTGCCGCTTCTATCTGCCGTTTGGTCGGATCGCTATCTCTGGCTACAATACCCCCCAACTCGCCACAAATTTCGGCGATCGTCGCCCGGCGGTCAAATCGATCGAGCGGTGCGTAAAAATTTGGCCGCACCCGACGGTTCCCATAAACCAATTTTTTCGGCGACAAGGTAAGGGGGAACAGTTGATGAACACCATCGCACTCAAAGCAGATACAGCTCCGCGCACCCGGATTGCGCAGGACGAGGGAACCCTGTCAAATCCCTGCAAGGATTTAAAAAGACATGGGGCCTGTGGAATGGGGCACAACCAGGGGGCGCATGGGCTTGCGCCAGGGATTGCCACGTGGCTAAAACCCGGTATCCCCGACTACACGGGCAGCGAGCGGTTTTGTGAGGAGCTAGATGACGCCGTTCTTTGCTGCAGCCAGGTTTTCCATGAATTCGACAGCCTGCCCGATGGAGTGCAGCGAGTGCTAGTAAACATGGCCTTCGCTCTCGGCTACGAGCTGCGGGACTGGCTGCGGCTAAGAGCGGCTGTCGCCGAGCGCGACTGGCAAAAGGCCGCTCAGTCGATTCGGTCAAGTCGATATGCAAAGCAGGCGCCCAAACGTTGCAGGCGCCTGGCGGATAGAATGGACGCGATCCGATGATTGTCGCCCACAAGCCCAGCGGCAAAGGAGCATGGAGTATGAAACTAACACCTGACCAGCTTATCTACATTATGGAAATAGCGGTGAAAAATGCCGATGCCTACAGCATGAGGCCCATCGAACTTTTTAGCTCCATGAAAAACAGAATCGAGGAGGAAATAAGTGATGTCCAAACTGCCCGCCAAGGCACCCAAAGACCTGCCAAAAAATGATTTTGCCCTGCCTGCGAAACGGTAAAGGCAAAGGCGCCGGCCGAGTCGCAGGGTGGCTGGAGCAAAGCGCAACCCACCGGATTAATCATGGAAGCAACTTGGTATGAAGGAAGCTTCCAGACATCGGCGAAGGCAAAAGAATGTCCACGGAGCGCGGCGTATCGAGGTGCGAAGGTGTCTCTATTCGATAATCTTACGCAAATTAAGCCCGCAGACATCGTGGAGCATAAGCCGGGACGGGGCGCGCAATAGGGCGCCACGCCCGTACCGGCAACCGTTTGTCTCCAGGACTCAAACGCAAAAAAAGAAAGGATTAAACCATGACAATCACCCACGCACACCCCCTTGTCCATACCCACGACGGCGGCAAAGTCCACCGCCACCAGGTCACCCACACTCACGATAACGGCGAAGTCCTCACCCCTCCGCATGCCCACGAAAACGAGTCGGCGCCCGCACCCGGCGAAGTCCATGGACAGCATCATACTCATGAAGGAGTCCCGAGTGACGAGACATCCGACGCAATGCTTAACCGCTTGTATCCGATGATGGGCGGACCCGGTCCGCAGTGTGCATAAGGGTGCCCCCCATGATGAGGTCCCGGCGCTAAGAATGGGGATGAGGCGCTTACCGCCGCCCCCCCCCGATTAAGACCTGACAATTACCCGCACATGCGCCCACTTACCCCTTAGCGGAGACTCCCAAGAAAGGGGCTTGGCCTGATCGCCCCCCTTTTTTGCAAAAGGGTTGGGGGGATTTACTCTCCAGCCGCTTGCAATGACGCGCATGGACCGGCTGGGCTCGCTCGCCCTCCTTATTTGCAACTTTGCAAAAGGAGATAAGTGGGCGCATGTGTGGGTAATTGTCAGGATTAAGACGTAGACCCTGAAGGAAAGCCCTACATGCTGACCACATCTTACGGCCGCCGGCGTACAGAGGGGTCCGCAACATTAATCCGGTCGGGTAATCGGGAAGGCTCTCGCAATGGCTCTCACGCGAGAGGTCCTGGAGCAGTTATAATATCGCGAGCGAGGACGACTTAAGACTTGCGGCGGCCCGGCAGGAAGAGTATCTTAAAACGGTTGTGGACGCAAAAACGGGCGCAATTCTCCCGAAAAAGCGCGCTACGCAAATCGTGGGCGACTAGCTCAGTGGATAGAGCGTTGGTCTCCGGAACCAAAGGTCGCGGGTTCGACCCCCGCGTCGCCCTCTCAATAAAAACAATGGCTTAGGTGGTAATTTTTAGTAATGGGTTAGCTTGTTGTTAACTGATTGCTAACTTGGGTTCCATATTTTCTTGGTACAATTAGATTTGCGCCTCAGAATCAATTGTTTCTTAAAATCGACCTTTTCGCAAAAAACAAAACCTGCACCATACCGACCATTCCCCCTTTAAATCAGATTCACTAATGCAGATAATTTTCCCTCTGGCCCTGCCCTCTGCTCGGAATGAATTTCTGAATCGGAATGAATTTGTTTGGTCCCCTGGCGATTTCTGAGAATCAAAGCAATTTATTTAATATTGAGCCTCTTGCAAAAGTCCGTCCGAGGCAGTGATTAAGGTTTGAAAAAAGAGCTCCATCAACGATCTTGTGGTAAAGTGCGGTCGACGAAAACAACACTAGCCACGGGAGACGCCAATGAAGCTCGGCCAAACAATAT
>JARLHO010000128.1 GCA_031292215.1 Syntrophobacteraceae bacterium | reverse complement strand
CCTGGATTATGGCCAATAGAATCCAGGCTATCGTACAATGGTCCGCGCCAGATGTTCAGCAGCTTGATTTTACAGCAGATATTTCCCACTCATTCCCGGAGGGCCGTACAGCAAACTATATCCGTCCAAGGTGCACGTGATACGGGTATTCGCAGTAGATGATGCGAGACAGGCCCAATTTCCGGGCAATAAATTTCAGCTTCAAACCGATTTTTTGGACGCCCTATGCTTGACCTTGCCGCCACCGCCTGTTCCCGTTGCTTGCAGTGTCATTGCCAGTGATTACGTTAAAATTGTCGGTTAGCGAGTCTTATGCCTTGCTGGAGAGGGGGGGCATGGAGCGGTGCGATGCAAGGAAACAGTGTTAAATGTATATTGGCGCGGGGTTCTGATCGGAACGGCTCGAAGCGCTGGCTGCGGGCTTTGCGCCTTGTCCACAGGAAGGGAGAAACGGGCGATCCTGATCGAACGATAAGCAAGAAATTATTGCCGGGAATCTGAAGCGAAACCTGAAGTGTTGTTATGGTCCGCCTTATTACTGGTGTGGAATTGGATTCTTAAACGAGTTTCCCATTTTCTCATGTCGTGCTTGTCTTGCCGATCAACCGCTACAAATCCCTTGGCTGACTAAAAACGGGCTGGATAAATTGAATCGGCTTCAAAAAGCTGCAGTCGGGTGCGGTCTAACAACGGCATCGGGATATATTTCGTGATCATGGAGGCCGGGAGGCTTTCCGCGATATCTCCAGATTGAAAGGATTTCACTATGAAGGTAGGTTCACAAAGTTGGAAAAATGCTGTTGTCTTGATTGCTGTGCTCTGCCTTTGTTTCTGGACCTCTGTGGCCGCAGCGGCCGGTAGTCCTCAGGCAATAGTCCAAACCGGGACAAACCAGGTGATGCAACTCCTTAGGGAATATCCCCTAAATTCTCCGACTCTGAAGCCAAAAATTCGCGCTGTCGTAGATAACTATTTCGATTTCCAGGCGATAGCCAAAAATGCCATCGGGCCGGAGTGGAGACAGCAAACACCGGAAAAACGCAAGCAGTTTACGCGGGCCTTCAGCCGGTTGCTGATCGATACGTATCTTGGAAAGATCGATCATTACAGCGACCACACCATAACGTATGCCATGGCCCGGCAGGGGCCCGAGAACGCCACGGTTAGAGCTTACGTGACCGGGGCTCAGAATATGGCGCCGCTGCCCATCGATTATTACCTCCACCGCTCTAACGGAACCTGGAAGGTATACGATGTGGTGGTCGAGGGAATAGGACTTGTTTCCAACTATCGCGAACAGTTCAGCTCGATATTGGTCAGGACCTCGTTTGACGACCTGTTGCGGCAACTGGAGACCAAGAGCGCACAAGGCTAAGACATGAGGAAAAACGGGTGATGCAAAAAGTTCCAGCTTTATCCCTTCTCGCATACGGAGGGGGGAGCTCACTGTGGTGTTGGTTTAGCGCCGCTAACGCCTTGCCCTCTCCTTTGACATGAGATGAAAAGGAGTGACAATGATTATCCCCAAGGGCAGGTTTTGTAGTGTTTTGACAATTTCCGTCTTGCTGTTGGCCGCACCTGTCGGGGTGTTGGCCCAAACTTCCCCGAGCCAGGAAGCGGGGCAGACTTTCAGCCGGGCTCAGATCGACCAGATGCTTGCCCCGGTTGCCTTGTACCCCGATTCGCTCCTGGCTCAAGTCCTTTTGGCCTCGACATACCCAACCGAGGTCGTGGAGGCTGACCGGTGGGTCAAGGCCCACAAGGGTTGGAGCAAGGCTCGAATAAATGAGGCGCTCGATAAGAAGGACTGGGACCTGAGCGTTAAAGCACTGGTTCCCTTAGCAGAAAGTCGTAGTCGTTGAGCACGATATTGAGATTGAGCCGGTAAATCCCGATGAAGTCTATGTGCCTTACTATAATCCACTGGTGATTTACGGGAATTGGTGGTGGCCTGATTATGAGCCCTTCGTCTATTACCCGTACGGGGAGCCCGAGATTACCGCAGGCCCTTTCGGATGGCTGCCGGCCGTAACCGTAAGTCCTTTCTGGAGCTGGGGCTGGGGACGCTGGGACTGGGGTGGCGGAGACGTATTCATAAACCTCAACCGTAGCGTCAATATCAATAATACAAACATCGATATCACCCGAAACAATTTCCGAACGGCAAATCTTACGCGGGTGGCCCAAAGAGGGTTTGCGGACCCCGTGAGGATAGCCGCGTTGACCCACGGCGGGCGAGCGGCCGCAAGGAGGGCTCCCCTTGCCGGGTATAAACGGTGCGGCTAATCGGGCGAGGGGCCGGCCTGGAGGCCCGGCGGCGGCTGGAAGGCATGCGCCCGGAACTGTTGCCGGAGGCGCAAGAGGTAACCCCGGCTTTGCCCGTAATGGCGCGCGTCAACACGGCCCGGCTGCTTCCGGCAGCGCGTTTGGAAGGCCCTCGGTTGGCTCGATTGAACGGGGTCTTGGACACGGCGCTCCTGCAACGGCTCGAAGGGGGGCGCCCCATGGAGCAAACTTTGCCGGAAACCGCGCTCATGGCTTTTCCTCACCACGCCAGGCGCCAAATTTCCATGCTCCTCACACTGCGCGAGCCCCTCATTTTGCCGGACCTCATGTTACCACGCCGCATCCGGCCGCTTCTCCTCACTTCGCAGTGCCTCGCGCAGCCCCTCACTTCGCGGCCCCTCATATGGCTGCTCCACACTTTGCCGCGCCGCACCCGGGTCCCGCCCCCCATCCGGCCGCTGTTCCCCATCTGTAAGGCTCTAACCGAGGTGGGGGGATGGCCGGTGAGGAACTTCCCTCGGGAAATGGCCTTTTCTGCTTAAGCTTTCAGCCGGCAATGCCGAGTGTTAGAAAAAATAATCCAAAGAAAAGGTTGAAGCCGGCCGCGAGGTCGATTTCGCAAAGGTATGCGAATGTGTAACGGTAGAAGCAAAGGGGCCCTTGATAAAGACTGGCTGCCGGCTGCTAAAACGAGGAGATCCGAATTGAAAAGGACAGTGAGGGCTTTGGGCAGCCATCCGATTATCTTTGTGCTGTTTACTCTGTTGTCGATATTTATTTTTTGCCAGCTCTCTTTTGGGTGCGACCTCCTGAATAGAAAAAAAGCGGGGGTGCTAAGACATCCGGGCGTTTCCTACGCAAATTCGGTTACCGGCAGCGGCGACGGGAAAGCAAAAGGGGCGAGGTTTTGTTTCGTCATTCCTGCAGTAAGCCACATCTAGTGTTTTGAGGAGAATAGACAGGTGTCATCGGAAACGCCAATCATACTCATAGTAGACGACGAACAGTTGAATAGAAAATTGATCGAGGCGCACCTGGTTTCTCGCGGCTATACGGTTTGGGAAGCCGAAAGCGGCAGTGAAGCTCTCCAAAAAGCGGCGCAAATTCCGGATCTTATTTTGCTCGATGTTATGATGCCCGAAGCCAGCGGCTTCGAAGTGTGCCGCAGCCTCAAGGAAAGTGAAGCCACCCGCCGGATACCCGTCATATACCTATCCGCTTTGAAGGATTCCGAGAGCAAGGTGCGCGGGTTGGAGTTGGGGGGAGTCGATTTCGTCAGTAAGCCCTTTAACGGTCCCGAACTGCTTGCGCGAATCAAGGCTCATCTTACTATCCGCCGCCAGGAAGAGGAGCTTGGCCGTTATGCCAAAACGCTCGAACAAATGGTCGAGGATAGAACGCAGCAATTGATTCATGCCGACCGGCTGGCCACGGTAGGAACATTTGCCGCTGCAATCGTTCACGAAATAAACAATCCGCTCACTATTATATCCGCCGGTACGGAACTCATTAAAATGTTTCGCGATGATGTGGAAACCTTCCTCCTTAAACATTTGCAGGAAGAACAAACCGCCGGGCTGGTAAAAGAGATGGCCGAATTTGACACCTACCTTGCTCAGATTGAAGAGGGACATAAGAGGATATTCCAAGTTGCCGATACACTCCGGGCATATTCGCGCGCAAACGGGGAGGGCTCTGAGCTTTGTCTTTTGGCGGACCCGGTAAATGATGCCGTAAGACTGCTCCAGTACAGGGTAAAACACGGGGTGTCAATCGAGAATTCCATCCCCTCCGACCTTATGATTTTCTGCAACAGGCGCAAGTTGTCTCAGGTATTTGTCAATCTATTTTCCAATGCCATCGACGCCATGGTCGACCAGCGGGGAAGCATCGAGGTCGAGGCGGTTGCCGCCGGCGCCAGTGTGGAAATAAGAGTGAAAGACAGCGGAGCGGGGATACCGGATAAGGATGCGGAAAAGATCTTCGATCCGTTTTTTACTACCAAGGCAGAGGACAAGGGGACGGGCCTTGGGCTCTTCATCGTGAAGAGCATAATCGATGAGCATGGCGGAAAGATTGGTCTTGCCAAATTTTGCGGCCTGGGGGCCGAGTTCGCTATCGAACTGCCGCTAAGTCTTTGATCTCTTATTTGGAAGCGTCAGTGTAACCAGGGCCTTGAACGATCTCGCAACATCCAATAAGCGGCTGCACCAGGAAATAGAAGCGCGAAAAAGGAATTTGGCTCATCTTCTCCCGGAAATAATCCGATTTAACCATTGTTCGCGAATCGGACGGGGGGGTGGAAGGCCCGTGGTATGTGCGACCCAAGGGATGGGGGCGTCAGGGGGGAGCGACGACATGTCGTGGAGGCTTTACCCGGAACTCGCCGTGCCAGGATCGCTTTAGGCCGGGCCGGCGGGGATGGTTTTCGCTGAAAATGGATGTATATTTTAAGCGATCCTTGATCTCCTGGCGGTAATGTTAAATACTATCGACGGCCAAGGTGAGAACGGGTGGCCGCCAAAGATTTCCACCAACGAGTTCGGAGTGCGGCCAAACGGGCGCAAAGAGCTTTTTGGGTGGCGTATGGGCAATCGGTCGGGTACTGTTTTGCTGTGGATTAAGAGATGTTTCCCGTGGCTGCATGCGGCGATGAGTTCATTGCCGCGGGGGAAGAGGCCTGCTGATGCAAAATAGAGAAAGGATTGAAGTTTATGGCGTATAAGGACATGGTGGTATTGGTAGTCGATGATTTTTCTACTATGAGGCGTATAGTAAAAAGCGTTCTCAGGGACCTGCAATTCAAGGAGATCGTTGAAGCCGAAAATGGCGCCGAGGCTTTGGCCATGTTGAAATCGGTAAAGGTTGATCTGATCGTTTCAGACTGGAATATGCCTGTTATGACCGGACTCGAATTTCTGAAAAAAGTGAGGGCTGACGAGCAATTTAAATCGATTCCATTCATCATGGTTACTGCCGAGGCCCAGAAAGATAATATTATTGAGGCAGTTAAGGCCAAGGTAAGCAATTATGTCGTAAAACCGTTCACTCCGGCCTCTCTTGCTGAAAAAATCGCTAAAGTTATTTCTCAGAGCTGATATTGGAGGTTACGTATGGACATAGCACTTATTAACCCGTTTCTCGCGGCGGCAAAGCACGTGCTAAAGACGATGGCCGGAGTCGATGTTCGCCCCGGAAAACCGTTCCTCAAAAAGGACGACCTGGCCAAGGGGGATGTCTCCGCGATAATCGGGATTACCGGGGTTGCGAGCGGGTCGATGGCTTTGGTCTTCACTGAAAAATGCATCCTGGGGATTGTCTCGAGCCTTTTAGGCGAATCGTATCCCAAAATTAACGACGATGTAAGAGATGCGGTCGGAGAACTTACCAATATGATCTGTGGAGACGGCAGAAGGCGGCTTGCCGCCGACGGATTCAGCCTCCAGGCCGGGGTGCCGACCATAGTCTCGGGTAAGGATCATTCCATAAGACACTTCGCCGATGGCCCGCGTCTTGCCGTCCCCTTCGAAACAGATCACGGGGCCTTTATGGTCGAGGTGGCTTTTGGAAAACCCCATTGATGCGGGATCGGGCCACCCTGTAAAGATTTTCTTTCGCGTGAACATAAATCACTGGCAATTGTTGCTCTTTTATGCAACTTCGCCTGAGTTGCCGCCAGTGGCCCCCCCCGGACGGATCGAACCGTGCTGACTACTTGGAAATGGCCGCCTGAAGATTGATATTGAAACCAGAATTAATCTCAATTAAAATTCCTGCCTTTACTATCCCGCTTTTCAGATAAAAAATCTGCCGCCGGTTTTTCCATTTTTAACCGCAACCGGTATTGGCTCGTTTTATGAGGGGGCGCAAATGGATTTGGGTCTCAAAGACAAGGTCGCCTTTATAGCCGGCGCCAGTCAGGGGATCGGAAAGGCGACGGCAATCGAGCTCAGCAGGGAAGGCGCCAAAGTCGCGATCTGCGCCTTGGACGACCCGGAGTTGCCAAAAGCCGTCGAGGAAATCCGCTCGATTACCGGTAACGAGGTGATAGGCATTGCCGCCGATCTTAGCCTCACGGAGGATGCGGTAGGTTTCATTCGCAAAGGGATCGACCATTTCGGAACAATCGACATTTTGGTAAACAACTCCGGCGGACCTCCCGACAAGCAGTTTATGGAGATCGACGAGGAGTTGTGGACCAGGGGATTTAGGCTGAACCTGCTCAGCACCATTACGATGACCCGGGAAGCTGTCCCCGTAATGATGGAAAAAAGATGGGGCAGGATTATCAATATGACCTCGGTTTCCGTAAAACAGCCGATTCCGGGTCTCATTTTGTCCAACACGATCCGAATCGGGGTCGTGGGGCTGGCAAAGACACTATCCAACGAACTTGCACCCTACAATATCACCGTCAACAATGTCTGCCCGGCATACATAGCGACCGAACGCGTGCGAAAGCTCTCGATCGATGTCGCTAAAAAGCAGGGGAAAACGGTCGAGGAGATACTCTCCCGGTGGGAGTCCGAAATGGTGCTCGGCCGAATGGGCAGACCCGATGAGGTGGCCGCGCTCATAGCATTTCTTGCCTCCGATCGGGCAGGTTTCATTACGGGCGATTCCATTCAGATAGATGGCGGATACTATAAGGGAGTAATGTAGAGGTATTGATCAGATGAAGGCACGCACAGCATATGTTCGCTCGGTCGGGCGCTTCCTGCCCGAAAGAAAACTCACCAACAGCGATCTCGAAAAGATGGTGGAAACCTCCAATGAATGGATCGTGTCCAGGACCGGAATCCAGGAGCGTCGCATCCTGGGGGCGGGTCCGGGATGTTCCCACATGGCGGTCCCGGCTGCCAAAGAGTGCCTGGAAAGGGCTGGAGTGGGCCCCGAGGAGGTGGATCTTATCATCGTCGGAACGGTTACTCCCGATATGATGTTTCCATCGACCGCGTGCCTGGTCCAGGATATGATCGGGGCGAAAAATGCCTGGGGGTTCGACCTTTCGGCCGGATGTTCGGGTTTTCTTTTTTCCCTTTCGACGGCGGCCCAGCTTATCGAGTCCGGCAGGGTCAACCGGGCTCTGGTCATTGGCAGCGATGTGATCTCCACCCTCATCGACTATCGTGACAGGGGCACCTGTGTTATTTTCGGGGACGGCGCGGGCGCTGTGCTCCTGGAAGCTTGCCCTGAGCCAGGCTTTGGCCTGCTCGATTTTATTTTGCATATGGACGGATCGGGCGGGGAATACCTCTGCGTAAAAGGCGGGGGGAGCCGCATTCCGCCTACGCACGAATCCCTCGATAACCGGGAGCATTTCGTAACCCAGGACGGACGCCAGGTGTATAAGGCCGCGGTAAACGGAATGGCCGATGTCTCGGTCAGGATCCTGGAAAGAAACGGCCTTACAGGCGATGACCTCACATTATTTGTTCCCCACCAGGCGAACAACCGCATCATAGAGGCCACCGCGAAGCGTTTGAATGTCGAAGACAAAAAGGTTGTCGTAAACATCCACAAATACGGAAACACTGTCGCGGCCAGCATTCCGCTCGCCCTCTACGAGGCTGTGCTGGAAAATGAGCGCGACCTCAAAAAGGGAGACTACCTGCTCATGTCGGCGTTCGGGGCCGGCTTTACCTGGGGATCGGCCCTGCTAAGATGGTGGCAAAGCTAAAAGGCAGCGATGAGTGAGCCGTGAGCAGAAAAAACTCCTCCGTTAACCCTTCACTCTTCACTGCTCACTGTTTATCCTTGCGGTCAAGAGTGAACGTTTTAGAGAAAAAAGCCCTTCACTGCCCTTAACCGAGGAGAAGCGAATGAAAGTGCTCATCGTCTATTACAGCACGTACGGCAACGTATTTAGCATGGCCAGGCTTGTCGAGGAAGGCGTACGGGAAGTGGAAGGGGCCGAGCCGGTTTTGCGGCGGGCGCCCGAACTCATGCCCCAATCCCTGGTCGCCTCCAATGCGGATATGTTGGCCGGAAGGGATGCGCAAAAAGATGTCCCCCTAGTGACCATGGAGGACTTTAAAGAGGCAGGAGCCATCGCATTCGGCACTCCCACAAGATTTGGAAACGTCGCGGCCCAACTAAAAAACCAGATCGATCAGCTCTCCGGCCTCTGGCTGCAGGGAAGTTTCGAAGGGAAACCGGCCGGGGTCTTCGTATCCACCGGAAGCCTCCATGGCGGCCAGGAGACGACGTGCCTCACGCTGATGGCGCCCCTTTTGCACCTGGGATTTGTGGTCGTTGGCGTCCCCTATTCGGTGCCCGAACTCTTTACGACAACCGGGGGCGGCTCTCCATACGGGCCTGGCCATATTGCGGGACCCGATGGCAAAAGAGCGGTCGATCCGCAGGAGGCCGCGATCTGCCGCGCGTTCGGGCGAAGGCTCGCAACGGTTGGGCTCAAACTGCAAAAGGGTTGATGCGTCTAAATACGTGAACCTCCGAGTCGTTTGCAAATCGTGATCGGTTTCCCGGACCTTCGCCCCGATCAATCGTTTTCGCTTTGAACCCGCCTATATAGCAGCGCACGGCCTGTCTTTGCGGTTAACCCCGGGCCCTTTGCGCTGCTTTTTTTGTCCTCCAACCCATAGTAGCTATAAAATAGCTTGACCACAAGTTTACTACGTGTAAAACTCCCGCCGCATGAATGGGAACTCTACTTCCGGAAAACTGATCGAAAAAGGCGTTGCTTACTTCGATGTGGACGTCGCTCATTCGGGTAGAAGCATAGGGGAAAAGAAGGCAAAACTCCTTGTGATGATTTATTCATACAAATGACTGTAACACCATCTCAGAACGGGAGTCCAGAAATGAACATCGCAAAAAACGTTGAGAGGGCTAGTCTTTATTTTCCGGAAAAAGCCGCGTTGATATTCGAGGGGCGAATCTATTCGTATAGAGAACTAAACGAGAGGGTGAATCGGCTGGCAAACGCTCTCAGTGGTCTTGGGGTTGAAAAAGGAGACAGGGTGGGAGTGTTTCTGCCAAACATTCCGGCCTTTGTGATCGCCTACTATGCCGCGCAGAAGCTGGGGGCCATCGCCGTATCGATCAACGTCATGTCCAAAAAAAGGGAAGTAAAATATATCGCCGGCGATTCGGGCTGCAAGATTCTTATCACAGCGTCCGAACTGCGCGAAGAAGTCCCGCTCGAGGAATTGCCCGAGCTCCAAAAGATAATCATCGCCGAAGGCGAAGCCGGAAACGATCCGGACATGGAAAAGCTTATGTCCGAGGCAAGCGGCGATCGTCGCTGCCTGGACATGGACCCGGACGATCCGGCGGCTATTTTGTACACTTCGGGGACCACCGGTTTCCCCAAGGGCGCGACTCTTACCCACAGGAACGTAGTGTCCAATTCGGCATCTGCCGGCAATCACTCCGGAGTGTGCCCCGAGGACCGGATGCAGCTCTTTTTGCCGCTATTTCACTGTTTTGGCCAAAATTTCATCATGAATTCGGCTTTCACCAAATGCGCTACCCTGGTTCTGCATCGCCGCTTCGAGCTCGAACCGGTGCTGAGCGCCGTGGCTGCCCATCGGGTGACCATGCTCTTTGCCGTTCCGACCATTTTTATCCATCTTTTGAACACCGACACCTCCGGGTTCGATCTTTCGAGCCTGCGCTACACCTTCACTGCCGCAGCGACCTTGCCCAAGGAAACCTCGCTGCAGTGGAAGGATAAATTCGGCATGCTCCCCTACGAGGGCTACGGGCTCACCGAATGCTCGCCGCACACCGTCTACAATCATAATTTCCGGTTTAAGCACGGGAGCATCGGAACGCCGATCGAAAACGTGGACGTAAAGGTCGCCGACTATGAAGGAAACGAAGTCCCGATAGGAGAGCAGGGGGAGATAATCGTCCGGGGTCCAAACGTGATGAAGGGCTACTGGAATAAGCCCGAGGAAACCGCCAAGGCGATCCGCAACGGGTGGCTCCATACGGGCGATATAGGTAAGATGGACGACGAGGGGTATTTCTACATCACCGACCGGTTAAAGGATATGATAAACGCGGCCGGGTTTAATGTTTATCCTAACGAGGTGGAGCAGGTCATCTACCAACATCCCTGTGTCCAGGAGGCGGCCGTTTACGGCGTGGCTGATCCGGTACGGGGCGAAACGGTGCACGCAAGCATCGTGCTAAAAGAGGGGATGCAGGCAACCGAAGAGTCCATAATCGAGTTTTTGCGATCCAACATGTCCGCCTACAAGGTCCCCAGAAAGATAATCCTGACACAGGAGCTGCCCAAAAGCCCGACAGGCAAAATACTCAAACGGATACTGCGGGGTGATTAGCGAGGCGGCGCGGTCTCAGTTTTAAAAAACCGGAGCGAGCCCGGTTTTTATAATTTATTTATCATCGGTTCTACAGCCAATTTTTGAAATTATGGAGGAAAAATGAAAGAGATCGGTACAATTGGAGTTGTAGGGGCTGGCAACATGGGGTCCGGGATCGCGCAAAAACTGGCGCAGGAGGGGCTAAACGTTGTTCTGGTGGATATGAAGGAGGAGTTTGTAAAGCGCGGGATCGGCATCATTACCAAAATTTTGGAACAGGGCGTCGAGAGAAAGATATTTACCCGGGAGCAGGTGGACGCAACCCTTGGCCGCATCCGGGGAACGGCCGATATGAATGCGCTGGCAAACGTGGACCTGATTATCGAGGCGGTCTTCGAAGACGAAAACGTAAAAAAGGATCTGTTTAAAAAGCTCGACGCCATCTGCTCAAAAGATACCATCCTGGCGACTAATACCTCGAGTTACTATGTGTCGCAAATGGCTGCGGTGACCAACCGGCCGGATCGCTTCGTCGGCATGCACTACTTTTTCCACCCGGCGAAAAACCGGCTCCTTGAAATCATTCCGCACCCCGGAACGAGCGAGGAGACGGTAAACCGCGCGCTCGAGGTGGGACGGCTCCATTCGAAGACTACCATAGTGGTAAAGGATGCCTCCGGTTTTTGCGTGAACAGGTTTTTTTCCCCTCTTCTTACCGAATCCGTCCATGTCTTAAGCGAAGGGATCGCCAACATCGCGACTATCGAGGAGGCGGGAAAACGGGCTTTTGCCATAGGCATGGGGGCCTTCGAGCTTATGAACGTAACGGGCCTGCCCATCGAAGTGCACGCCTCAACGACGTTTGGGCGCGAACTGGGCACACTCTACGCAACTCCGGGGCTTTTGGTCGAGCAGATGAACACGGGCAAAAACTGGGATCTCTCAGGCGAGGTCGACGAATCCCGGATGGAAGAGATTAAAGACAGGCTTCTTGGCGCCTGCCTGGGGGCGGCCGCAGCCCTTGTAAGCGAGGGGGTCGCAACCGTTGAGGACACCGACCGCGGGGCCAAGGTGGGACTGCGCTGGGAACAGGGACCCTTCGAAATTATGAATCGGCTGGGAATCGACAAAAGCTTTAGCCTTGTCGAGGCCATGACCAAACGCTACTCCGATTTCAAGATGCC
Source organism: Syntrophobacteraceae bacterium (assembly GCA_031292215.1). Taxonomy (GTDB): domain Bacteria; phylum Desulfobacterota; class Syntrophobacteria; order Syntrophobacterales; family Syntrophobacteraceae; genus SbD1. Next base: position 5,262 of record JARLHO010000128.1, on the reverse strand, counting down.
CGAGATCCTCGTTCACCAAAAAGCACTCGGAAAGCCCTTCTCCTTTCAGGTAGTAGATCTTGCGATCCGAGACGGTGTGGCGACAATTACGATCAATCGTCCCGAGGCTATGAATGCCTTAAATGAGACCGTTGTGTCCCAGTTGGAAGAAAGATTTAATGCCGCCGAGGCCGATCCGGCCGTTCGGGCGATAGTCTTTAAGGGTGCCGGGAAGGCGTTTGTCGCCGGGGCCGATATCCGCTATTTTGTGGAAAACATCAAAAAGGGGCGCATTGACGCTACTTGCGCCTTTACGAGGAAGGGACACGATCTGCTGGTTCGAATCGAGGAGTCCCCCAAGATCACCGTGGCCGTTTTGGACGGGCTCTCGCTTGGCGGGGGCTCCGAGCTTGCCCTGGCTTGCCAGGCCATAGTCGCGACCCCTGCCGGGTCGATGGGATTTCCGGAAACAGCGATCGGGATTTTCCCCGGCCTTGGCGGCATGATGCGCACGGCCCGCCATCTGGGACCCGAGCTTACGAAATACTATGTGTTTACCGGGAGACCCCTCTCCGCCCAAGACGCGCTTGACATGGGGATAATAACCCGGCTGGTTCGCCCTCAGGATCTCGAAAAAGCCTTGGCCGAGGTATGCGCCGGGGAAAAACCGGATAAATATCGAAAGCGTGAAATTCCCGCAAAGTTTTCCGATTTCGCCACGGTTTGTTCTGCTGAAAACGTGAAACTGCTTTTTGCCGGGAAAAAACCGGAGTCCGTTTCGGAAAATCTTTCCGAGGCGATGGTCAAGGCTTTCTCCCGCAAGGCCCCCCTGGGACTAAAGGCCGCCAATGAGCTGATCGACGCCGAGCAGAAGGCTTCGACCAAGGAGGCGATCGAGCTTGAACTGGCCGCGCTGGCTGTCATTATGGCCAGCCAGGATGCTTTGCTGGGGTTATCGTCTGTTGGTGGAAAACCGCCGCGGTACACGGGCAAATAATTGAGGTTTCGGAAAAACCTGTATATAACCGAAGGGATTCTAATATGTTTACAAAAGCATTTATTCCATACCAAGGCTACTATTCTTCCCCCTTTTGCAGGTGGCAGGGGGCTTATGCCAATGAAAATTCCATCGTGCTCGGCGCCGAGACGGCCAAAAGATGGTTTGCCACCAAAGACTATGACATGTCTTCTTTCGACTATACCTTTTTCGGGATAACCGTTGGACAGCACCGCTGGTTTTACGGCGGCACGTGGGCCAACGCCATGATGGGGCTCCAGATTTCGGCGGTTAACATCATGCAGGCATGCACGACCGGAACGACCTGCGTATACAACGCCGCCCAGGCCGTTGAGCTCGGGCAGATGAAAAGCCCGATATGTCTTATGGCCGACCGGTTGTCCAACGCGCCCCACACGATTTGGCCCAATCCCAACGGTCCCGGGGGAGAAGTGATTGCCGAAAACTGGGCCATGGATAATTTTGGCAGCGATCCCAATACGGGCTCAGCCATGATCCAGACGGCGGAAAACGTGGCCAAAAAGGCGGGGCTTACCCGCGAGGAGGCCGATGCGCTTGCCGTTCGGCGCTACGAGCAGTACATGGATTCCATGAAAGATGATCGCGCGTTCCAGAAGCGCTACATGTTTCCCGTAGAGGTAAAACTCTCGAAGAAAAAGACCATAGTCGTAGATAGCGACGAGGGCATTACGCCTTCCACCAAAGAGGGGCTGGCAACGCTAAGACCCGTTCTTCCGGGCGGCATCCACACCTTTGGCGCTCAGACTCACCCCGCCGACGGCAACGCGGTTATCCTTGTCACCACCAAGGACCGGGCCGCGCAGATGAGCGGAAACGGACCCGTCATTCAGGTGGTTTCCTATGGCTTTGCCCGGGTCGAAAAGGGCCATATGCCCATGGCCCCGGTTCCTTCGGCCAAAATGGCGCTGGAAAACGCCGGGATCACCATAAAAGACGTATCGGTTATTAAGACCCACAATCCGTTTGCAGCCAATGATCTGTTTTTCGCGAAGGAATTCGGAGTCGATGTAAACAGTTTCAACAACTACGGCTCTTCGCTCGTTTTCGGCCATCCCCAGGCCCCGACCGTTCCACGGCTGGTAATCGAGGGGATCGAAGAGGCCGTGATAAAGGGCGGCGGATACGTGCTCGTCACCGGGTGCGCTGCCGGAGACACCGGAGCGGCCCTGGTTTTGAAGGTAAATTAGTGCGGGCCGGTTGTTTACTCTCAACGTAGAGATCGCTATTTTCTCAGGGAAAGATGTGTCCAATGGCCGATAAATACAAGGGCGGAAGTTTTCTTCTGGGTGAAACGGACCCCGGGAGCATATTCACTCTCGAGGATTTCGCCGATGAGCATCGAATGGTCGCCAATACCATTTCGCGCTTTATCGCCGATAAAGTCTTCCCGGTAATGGAAGACTTGGATTCCAAAAAGGAAGGGATGATGCGGGGGCTCCTTGTGGAAGCAGGAGAACTCGGGCTTTTGGGGGCGGATATTCCCGAGGAGTACGGCGGTTTTGAAATGGACGAGATCTGTTCCACCATTATAGCCGAATGGGTCGGTGGCGCAGGTTCCTATGGTGTGGCTCACGGCGGGCAGGTCGGCATAGGAAGCCTGCCCATCGTCTACTTTGGAAGCGAAGAGCAGAAACGAAAATACCTGCCCGTGCTTGCAACCGGCGAAAAGATAGCAGCCTATGCGCTGACAGAGCCCGGTTCAGGCTCAGACGCCCTCTCTGCCAAAACAAAGGCCGTGCTTAGCGCCGATGGCAAATACTACGTCCTGAACGGCGCCAAGCAGTTCATAACCAACGCCGGCATGGCCGATGTCTTTATCGTTTACGCAAAAATCGATGGAGACAAGTTCAGCGCATTCATAGTTGATGGGGACTCCGTTGGGCTCTCCACCGGGGCCGAAGAAAAGAAGATGGGCATAAAGGGCTCATCGACCCGGAGCGTCTATTTTGACGACGTTAAGGTGCCCGCGGAAAACCTGTTGTTTGAAATCGGCCGCGGCCATGTCGTGGCGTTTAACATTTTAAATATCGGCAGGCACAAGGTGTCGGCCAATGCTCTGGGGTGCTCCAAGCTCGCCTTGAACCTGTCTGCTGCCTATGCAAACGAGCGCAGGCAGTTTAATGTGCCGATATCCGAGTTCGGGCTGATTAGAGAAAAGCTGGCCCGGATGGCCATTCGCACCTACACGGCGGAAAGCATGGTCTACAGGACCGGCGGGATGCTCGGCGCTATGCTCCAAAGCCTTGACCGGAGCGGCCCGGACGGCGGGCGCGTTGCAGCTTCGGGTATCGAAGAGTATGCCGTCGAGTGTTCGCTCGGGAAGGTTTTTTCCAGCGAGTCCCAGGCCTTTGTGGTCGATGAGGGGGTCCAGATTCACGGCGGCTACGGATTTATCTCCGAATATGCCATCGAAAGGCTATACCGGGACGCTCGCATTACCCGGATATTTGAAGGCACAAACGAGATAAACAGGACGATCATTGCGATCACCCTGATCCGCAGGGCCAAAAAGGGGGACTTGCCGCTTCTGCCGGCGATTGCCGACTTGAAATCGAAGCTTGCCTGCGGAGTCCCCTTGCGGGAAACCGAAGCCGGCATCGTTTCGGCTGCCAAAGATATTTGCCTGTTCGTCCTGGGGACAGCGCTCGATAAGGCAGGAGATGCTCTCTTGAAAAATCAGGAAATCCTCGGGCGTCTGGCCGATATCGCGATCCATGCCTATGCCATGGAAAGCGGGTTGCTGCGGGCCCAAAAAGCCGGAAAAAGCGGTGCGCACAAGGCCGCCATGGCCCGGGCCTTTATCTATGAGTCAATTGGCAAAATAAAGACCATCGCTACGGAAATCCTTACCGCACTTGGGGGCGGCGCCGAGTTGGCCGAACTTTTGGATCAGCTTGAAAAGCTCTGCCTCCATGTGCCGATCGACCTGATCGCCTTAAGGCGTGAAATCGCGGCAAAGATAACGGAAGCGGGTAAGTACTTGGCGTAAAACGATAGAAGTCCAACAGCGGGGGGAGCAGTTATCCCCCCGCTGTTGCTTTAAGAAAAATCACGCATGACCGGGGAACCGGAGCTCCATACTTTTTTGCTCTTCCTTCGGGTTCATCGTGCTCTTCGTGGTTGACTACCGGCCCGCAAGCCTGAACGGACCGCAGGACGAAGATTCAACCACGAAGAGCACGGTTGAACCTGGCAATGGTTCGATGTTGTGAGGGATATGTGAAGCCCTCGCAGGTAAGGTTAGTCAGCCGCCCGCAAGTGCATTTTCCTAATCTTGGGAGGTGCGCGAGTCTAGCGAGGTAAAGGGTGTGTGCCCTGAATCTGCCCCTTAGCCCCGAGAATCGTGTAATTTCGGAGGGCGCCGATCCTTTCGCGTTGGGCGTAGGCAACATGGGTTGGAGCGTTAGAGACGAGCGCCATCCCATCCTCCCGGGGTCTCGGACAGTATCGAGCTAGACAACGGCGTCGAAGTAACCAGGCGAGCATCGGAATATCCCAAAGGTTCCCGGAAGCGCTCCGCTGCAAGCGGATAACAACCGGGTATGGTTGGCCAACGTAAAAGGAGGCTGCTCAGAAGACGCCGATGCGAGGGATGGGGACCGGTATGACCGCAATGGTTTAGCTATGTGGATGGCGTAAGCAAGGAGCGGTACGGCAAGGAGCTTGCTCAAAATCTAGAAGACCTGTCGGGTCGGCTTAAGGATATGCGGTACCGGCCCCAGCCAAAGCGACGAACCTATGTACCCAAACCGAGCAGCGCCAAAGGCCGCCCCCTTGGGATCGGCAGCTTCGAAGACAAGCTGGTGGAGTTGTCGGTAAAGCGAGTCTTGGAACCGATCTATGAGCAAGCTTTTGAAGACGGCAGCTACGGATACCGACCCGAGCGCAGTACTCACGGGTGTCTGGACGAGCTGGGACGGACCATCCGGCAAGAGAGTGTGGGCCATGTCGTTGAAGCCGATATCAAAAGTTTTTTCGACAAAGTCAACCACGAATGGATGCTCAAATTCCTGGCGCATCGCATAGGTGATCCGCGCATCCTGCGACTTATCGACCGCATGCTAAGAGCGGGAATAATGGAGGATGGGCTGTGGTGCGGGCCGGCGAAGAAGGGACCCCGCAGGGGTCGATACTATCGCCGCTGCTGTCAAACATTTACCTGCACTACGCGTTGGACCTGTGGTTCAGGCGGCGGTTCAAAAAGCGATGCAGAGGCAAAGCCTACTATTTTCGTTTTGCCGATG
>JARLHO010000127.1 GCA_031292215.1 Syntrophobacteraceae bacterium | reverse complement strand
CTCACCCACTTCCATCTCTTGGGCATTAGATCGGGACGTCCTCTTTTGCATGCTCAAAGTAGTTTTCACGGCTTTTCCTTCCCCGCCCTCTACTCTAAATTATCTGGGGGAAAGTGTCTCAGTTATATTGACACAGAGGGGCCGAGGCGAATACGCCAGAGCTTCTCTGCCAGTGAGCTTCCTGACTCCGGCAGGTCTTGGAGCTTCAGCGAGAGAGCGGACAGCGGTGATAACGGGGTCGCGATCGGGTTAAGAGGTATGCAGTCGCTAACTGCTTCTGAGCTTTCCTTTTGATGAGAAGCTCACATCTCAATCGGAAATTCCTTTATTGATCCTCGGAAATGGCTTGTTCAAAGGCGATCGCTTCGGTTGTGTCTCCTTTGGCATCGTCATGGGCGCGTATATCCCCGAGTTCTTCAAGCGAATAGACGATTAGCTCCCGTTCCGAAATGGGCACCACAACGGCCTTGCGGTTTCCTTCCTCATCAACTGGATACAGCCCGTCAAACGCGATTCATTTTCTCTCCTCATTAAAACTTCATCCCTAACAGCTTTCCAGGCAATTCGGAAAACGCCGCCGCCATCGTGACTCAACCTTCACCTTTTGGGTGGGGACTACCTGCGGCTGTTTCAAGGCGAGATCTTTGTGGACGCAAAAGAGGTGAGCGTGGGAGGGCGGCAAACGCAAAAAAGCCGGACACCTCTTTGGAAGTGGCCGGCCTTGTTATTTGCTGGCTCCCCGGGACGGACTCGAACCATCAACCTAGTGGTTAACAGCCACCCGCTCTGCCATTGAGCTACCGGGGAACGAAGAGAACTGTTTAACAGAGCGGCCCGATTTTGTCAACAGATTGCGAGGAAGGCGCGGTGGATTTGTTGGGAAGTCCGCCCGGGCGCTACTTTTTGAGTTCGACTTTTAGTTGAGTGGGCTTATACATGTAGACCAAGCGGGTCTGGCCGGGCCCGGCGGGCGTTAGCAAAACGGAGACGTTGTCGCTATCCCATATCAGGTTGTCGGGGTTATTGTCGACCTCGGAGGGCTTGCCGAGTTTTTCGGTCAAAACGGCCTCCATTTTCATGAAACCCTCGGAGGAAAAATACGCCATGCCCATATAGAAGCTGTCTTTATAGAACGCATAGATTACCCGGTCGAGTTCGATGTCTCCCATTTTTAGCACTTCACCGGATTTTTCATAGAGAGCCAGGTCTCCGCTGCCGGCTACCTGGTGAAGACCGGAAACCGCAGAGGTCTTTTCCCCCCACTTGAGGCCGCGAAAGTCCTTGGGTTCGTGGGCGGCCGAACCGCAGCCAAAAATCGCGCACGCCAGAAAAGCAGCCGTAAAAAGCCCTAAAAATGATCGCATGGAATCCTCTCTATTCAGGCCGGTTCACTGCCGGCGCGGGTTTTTCCTCGGGGATTTGCGTCTCCTTTTCGACAAGCTTAACCTTTGTCTGCGAGGAGGCGCCGGCGTCGGCTTCAAGGAGCGCTTTCAGCCCCTTCTTATACCATTTTATTCCGGACCGGGTAGCTATTGTACGCTCTTGCAAATCTTTTGGAAGGCGGTCTTCGGAACATCTCGAAAGGATATGGAGCTTGCTCTCGGAATCGAGCACCGAGAGGCCGATTACAAACTGCACGAAGGCGGCCCACTCCCCGGAGGTTGGCCCGCCCCATTTTTGGGCCGTATGAAACATGCGGTAGCATATGAGGGCGGCGTCGCGGTCTTCTTCCTGGTGAAAGCGCGTGCCGCTAAAAAGCCGTATGGCCTCTTTGCCGATTTCGCTCGTAAAGGTCAGGTAAAACCAGCGGAGGATGAGAAAATAGCCCTCGCGGGTAAGCTCACGTCCTGCCCAGTAGAGCGGGTTGGCGGCGTTTTTTACGTTTAAGGCGAATCTTGCGGCTTTATAGATGTGGGGGTTATTCTTAAAAAGCTTCAAGACGGGGCTATCGTTGATTTTGACGTAGACCTGATAATAGCGTTGAAAATCGCTTAGTTTGCGGTTTCCGACATACTTTATGGGAACTGTCGAGGAGAGCTTGGCAAGCCTTGCGCCGACCCGTGTCACGAGCTCCAGGGTGTCGGAGAGCGAGGCTTCATATTCGGGCTGAGCGGCTTCGGGGTGATAGATGGCGCCAACCGAGCGCACGATATTTAGCGCGTGGCGGTTTAAGGCCTCCAGGCCCAGCTCGAGTTCGGCTTCTGGCAGCGACCAAATCTGCCGGCGCATTCCGGCGATAAATTCCAGGGCCTGCCGCTCAAAGGGGCCGGGGGCCGGCAGCAGATCCAGTTCGTGGTCATCTTCAACGCCGTTTTCAAGCATTTGCCTGATGCGGCGCCTCACGTACCAGCGCAGCATCAGGGCAAGGCAGACGGTTGAAAGCGAGACGAGCAGCAAAAACGCGCTCAACCAGTGTTCTCGCAGTACATAGGTGATAGTGGAAAGGCCTATCTCGTTCATTGGTTCCGGGGGCTAGGCAATGGCGGTCGGGCTTTGTGCGGTCTCAGGCGCGGATCGGCCCTCATCGATCCATTTTTGAAGTTCAACGAGCGTATCCGATTCCCACCCCGGAGTGAGCCTTTCGGCAAGAAATCGCATATAGAGCGAATCCATGGCCTCGAAGACTTCCTGGATAAAGTACATCTTTTCCAGGAACCGGCCGTCGGGGTCTTCACTGCCGTAGTCGGGGAGTTGCTTGGGGGTCTTTAGCCCCTTTACCGCCCAAAGGGAGCTGTCCAGGGTCAGGACATACTCGTTTTCGCCAATAATTAGCAGGAGCTGGACCTCGTCGACGACTTTTCCCTGGCGGAGCGCGGTGCGCGCCTCGTGGAGAAAGTTCGCTTGCGAGGTGCAGACCACCCGTTCTTTGCCATCTCTTGGCAGCAAAAGCGTCATGCGCTCGCCAAGGTGAAGCTCGGCCGTTTTTTCCCCTGCCTGGATCGATCCCCCGAGGCACTCGATGTAGTACCACACCCAGGTGAGAAATTCCGTGCCAAGGAACCGCCCATCACTTAGGGCCGTGGGAGATTTTAGCGACACGATGGAGCCAAGCGTATCCTTTTGCCCCGGGGTGAGCGCCAACATGTTGGCCGCCCACTGCGCGTGAAAGAGCGGGACCGGGTAGACTTGGAACTGCCGTTCGAAAAATTCGAGGAAGGCGTCGAGCATCTTCGCGCTCGAAGTCCCCAGGACCAGGAGGTTTCGCGCCGGCTCCCACACCACCTCGAAGGAGCTGGGTTGAGGAAAGGCGCGGCTTAGCAGATACTCCTGCATGTTTTCCTGCATCTCTTGTTTTTCGGACCGGCTCGGCCACTTTCCTTCGTGCTCGTCGCGGTATTTTTGCACCGACTGGCGAACGAACTGCTTTAGCACTACGGCGGGCACCTTCTTTTGATCCAGCCGGAAATTAAACGCGACGTATTCGCCTTTTCGATAGGAGCCGTAGGAAAAAGAGGGATCGAAAAAATCCTCCCAGGACGTAAAACCGGCCGCCTCGGTCCGGGTATCGTCGGGTTCGGCGAATGCGCCGGCGCGGAGTTTTTCGTCCACATAGCTCCAGAAATCGCCAACATCGGGTTCGGGAACGAAAAAACGGGTGATTGTGGCTGAGGAAGAAGAAATGGCCATAAAATGTCCTCATCGGGTAGTAAAAAATTCTCTGCCGGCGCGGGCCCGGCGAAAAAAGAAAAGCCCTGCCTCGAAGAACTTTTGCTCATCAAAAAAACAAAGCCGGCCCGCGCCGGCTCTCAATCATTTCTGCGGCACCCCCCGGGCAGAGCCTCAGCGGATAGCTTGAGTCTCTATCCAAAACAGCGCCGCAAGTCAAACGGATAGTTTGATAACGAGAAAAGGCATCGTAAAATCAGAACTTTACGGTTTTTACGATCATTTCGAATTCCTGGACCTCTTCGGCGGTCAGTTCGACCCGCAGAAGTTTTCTGCCGACCCAAATGGGACACTTTTCGTGCAGCGCCAAAGCCACCGCATCGCTTGGACGCGCATCGAAGACGGCGCTCTCCCCGTCGATGCGGGCGTAAATCTTGGCGTAAAAGGTATTGTCGCGCATTTCAAATATCTCGATTTTCTCGAAGGCCACGCCGCAGCGCTGGAGAATCGTCAGGTAGATGTCGTGCGTGAGGGGGCGCTTGGGTTCGACCAGCCCCTTTTCCTTGGCTATCGCAGTTATCTCGGCATCGCCTACGAACATGAGAAAATAGTGGCTGTCTTCTTCCGAGCGTTTCAGGATGACCATATTCCCCTGGGTCCTGTCGGTTTTTACGAAGACTTCCCCAATCTCGACAAAATCACTAGACTCCATCACAGGCCTCCATTGGCATTCACTATGTATAGCAGCACAGGGATTTACGCCATTTGTCGCGACAAACATCCACACTTGCCTGTAGCGGCTTTTTCGTAGCCGCACCACTTCCTTTTACTCTATCAATTTAACCATTATAACTTTAAAAGTACTTTTTCGTGACCTGAAAAAACGGTCTGCCAAAAAAATAGGGCCGGTCGGCGTAGCTTTTCGGAAAAATTGAGCGCAGTTACGCCCGCTTGGCAGTTGCCTTTTGCGCAGCGACCGCAACTTCCCGGAGGCCGGCATGGCGGCAAGCGGCCGGAGAAGGGATACCCAATGAGCACAAAAGGATTAACTTATCCGGCTAGTTCCTGGTATGCTGGGAAGTTCTGCCTGCCTACAAACTTATCGATTGCCTGGAGCGCCCTCTGCCGGAGGGGTGGAATGGATTGGCGGGACTCTACTGTGATTGCAATCCGGAAAATTCAGGGGATAGAATGAAGGACGGCCAATGCTCCATCGGAAAAAAGCCGATAAGCCTTTTTTCCGCCACCATCCTGGTTATCGCCAACATGATCGGGACGGGTGTTTTTACCACTCTTGGTTTTCAACTTGCAGGCGTTCATCTTCCATTTTCCGCAATCTTGCTGTGGGTAGTGGGGGGCATCGTCAGCTTTTGCGGAGCGCTTTCCTATGCGGAGCTTGGGGCGATGATGCCTCGATCCGGAGGCGAGTACGCCTATCTGAGCAAGATTTATCATCCGGCCATCGGATTTCTTAGCGGCTCTGTGTCCATCCTGGTCGGTTTTGGAGCTCCCATCGCGCTGGCGGCCATGGCGCTGGGGCGCTACTCACAGATGGCTTTCCACGGGGTAAACGGAACGGCCGTGGCAGGGGGGGCGATCATTGTCCTCACCCTGGTGCACCTGGCCGATGTGAAGTGGGGGTGCCATTTCCAAAATGTTTTCACTGTCGCCAAGATTGTCCTGATCGCGCTGTTTATCGCGGCAGGTCTTTGGATGCCCTTCCCGCAAAGAATCGCGCTGCCACATTCGCTCGGGGGGCTGGGGTCGGTTTTTAATCCCGATTTTGCAGTCGGACTGGTTTACGTCTCCTTCGCTTACTCGGGGTGGAACGCCTCCGCCTATATCGGCGGGGAGATCCTCGCGCCCGAGAGAAACATTCCCTTCTCACTCTTTTTCGGGACCCTCTTTGTTTCGATTCTCTACGTTCTCTTAAACCTTGTCTTTCTCTTAACCGTTCCCGCGGTTGCGCTTACCGGAAAAATCGAGGTCGGCTCTCTTTCGGCCAGGGCGATTTTCGGAGCGGGCGGGGCGGGGCTTATGACGTCACTGATCTGCCTGGTTCTCATCTCGACTCTTAGTTCCATGATAATGGTGGGGCCCAGAGTGGCCGCGGCGATGGGCGAAGATATCGAGGCCCTGGGATTTTTGGCCCGGAGGAATTCAAGAGGTGTCCCGGCGCGGGCCATCCTCATTCAGTCCTCGGTCGCCATTCTCATTGTCATGACTTCGGCTTTCAATTTCGTTCTCACCTACGTCGGTTTCACTCTGACCCTGTTTTCCTGTATGGCCGTTCTGGGTGTGTTTGTTCTTCGATTCAGGAAGCCTGACCTCAAAAGACCTTTTAAAACGTGGGGTTATCCGGTCGTTCCCGCGCTCTACCTGGCGGTGAACATCTGGATGCTTTGCTATCTTGTCATCCAAAGGCCACTGCCTTCCGCACTTTGCCTTATGACGGTTGCGTCTTTACTGGTTCTTTATAAATGGCTTACAAACAGGCAATGCCAATTTAGTTCGCTCCAGGAGGAGAAGCGATGAAAGAAAACACAAGCAAATGGCCTGGCCGGGCGATAATTATTTCCATTGTAGCGGCGCTGACGCTTCTTTGGGTAAATGATGTCGCCACTGCCCGGGAGCCGCAGTCCATTGACAATTCGATCCTGTCAACGGGAGAAAATTCTCATTTCGGGGGAATATACAACGATTACGCTCGATTAATTGCAGGAATGGCCGATTCGCAAAGCGCTCTCGCCCCATTTCAAAAAAAATCGGCCTGGGTGGAGTATTCCAGGTTTATCCACCGAGGCTGGATCAACCTGGACAAGAGGCTGCTCGCACCTGAGCGTTCGTGGTCCGAAAAAGAACTGGGGACTGCCGCCTCTTCGGAGGGCGCCGTTTTCTATCCATTCAGCGGTCCTGATTTTGCCAATATTCACGCTTTTTTCCCTAAAGCCGGCACATACGTTCTGGTCGCCATGGAGCAGCTTGGAGACATCCCGGGGTTTCCCGCCATGACCGACGGGCAGTTTAGCACCTACTTGGAATCGATGAAAAAATCTCTCCATGACCTCTTAAATGTCAACTATTTTCTATCCGCCCATATGGAAGCCCAGATCGAGCAAACGCGAATACGGGGCGTGCTTCCGATTCTGCTGTTCATGCTGGCGCGCAGCAATGCGCAGGTGCTAGACGTCAGTTACTGGAAAATGGGGATGGACGGCGAGATTCGGGTGCTCCCCGCGCTGGAAACAACGGCTCGGGAAGTCCCTGAAATCGAGACCACAAAACCGATCATGGATGATGTCGAAGGCATTCGGATAGTCTTTCAGGGCGCCGGTTCCGAGGAGGACCACCCGCAAACGCTTTACTACTTCGATGTCAACCTATACAATCAGGCCTTCGAGCAAAACCGCCATTTTCTCAATTTCCTAAGGCGGCTGGGGCCTTTCACCACCTTTATGAAGTCCGCCTCTTACGTGATGTTCGACCCCGAGACCTCGGCGGCGAGGCAGTTCATGCTGGACCACAGCCGCTACCTGGTGCAGGAGGATTCGGGAATTCCGCTGAAATTCTTTGAGCCCTCCGATTGGAGCCTCCGATTCTACGGCCATTACCGCAAGCCCATTCCAACCTTTAAGGAGGCTTACCAGAAAGATTTGGCTTCGATTTACAAGGCGGATAAAAAGATTGAACCTCTGCCCTTCGGCTTTGGCTATTATTACAACCCTGGCGAGGCAAACCTGATGGTTGCCGAAAGAAAGTCCACGGATCAATTACGAGATGAAGCGTCTTCCAATAATTCCCATAATTCTGATAATTCCGATGTTGAGTTTTTTCTTGATGACAACTGAGTATTCCAGCGCCCGAACCGGGGCGGCTGAGTCTGCCCGGGAGCTGCCTCCGCAAATTGGACAGCATCGTCCTTTTGCGGACACAGTGGACGCGGGGCTTCAAATGGCCCTCGAAAGCGCTCTGGAAAAGAAGCGGTCCTGGCGCGCGCTGATCGATCATAATAAAATGGCTGTCGGGCTGGTGGACCTTTCAACCCCCCAAGCCGCGCGTTTTGCGAGCGTAAACGGCTACACGATGATGTATGCCGCAAGCCTTTCCAAAATCGCGGTTTTGCTTGGCGCCTACCAGAGCATTCAAGACGGCACGCTCAAGGACTCGCCCGCACTCCACGCGTGGTTGATCCGGATGATTCGCCTGTCCAATAACGCCGCCGCTTCCTACCTTATCGATCTCATTGGCCTCAAGCGAATCGAGGACGACCTCCTGCGCTATCAGTTCTATGTCCCCCAGTACGGCGGGGGAATTTGGCTGGGCGGAAGCTATCCGCCGGTCGGCCTGCGAAATCCCGAACCCATCAAGGGCCTGTGTCATGCCGCAACGGCCATGCAATTATGCCGCTTCTACTACATGCTTGCGACCGGCCAAATCATCAGCCCCGAGCGCTCGCGCCAGATGTTGGAGATACTTTCACACCCGGGCCTTCACGACAAGTTTGTAAGCGTTCTCGAAACGCATGTTCCTCCGCAAAGGCTCTTTCGCAAATCCGGGGACTGGAGCCTCTATTATTCGGATTCTGTCCTCGTCTGGGATCACGACTGCCGCAAATATATTCTGGCGGCCCTAATTGAGAACAAGGACGGGGAGCAAATACTGCGGGACCTCGTTCCCGTGGTGGAAAAACTCCTGGCCCCCGCCCAAATGGAAGCACGATCTCGGGAGCTGCGGCAGATCGCGTCCCTGAAAGCACAGGCCAACGTAAAACAGCCCGGCTCTTCACCATTTAGCAGCGCCCGCTCGGCGATACTCAACGGATTCCACAAGCTTATGAGGTGCTTTCCACAGGGTACCCAGTGCCGATGACGCTGATTGACAGGATTGACAGGATTTTAGAAGAGCGGGTGAGGTTGAGCGCCCGGGGCGGAATGACTCTCCTGGACCCCAGTGGGCGATATAATTTAAACTGAGTAAACCCCCGGCTTTGCCGGGGAGACTCTCAGAGTTTGACATTTCCGGGAGAATGCGAAAGCCTCCCTCTTGTGAACCGCTCAAAGTTTACAAAAGGAAAGGCTTTCGCGTGGACGATCGACAAAGTCCAAGCCACACCGTACGGGACTGCAAGTACCATGTAGTGTGGATCCCGAAGTATCGGAAAAAGACGCTCTACGAGGAACTCCGCAAGCAGCTTGGGGGGCAGTGTTCAGGGAGCTGGCGAGGTGTGCACGACCACACTGAGCGATGGAAAAAGGCCCAAAAATGTTCACGGTATGCGATGGGAATCCCGGAAAATCCTCATGAAGGCTCTCTTTGCACATTAAATGAGGGACCGACAGGCTCTCCTCCAAATAGCGTGATTTTTCAAGCGAAATGATGGACACGGACTATATAAAATCAATAGCTTAAGGTGTTCTTAGAGCGTGCTCCCCAAAAATCCCGCCATCCTCAAATATCGTGAAATGGCGCGATTATGTCTTCCTTTTGAACCAGTACCGTTTTGATCTGCCGCTCTGAGAGCCAACTTACGAGTCCATCGCTGTACGTGATCACGAGTCCATCAATAATCGTGAGCGTGCTCAGCGAGGCAGAAGGAGAGTGCCGTGGTCGAAGGACACCTCATGGTGGATCACGTGCACATGCTCATCTCCATTCCACCCAAGTACGGAGTTTCTCAGGTGGTTGGCTACATCGAGGGGAAGAGCGCTATTCACATCGCCAGGAGCTTTCTTGGGGAAAAGAAAGGATTTACTGGTCAAAGCTTCTGGGCCGGAGGATATTTCGTTTCCACGTTGGGAAGGGATGAGCAGGTTATCCGCCAATATATTAGGAATCAGGAGGCAGAGGATCGCCGACTGGACCAGCTAAACCTGTTCGGGTAGTCACCACCTTCAGGTGGTCAACGGTTTACAACCGCTTTGAGCGGTCCACGGTTTTTCAGGCCTCCGGCTTTGCCGGAGGCATCTGACTGGTTTTCTGTTTTTAATCCTGTAAATCCTGTTAATCCTGTCTAAAAAATGCCTTTTTAAAAAGCTTTGGACAGGATTTACAGGATTAACAGGATTAGGAGTCTACGAAACGGGAGATCATCGGATTTATGGGAATCCGGGAGCGGGGAGCATGCTGGGTAGTGAGCAGCATATTCTTAATCACGCGAAGCCGCGCAGAATACCCCGTTTATCGCCTCAATCTCGTTGACGTTTCCGGCAAGGGTCGTTATTATCTGCCATGGTTAATGATATCGTGTATCATTAAGGATGAAACGACACCCTGGGAATGTCCGATGGTAAAATTGGGGACTTTTTTTGCGGCGGCAATCGCTTCGCTTGCGCTGGTTCAGGGCGCCTCCTGGATGTTTTTTGCCCGGGCCTTCGCGCAAAAGGCGCCTGCTTGCACAGCTTCGAGCCGGCTACATATCGTGGCCGCCGAAAATTTTTACCAGGACATCGCCCTCCAGATTTCCGGCTCCTGCGCCCGGGTAACGAGCGTGCTCTCCGATCCCGATGTCGATCCCCACGAATACGAGCCGACCGTAAACGACGCGGAGGCTGTGGCCACGGCAAACCTTGTGATCGAAAACGGCGGCGGCTATGACGACTGGGTAAACAAGCTGCTTGCGGCTTCACCCGATGGGGGCCGGCTCGTAATAAACGCATGGGACATTTCGCCCGTAAAGATTTCCGGAAACGAGCACGTCTGGTACTGCGCAGAAGACATGAAGGCTGTTGCGGCGGCTATAGCCGGGGATCTCAAGCGTTTGCGCCCTTCGCAGGCTGAGCGGTTCGAGAAAAACCTTACAATTTTTGACGAAAGCCTAGACGAAATTGGAGCTAAAATCCGCGAGATTTCGAACCGTTTTTCCGGATTGCCGATTGCCCTTACCGAGCCGATATTTACCTATCAGGCCGATCCGATGGGCCTAAGAGTACTCACCCCGTTTGCATTGCAAAAAGCGGTGGCCGAAGGGATCGATCCCCCGGCCAATGCGATGCTGATCGCCCAAGAGCAGATTAGAAATAAACGGGTGCGCGTGCTCGTCTATAACCGGCAGACCGCCGACCGGTTTACCGCGAGGCTCGAGGAGTTGGCCAAGGGTTCGGGGGTCCCGGTGGTTGCGATAACCGAAACGATGCCTGCCGGCAAACACTACCAGTCGTGGATGGTCGACCAGATGGACGCGCTCGAATCGGGACTGGGCGGGCCGGGGGCGGGAGGCGGCCCCAGATGAGCCCTGAGTCCGTTAATAGGCGCCAGTTGCCCGTTTTTTTGCGAAACGTCCGCATCGGTTTCGGGGGGCGTCTCATCCAGGACGAGATGACGTTTACGATAGAAGACGGAGAATTTATCGCCGTGTTGGGGCCAAACGGCGCCGGGAAAACCACTCTTTTGAAGCTGCTTCTCGGCCTCATTCGGCCCGAAGCCGGAGAAGTCCTGGTTTTTGGCCGAAGACCCAGCCGCGGAAATCCCAAAATTGGCTATGCGCCGCAATTTCGAACCCTTGATGCCAATTTTGCCGTGCGCGCCCGAGATCTCGTGGGGTTTGGCCTGGACGGGCACCGCTGGGGGCCGGGTTTTCCCAGCCGCAAGCGCAGACGTCTTGTCGACGCGGCGCTGGAGGAGGTCCGTGCGAGCGAGTATGCCGAGGCTGCTGTGGGAGAGCTCTCCGGAGGGGAAAAGCAAAGGCTTTCTCTTGCTCAGGTGTTGATCGCCAACCCCGGGCTCGTTCTTTTAGACGAGCCGCTGGCAAACCTTGATATCGCCAGCGCGCTCGAGATCGTCTCCCTTGTGGGAGGGCTTTGCGCGTCCCGAAAAGTTGCGGTGATGCTGGTTACCCATGACATAAACCCGCTGCTCCAGCATGTGGACCGGGTCGTATACATGGCCAACGCACGGTCGGCGATTGGGGCCCCCGAAACGGTGATAACCCGGGAGACCTTGAGCTCGCTCTACAACCATCCGGTCGAGGTGGTCGAAGCGATGGGGAAAAAGTTCGTTTTGGGAGTGGAGACCTGATGCTCCATTCGATTGTGGGTCTATATCATTTCCAGTTTATCCAGAACGCGCTTTTGTGCGGCGTCTTCATTGCCGTGGCCTCGTCCATCGTCGGGTATTTTCTGATTGGAGGCGGATACACGTTCGCGGGGCATGCTCTTCCAAACATCGGTTTTGCGGGGGCTGCGGGGGCTGTGCTTTTCGGGGTGAAGCCGGTCTACGGCCTTTTTGTCATGACGATTCTAGCGGGGGCTGCGATGAGCGCGGGCAGCCGGGAGCCTCGCGAACGAGACGTTGCCATCGGCGTTGTCATGTCTTTCGCCCTGGGGCTTGGGCTCATGTTTCTTTCGCTCTACGGCGGCTATGCCGAGCGGGTATACAGCATCCTTTTCGGGACTGTTTTGGGTATAACGAGAAATGATGTGATTTTAACGGGGTTAATGAGCATGGCCTCTGTTTGCCTTATGCTCTTTATGTTTCGGCCCCTTCTTTTCATGACGTTCGATCCTTTCGCCGCCGAGGCCAAGGGCGTTCCGGTAAGGATGCTGACCCTTGTGTTTTTGCTGGTCGTAGCCGTTACCGTTTCCCTTGCCGTCCAGGTGGTGGGAGCGCTGCTGGTGTTCACCATGCTGGTTGGGCCGGGGGCAACGGCTACCCGCCTGACGCAAAAGCCGGGCGCAGCGATACTTCTTTCCGCGCTTTTGGGGGTCGCCTACATGTTTGCCGGGATCACCCTGGCGGGGCTTAGCGGAAACTGGCCGGTAAGTTTTTTTATCGCCTCGATCTCTTTTCTTGCGTACATGCCGGTGAGGATATTTCGGATCGGCAAGGGCAGGCGTCAGCAAGGTTTGCCTGTGGCAATCGCGCTACGCTCGCCAAGGGGGCTTGTGAGCGGCCGGGACAACTGGAAGAAAACGGAAGCGGAATGCTAGGGGAGCTGTGTAGTTCGCAAATAATGGCGCACGCCTTTATTGGCGGCGCCATTGTCTCGGTTGTGGCCGGAAGTGTTGGCTACTTTCTGGTCCTTAGGGCGCAGGCTTTCGTGGCCGAAGCGTTTACCGACATCGGGTTTGCCGGGGCAACGGGGGCGGCGCTGCTAGGCGTCGGGTCCCTGGTCGGCATGATAGTTTTCTCGCTTCTTGCCGCGGCGGGGCTGGGCATGTTGGGGAAACGGGTGCGGGGGCGGGATGTCGAGGTCGGCATGGTGCTCTCTTTCGCCCTGGGGCTGGGCGTGCTTTTTTTAAGCATCTATTCGCGAACGAGCGGGTCGCACGCGATGAGCGGCATAAATATACTATTTGGATCGATGCTGACCATAAATTCGACGGACATACTGGCGGCGCTTGCGACTTGCGCAACAGCTCTGGGGGCGCTTGCGATCCTATACAGGCCGCTTCTTTTCGCATCGGTTGACCCGGCGGGCGCCGAAGCGCGCGGCGTACCCATGCGCGCTCTTTCGGCAGCCTTTTTGGCAATCGTAGCCCTTACGACGGCTGCCTGCGTGCTCCTGGTGGGGATCCTTCTAACAGCTTCCCTTCTCATTGCTCCGGCGGCCGCGGCCGTAAACCTTACGAATCGTCCGGCTCGCGCAATCGCCCTTTCGGTCGCGGCGGCGGTCGGCGTAACGTGGGTTGGCCTCATCCTGACCTTTGCGGGGACTATCCGCCATCTTCCGGCGGGCTTCTACATCTCGGCGCTCGCAGCGCTCACCTACACCGCTTCCCTTCTGCTTCGAAAGCGTCTTCGCCCGGTGCGGGCCTTCGAACGCGCACACTTGGACCGGGAAACCGGATAAGACCCGGTCAACCATCAAAAGGCTTTCGTATGAAAAATGAATCCAGGGATGCTTCGCGCTCGCCCCGGCAGGTTTGCGCGCATGGCGATCGCCATGCGAGCGAGGAGGTCCGCCGGATCGAGAATGCTTTTTTCGACCTTAGCCGTCCCAACACCGCGCCAAGGCGGATCCTCGTTGAAAAACTAGCAGAGCTTGCGCGCACCGGGGAGGCCTTTTCGACAGACGACCTCTGGCAGGGACTGCGCGCTGTCCATGGCCGGATCGGCCGCGCCACGGTTTACCGCTCGATTGAGCAGTTGGTCGAAAGCAAGGTGCTCGACCGGGTCGAACTCCGGGATGGTTCCCGAAGGTACCGGGTGTGCGGGGGGGCTCACCATCACCATCTCGTGTGCAACACGTGCCACCGTGTCGAGGAGTTTCAGGAGTGCCTTTCCGTCCGGACAATCGAGGAGATCGGTCGGCGCCACGGTTTTACGGTTGAAGAGCACACGTTGACGGTGTATGGAACCTGCAGCAGTTGTCTTAAATCAGGCGATAAATAGCGGTAGATAAACTTTAGCGACTTTAAAGAGGAGTGAGTAAATGGCGAAATTTTTTTCAGCATGTATTTTGTCCGCTTTGCTCTTTTCTCCCGTCTGCGGCCGGGCCGATTCGTACTACAGTAACGGACGGGTGGAAAATACCTGCGGAACCATGAGCCACGTTTTGTATTTCAAACACTTTAACATTACTCCGGACGGCTACATCACCGGCTATGTGGTAAACGAATCGAGCCGCGCCATGAAGGGGCTGGTAATCGACCTCTACACTATGGACGACGATGAAACCAGGGTGTTCTGGCAAACGATCCTCCACATCGGAGAGATGGCCCCGAAGGGCAGATATGAGGTCAAGCTGCCGTACAGCCCGGCTCCCGACGATCCGAATAAGATTGTTTTCCGGCTTAAAATACACGGAAGCGACGAGTACAGAATCCCTGAAATTAGAAAATAGCGCGGCCACCGGGGGCAGCGAGGAGACTTTCCATGCACCGAATCGAGGTAATCCAGGCCGGGGATAGCTCGGGAAACAATATGATCATTAGAGCCAGGCTTTCTTCCGGGCGCGCTGTCTTTGGATTTGCCACCGATAACTTCTTTGACGACGACTGGACTCTTGGTCCGACCTGGAATTACCTGGTCACCGCGAAGAACCCCTTTCTTTTCGATGCGGGAAGAAGGGGCAAGGGGTTGCCTCTTCTCGAGATGATCGAATCGGTGGGCGTAAGCTCTCGGGATATCGATGCGATAGTGCTCTCTCACGGCCACGAGGACCATGACGGCGGGATATTCGAGATCACCGGGGCGACGAACGCGCGTGTCCTGGCCCATGAAACCTATGGCTGCCTTGTGGGACCCCTCCCCGAAGCCGCCCCTTCGAGCGAGAAGGCCCTATTTCCGGTTTCCTGCTGGTCTTGTCCGATGTCGGCCTCTTTTGCCCGGCGTAACTGCCTGGAATATCATAAAGAGCGCTCTAAGGCGAAGATTTCGGATTTGACCATGAACGGCGAGCTGGGAGCGGGCGTCGAGGTGATCCACATACCCGGCCACAGCCCCGATGCCGTGGCTCTTTTGATAGACGGCGAGGCGTTGCTGCCAGGAGATACGATACTTCCCGATATTTCGCCTCACCCCTCTCAGGAGCGGTTTTTTGGCCTCATGCGGGCCGCGCTCCCCGGCAAGTGGCAGGAAGCGCAGCAGCTTTTCGGCCTAAGGGCCTATATTCGCTCCCTTAGAAGGCTGGAAGAGTTGGCCGGAGCTTCGCGGGACCTCCTGGTGCTGCCCGCGCATCGGTTGTATCATCGCGATCGATTCGCCGTTTTGGATCTACGGGAGAGAATCGGGGAACTGGTGGGCCATCACGCGGAGCGCTGTTGCGATTTTGCCCGAATCTTGAAGTCGGGCTCCAAAACGCTAGAGGAAGTGGCCGCAGCCCATTTCCGGCCCGAGTTGCTAAAGGGCCCGGGGTTTAGTCTTGCGGCCGATGAGGTGGCAAGCCACTGCGAACTCATGGCGGCAAGCGGAGACGTGGTCTTTCCGGGGGATGGGAAAATACTGTCTAACGGGACGCAAAATTTTTTGTCGCTTATCGGCGAGCTTCGTTGAGCGGCGTCTTATACCGGGGTGTAATTCAAACTGATACGCGGTTTTTTGCCGCTGGTGGAATTATTTTGCGTGTCAAAACAATTAGCTGGACATTCTCGGCAAGATAGACTAGGTCATCATGGGAAACCATAAGGAAAGGGAGGCCCCATGAGTGATCCAAAAAAGAGTCTTGAGG